>JALSJN010000054.1 GCA_026989335.1 Thiotrichaceae bacterium
TGTTGTCCTGGTAACTGATCAATTTTACATTTTGAATCGATGCTACGCACACCACTTTTCAAAAAAAGATCAGTCCCTTCACGACGGGCAAGCTTACACTTTGGACCAATATATCTAGCCATGATTACCTCAAATATTAAACGCGACGTTTCTTAGGCGGACGGCAACCATTATGAGGAATCGGTGTTACATCCGAAATGGATATAATTTTGAATCCTGCACTATTTAAGCCACGAACTGCTGAGTCACGTCCTGGGCCTGGACCCTTTACCATAACTTCTAAATTCTTGACACCATAGTCGTGCGCCATTTGACCACATCGTTCAGCAGCAACCTGTGCAGCAAACGGCGTACTTTTACGTGAACCACGGAAACCGCTTCCACCTGAAGTTGCCCAGCACAAAGCATTGCCCTGACGATCTGTAATAGTAACGATTGTGTTGTTAAAACTAGCGTGCACATGTGCAACTGCATCTGTGACAACTTGTTTTACTTTCTTTTTAACACGCGAACTTGCTTTAGCCATATCTATTCTCGCAATTATGCATTATCGCTTAATAGGTCGCACTGGACCTTTACGAGTACGTGCATTAGTTTTGGTACGTTGCCCACGAAGAGGCAAACTACGACGATGACGAATTCCTCGGTAACATCCCATGTCCATTAAACGCTTAATGTTCATAGAGACTTCACGACGAAGATCACCTTCTATTTTAAATTTTGTCACTTCTGAACGAAGTAATTCTAACTGCTCTTCAGTTAGTTCTCGAACCTTGGTTGCTGGATCCAACTTAGCTGAAACACAAAGTGCTTTAGCCGTTGTTGAACCAACTCCGTAGATCGAAGTCAAGCCGATAACAATATGCTTGTTAACGGGAATGTTTACGCCGGCAATACGTGCCATAATGCGCTCCCTTTAATCCGTCTACTGAAAAGCGAGGATTATACTCGCCTTTCAAATAAAATACTAGAGTAAAACAACCTATTAAGTTATTTACTCTTGAGTTTTGATTTTTTCATCATGCTTTCATACTGGCTAGACTGCATTTGAGCCTGAACTGAAGTCATAAAATCCATCGTAACAATGACTATGATCAACAGTGATGTACCACCAAAATAAAATGGTACATTCCAATAGAGGATTAAGAACTCGGGCAACAAACAAACAGCTGTAATATAAATTGCACCTGCCAGCGTCAAACGACCCATAATACCGTCGATATGACGTGCCGTTTGTGCCCCAGGTCTAATCCCTGGTAAATAAGCACCTGATTTTCTTAAATTATCTGCTGTCTCACTTGGATTAAATATAATCGCTGTATAAAAGAAACAGAAAAATATGATTGCCAAAGCATATAACAGAACATACAACGGCTGACCTGGTGAGATTGTTGTCGCAATATCGGCTAACCAACCCATCCCTTCAGCAGCACCAAACCATCCTCCCAGTGTTGCAGGAAAAAGAATAATACTAGAAGCAAAGATCGGTGGAATAACACCTGCCATATTTAACTTCAAAGGCAAATGTGACTCTTGACCACCGTATAGCTTACGCCCTCGCATTTTTTGAGCGTAATGAACAGGTATTCTACGCTGCCCACGTTCAACAAATACAACAAAGGCGATGACAGCAAAGACAAGTGCCAACAAAATAAAGACAGTAATTGCATGCAATGCACCTGTATTTACCTGCTCAAAAGTACCGCCTAATGCAGAAGGAAGACCCGCTACGATTCCCGCAAAAATAATGATTGATATACCATTACCAATGCCACGCTCCGTAATCTGTTCACCCAACCACATTAAGAAAATAGTACCCGATACAAGCGTTACTACCGCCGTTATCTTAAATAACATACCAGGGTCAATAACAACTGGCATACCATTAATATTCTGAGACTCTAAGGCAATCGCAACACCCAACCCTTGAAAGGTAGCCAAAACGACTGTCCCCATCCGAGTATATTGGGTAATCTTTCGCCGACCTTGCTCACCATCTTTCTTTAATTGCTCTAATGTTGGAGAAACAACCGTCAATAACTGCATAATAATCGATGCAGAAATGTATGGCATAATCCCCAAAGCAAAAATAGACAAGCGCTCAAGTGCACCACCTGAAAACATGTTAAACATGTCTAAAATAGTGCCCTTTTGCTGTTCAAACATTGCAGCCAACGCAATAGGATCAATCGATGGGACCGGAATATGCGTCCCCAATCTGAAAACAATTATCGCTCCAAGAACGA
>JALSJN010000055.1 GCA_026989335.1 Thiotrichaceae bacterium
CCCACACCAGCTACACCTCGGCACCCGAACCCACTGCTACCGTTGCTCCCTTCCGGGCCTGGCGGGGTTTGCAGTTTATCGTCGCGAGGGAACCAATGCAGATCACCCTAATGAAGAAACGTACAAAATAAGTCAGCGAGTTTATCAGACAAATCTTGCAGTGCGCGGGATTATGCGCGAAGATTGTTTTTTTGACAACATATTCTAGTTTTAATCCTTAAAAATAATATATAAATAATAAAAAATGCCTTTTACCGTCGCTCATACTGTTGCTGTTATTCCACTACTTAAATACTTAGGTAAATTTGGTGCGCTTTCTGCGTTGATCATAGGCAGCATGACACCCGATTTTTCCTACTTTACTCCTTACCTTGTGCATCAACGTTTTGAGAGCCATTCATTACTCGGGGTTTATTTATTTGCTATTCCTATGGGTTTAACAATTTACTTCCTCTACCATTTATTAATGGCACCTGTGATTGTTTCACTTTTACCCAAAGCGCTACAGCAACACTTACACCCTGATTTATTTATTGGCCGCTTACCCAATATCCCTGCCTATACCCTTATTTTCTCTTTAGTGCTAGGTGCATTAACACACATTGGCTGGGATTTTTTCACACACCTCTATGGCGTTCCTCAATATATTTCTTCTTTTAAAACACCCTTACTTACACTTGATGGGTACGACATCATGCCTTATCGAGTCTTGCAACATGGTAGTACACTTTTAGGCATGACGCTGCTAACTTTCTGGTTATGGGCATGGTACGCAAAAAAGAAAAACAACGCGGCAAAGCAAACCTTAACCAAAAGATGGAAAGCGCCAAGTTACCTTAAAAAAATTTCGTTTATCATTTTAATGATCGTTCCCATTTTTATCGGTGTATTTAACGGCATGGTTGATCTTCCAGAAACAGATGTACTAAAGGGTATGTACACAAAACAGAAATTTTTAAGCAACGCGATTGTTGGCTGGGCAAAGGCATTTATTATTAGTGCTGGATTACTAGGTTTACTTTACCAATATCGGATTTATTTGGATAATAAAAAATAAGTTGGGACCTTTGCACAGCTCGGATGACGAATAACGGCTGAAGCTCTGATAATCAAGTGATCCGTTTTAAACAACACAACAAAACAGTAAGCTTGCTAAAATGGCTAAAATTCCACTGTTTTCATTGATAACTTGCTAACAACTCGTATAGCGCCACTTTCCGCCTCAATCAATGAAATATCATCCGATTTTTTATTCGCCACCGATTCGTGCAAAGTTCTCAACTTATTTTTTTAATCTCGCTTTAATAACATCCATTGCCACATCAAAGTCCATTTTTCTACCTTTGTGTAAGGTACGTTGATGGCGCAGTAAATCGGCTTTTATTACAGTAATACTTTGACGCGCTTTTTCAGTGTCTTCTGCATCCATCGCTTTATAGTCTGTTCTTATTTTTTGTGTCAATTGCTGTAATGCTTTTAAACTATGGTTAAAAAAAGCACGAACTGCATTTAGTTTTTTGGAGGTTTGTATTCCTGCGCTTGCAGATGCTTCTAAAGCCGCCTCATCCTCAACTTCATCCAGTATGTTTCTAGCAATTTGGCTTAGCGGTTCAAGTGCATTCTGCCAGTTTTCAGGCAAGTGATTTATATTCTCGGTGAGATTAGAATAGGTTTTTAATCCTTTTTGTAGTATCTCTGGATGTTTTTTTTGTTTTTCTTTCACATCCCATTTTTGTTGTTGTTCTGAGGCAAACTCAGCGCTTTTTTCTATGGTAAACGCAATACCTCGCCTTACTTTTCTATACACAATATAACCACCGATTAAAATAATGATGGTACTAATAATAAGAATAAGTGGGATGAGCGCAAGATTGAGCATAATTAAATTATTGGGCTGGATTCATAAATTTCAATTCGACAAAACCCCATCAAACCAATGCCGTTATTTCATCAACAGTTTCTGCCCACTTTTTGGTGTCTAGCAAGGCAGAACGATTCATAAAAGGTTTACCTTGCATGCGCAGTAAACGTTGTGCTGATTTCTCAGTTTGATTAATGTGTGCTTGATCAAGCACCTGAATGGCACCATAGCGGTTATTACACACTAAAACCATATCGCAGCCAGCGGCCATTGCAGCTTCTGCACGCTCAGGGTAGCCACCCATAACCGATGCACCTTCCATAGTTAGATCATCACTGAATATTACACCTTCAAAACCCAGTTCACCGCGTAACACCTGTTGTAACCAATACGGTGAAAAGCCAGCGGGTTTATCGTCGAGTTCAGAATAAATAACATGGGCTGGCATAACAGCATCCAAACCCACTTTAATCAAATTCGCAAAAGGAATAATATCGTTTTTCCAAATCTCTTCTTTGAATCGTTTATCAATGGGTATTGCAAGATGCGAATCCTCAACTACCGCACCATGCCCAGGGAAGTGTTTTCCCGTTGATGCCATCCCAGCTTCACGCATACCTTTAATATATTCACTGGCTAACAATGAAATAACCTGTGGGTCTTTATTAAAAGAACGATCACCAATCACTTCACTGACCGCATAATTTACATCTAGAACAGGAGCAAAGCTAAAATCGATATCCATCGCACGAACTTCAGCTGCCATTAACCAACCATGCGCATAAGATTTAGTCTCCGCCTGCTCACTCTCACTTAAGCTCGCAAGCGGTGGTAATATCGTAAACTCTGATCTAAAACGCTGCACTCTGCCGCCTTCATGATCGACAGAAATAAGTACTGGCTTCTTCTTGGTAGCGGATCGAATATCAGCGATTAAAACACTTAGTTGTTCAGTTGATTCAAAGTTTCTAGTAAAAAAGATAACCCCACCTGTTAGCGGGTGCTGGAGTAATTCTTTTTCTTCTGAAGACAGTTCAATACCTTCAATATCTAACATTAATGGTGAAATACCCATAGTTCCTCTAATAACTGATTAATAAAGTCTGATTATTAATAATGCCTTAAAGTTAAAGCTTTACCCAGATAAATACCACTTTATGGAGAAGCTGATTAAGTCCAATTATTTTTAGCTTGCCAAATTTACCGGTATTATCCACACAAATCAGCGCAATATTGGTGCTTTGCTTGCAAATGACTGAAAAGCGAATGCAGAGTAACTCTTATTACTCACTTCGTGAAAAATAGAGACAAATTTTGCTTCAATAAAATTAAAAAATAATAGGATTAGATCAAATTTTCTTAAAGCACAGCACCTAATCAAAATCATATTATTATTAATATAAATTAGCGTCATACTAATTACTTATTATACTGAGTATGAATTGAACAACAAATACTCACCAATCACCCCAAACTACATATCAAACATACCCACTAAGAGATATTATTGGATTAATTTTGAATCTTTGTTTGCAAAGCAAATATTAGTATATTAGTATTTGCTTAAGTTAGATGCTTAGCACTACCTTAATTAACCCATAAATCGTTAGGAGATTTACAATGAAATTACACATAGCAACATTAGCAGCAACAGCAGCCTTATTAACTCTATCTGGTACAGCATCAGCAAACTGGTGGGATGGATGGAACAATGGTAATGGTTCTGGTCAAGGTTACGGTAACGCACAAGGTAACGGACAAGGTGCTGGAAACGGTGCAGGTAATGGCGCTGGTAATGCACAAGGAACTGGACAAGGCTGGGGAACAGGTAAAGGCGACGCAGACGGTGAAGTAGATTTTAGCATTAACTTTAAAGGTAAAGGTAAGACTAATATGGATACTGCTGGCAACCTAAGTGGTAACGGTCAAGGTACTGGTAATGCAGCAGGCAATACTGCAGCTAACGCAGCAGGCAACGGTAACACTGCTGGCAATGTAGCAGGTAACGGTCAAGGCGCTAACAGCAACAACGCAAATGGATCAAGTATGCCTTGGGGCAACAATGCAGGCGGTAATGCGCCTCAAATGCGTATGCCACAGATGCAAATGCCGCAAGCTCGTATGCCACAAATGCAAGCACCACAGGCTCAAGCACAGGCTCCTCAGGCACGTATGATGGCACCTGGTTACTCAATGCAAGCGCCTAGCTTTCAACAGATGCAAGCGCAGATGGAAGCACAACGCAAGCAGTACGAAGCTTACGCGAAGCAGATTGCTGAGCAACAAAAAGCAATGGCAGCGGCTTACCAAAAGTCACAACAAGCTGCACCTGCTACAGCTCCAGCAGCAAAATAAATAGAGTTAAAAACTAACTTTGTTAAAAGCCACTAGCTTGCTAGTGGCTTTTTTGTGCTTAGAAAAAAAGAAAAATTCTCGATAACTTGTTGAATATGTTAACCGTTTATCTGATTAAATAGACCACCCAAACTCACTGTGACAAGATACAGTTATACCGAAGTATTGTTAATATCGGTTTATATAAAGAACTAATAATAAAAATTACTTGGATAAATCTATGGATCAGACACTGACAAGCAGTAATACACCCTCTTCTCAACCTAATGAGATCCAAAAAAACACTTTAGATTATTTCAGCTTGGAAAACTCTAATGGCAGAATTGGTAGAAGACTTTACTTTGTATTTGCAATTATTTTACCTTTTTTATCTTTTTGGATGTTAGCTAAAATATCAACTCAATTAACGCAATCAGATATAATTACGAGTTTATTTATTAATTGGATTTTAGCACTCGTTACAATCTCTATCATTGCTATGGTTGTACGTCTAACCATTCATCGTTGTCATGACTTTGGTGCTAGCCACTGGTATGCGGCTTTATCACTGATACCTCTCTCGCCATTGATTTTTGTATTAATACCTGGAAATTATACCGATAATAGTTTTGGTGATAAACCTAAGGCTCCTGCCTCTATTGTTAAAGATTCTTTTTTTATATCACTCATTAAGTTTAATGACCACTTAAAGTATTGAATTAAAAGCAAGCCATTTATCAACCTGATAAAACCTTATAACTCTATTTACTTTGTTATTTATATCTTTACGGCTATATCTATAGTAACAACCTATAGTAATAAATATAAGAGAGGTAGAACCATGTATCAGAGTCATTTCCGTTCAGAAAAAAAACCTGAATCAATTGTTTTCGTGCTACAAAAGAAGCTATGCAGCTGCCTTGCAACGTTATTAATGAAGCTCAAGCCTTATGGTGTTTTTGAATACTGATCCTTGCCGCGTGAAAACAAAGACTTAATATCCTCAACAATTAAATAAAACGTTGGTATTAATACTAGCGTTAGCAAGGTTGCAAACAGTATTCCAAATCCTAGAGACACCGCCATAGGTATCAAAAATTGAGCCTGTGTACTCTTCTCCATAATGAGTGGCGTTAGCCCCGCAAAGGTTGTTAATGAGGTTAGTAGTATGGGTCGAAAACGTGCACCACCTGCCAGTCGAATGGCGTCAGCTACAGGGACTCCTGCTTTAATCTGCTTGTTGGTATAATCCACTAACACCAATGAATCATTAACTACCACACCAATCAATGCCAGCACACCCATTGCACTACTAATACTCAAACTAATTCCCATAATCGCATGCCCAAGTATTGCACCAATAACACTAAAAGGAATAACACTCATTACCATTAATGGCTGCGTGTATGACCCAAAAGGAATCGCTAGCAAAATATAAATTGCTAATAAAGCAATACCAAAACCAAATGCTAGGCTCTTGCCAAACTTTTTTTGCTCACGCTGCTCACCTTCTAAATCAAACGTTACACCGGGATGATCCTTTAAAATACTCGGCATCCATTCTTTTAAATCAGCCACCACAGTATTAGCACTGATTTTATCTTTATTCAAATCAGCAGATATATTAATTATACGCTGTCGATCAACATGAACAATGGTGCTAGTCCCTTTACCTAATTTTATCTCTACGAGTTCGCTTAAGGGTATCTCTGCACCCTTAGGGATACGAATCAATAAGTTCTGTAAATCAGAAAACGAAACACGCTCTGCTTTAGGTAGACGTAACATGACTTTAACTTCTGATTGGTTACGTTGGATACGCTGCACTTCATTGCCGTATAAAGCATAGCGAACCTGACTACCAATGGTACTTAGCGTCAACCCCAGTTGTTCCGCCTGTGGCAAAATACGCATCTGAACTTCATCTTTACCACCTTCAAAACTATTTTGAATATCATAAAGGCCTTGGTATTCGCCGAGCTTATCTTTGACTTTTGCAGCGAGTGCATTTAATTCTTTAAAATCATGCCCTTTAAGCTGTACATCAACGGGGCTACCACCACGACCCAGTTCGGCCCTAAAACTCAGCTCTTTAGCACCAGGAATTGCCCCGATTAATTTGCGCCATTCTGCGACCAACTCACGTGAACTAATGGTTGAAGTTCTAGATTCTGGGGGCAATATTTCAAAAGAAACCATTCCCAAATGTGACAACCCTTTAGCGCCTGCACGGGGCCGAAAGCCTGAGCTACCCACGGTTTGTAAAATATGTTGGATGAGAGGCTCTTGTGTATCAATCTCAATGTGTTTTTCTTGAAGTTGCTCAGCGGTTGCCAACATGCGGTTTAGATATTTCTCCGTTACTTCAATCGCCGTGCCTTCCGGCATTTCTAGTACGGCAGAAATAACCTCACTTTGAATCCGTGGGAAAAACGTGTACTTATAACGACCACTCATCACAATAGCGACAATCAAAATTAGCAAGGATATAAAGACAACCAACGTTAAATAACGCCAGTTTAATGCAAAGTTTAAAAATGGCCGATACACTTTATGAATAAAATGCTCTAGTCCTCTCGAAATTTTTTGTTGTATTTTAATCAGCCAATTTGTTTTTGACGCATCACGAATCTTCATATGTTGTAGATGTGAAGGTAAAACAAACTTAGATTCAATTAATGAAAATAATAAAACAGGAATCACCACCAAGGGGATTTGTGCAAATATTTTTCCCCGCACCCCCTCAATCATCAATAACGGAGTAAACGCTGCAACGGTAGTAAGCACTCCAAATGTTACTGGCACGGCAATTTCTTTAGTACCTTCAATTGCTGCTCTAACACCATCACCATGACGTTGCAAATGGGTATAAACATTTTCACCGGTCACAATGGCATCATCAACCACGATACCTAACACCAAAATAAAGCCAAACATACTAACCAAATTTAAGGTGACACCAAAGTACGGCATCATCGCGAGCGCACCTAAAAAACTGATTGGTACGCCAATACTTACCCAAAAAGCGAGGTCGGGCCGCAAAAATAAAGCTAATAGCAATAAAACTAAGCCAATACCTTGAATCAGGCTTTTCGTTAAAGTATTAATACGCGCTTTTACAATTTTTGAGCTATCACGCCAATAGTTTAATGATAAGCCGGTGGGTAATGTTTTTTTACGTGCCTCGATATACTCAATCACAGTATCTGATACTTGAATAGCACTTTGACCACCCACGCGTCCCACATTAATAAATGAGGCATATTTCTTATCAAATCGGCTATAAAGCGGATCTTCATTTAAACCATCAACAATGGTTGCTATATCTCCTAAACGAACTAAAGAACCATTTTTACGACTGATAATGCTGATATTGGCAAAGTCATTTTTACGATACGCCTGCCCGATTGCACGCACCAGAATTTCACCCGTTTCAGTTTTAATGCTCCCCCCCGGAATATCACGCGATGCATTACGAATGACTTTCGCAATATCACCCAGTGTAAGGCCGTATTGACTCAAAGCATGTTGGGGGATGCTAATACTCATCTCCCAAGAACGTACTCCACCCATAGACACCTGAGTTACATTCTCTAAAGCACGAATTTCGTCTCGGATTTTTTCTGTATTTTCTTTCAAGACAACCGCATCTTCACGATCTTGCTCAATAACAACAGTAATTACATCGCGTACTCGAATTAATTGCTCAACCTTGGGGCGATCAGCATCATCCGGAAGTGAACTGACACTATCGATACGCGATTTAATCTCATTCAGTACCGTCGTTGTATTAAAGCTTTTACGTACTTCAGCACGCACCAATGAACGCCCTTCAGATGAATAACTATAAATACGCTCAACACCTGGTAAATCTGCAATCGCATCCTCAAGCCGTAGTGTCACCCCTTGTTCAACCTCAATGGGAGTTGCCCCTGCATAATTAGCAGTAATATTAACAACGTCTTGCTCAAAGGCAGGGAACGTTTCTAGCGGAATCTTCTTTTGCACCGCATAGTAGCCAGAAAAAATAATGCTCAGCATTAAAATATTAGCCGCAACCGGATTTTTAACAAACCACGCTATAGTACCGTTCATTTAATCCGCACCATCGGTCTTATTTGACTGACTGGACTTATTATTGTTTTCTAATTCTATTTTTTCATGTTCTTTGTTACGCTCTTTTTGTTGCTGTTGTTTGAGTGTAATAACAGGCATACCTTCCACGGCTTGCGATAAAGCCGTAGTGATAATGTACTCCCCTCTTATACTCTCTTTTGAGTGCACCACCGTTTCAGTCGCTGAATTCCATAACACTTCAACAGCAGTGATATGCACCTTGCCTTCTTTAAATAATAATATTTCTTTGTTTTGCCGTACTACACCCGGAGGAAGTACAAAAACATGATCAAAGGTTTTACCCTGAATTTCAGCATTGATATATTGACCAATCTTGATCGGTGCAGTCACCTGACTACTTGCTTTGAAGGGTGATTCTATTTTTGCAATAACTTTTATTTGTCGCGTATCTGCATCTAACGCCGCACTTGTTCTTACGACCTCCCCCTGCCAAATATTTTTGAGTGATGCGTCCTTAAAAGTGACACTAGGGAGTTTTCCTTTTATCTTTTGATCCTGAAAAGCTTCAGGTATATTTAACAATTGATACTTCGCTAATGAAAGAGGTAAATCAACGGTTACAAAATCAGTGGCATAAATCTTACCGAGTATTGAGCCTTTATTAACAAACTGTCCAATATCCACTTGCTTGCTAAGAACGCGTCCGCTATAGGGCGCTTTTATAACTGTTTTAGATAAATTCAAACGTTCTTGTGCTACCCGTGTTAACGATGCTTTAATCTTTGCTTGAGTCGCACGTTTTCGGCTATTAAATCCATTCAAACGCCCTTGTAAATCTTCTACTTTTTGTTGTAATTGATTATAACTTTGTTGTTCTTTATCCAGCAAGCTGCGGGCAATTAACTTTTTAGTCCAAAGGGAACGCGTTCTTGTTAACTCTTTAAACCCTATTTTTAAATTCTTTCCTGAAAGTGAAAGCGAGCGCCTTAATGTCTTTTCTTCTTCATTAAGTTGAACTAATGAAGCTTGACTGGCAGCCACATCACTTTTAGTAATCGCCAATGCATTGTCATAATTAGCAGAATCAATGGTTAATAGTGTTTGCTGATCAGCAAAATAACTACCTTCTAAAAAATTATCTGAAACTGAAACAACCCGACCTGATACCTCGCTAACTAGACTGGTTTGTATACCTGCCTTAACAATGCCTGATGCTTTAATTTTTATAGAGTAGCTTTGATCTTTTAAAACTACCGTCTCAACCACAGAAAGTTTTTTAACAAAGGGCTTTTTTTTAGCTTGTGGACCAGTAGCCAATAAATATTTGGCCAAAAATACCGTAACAACGATAACTAACACTGGCAGTAAAAATTTGAATAAACGCATTTAATAAACCATAACTATTTTATAAAGAGCATTGTTCTAGTCGCTGAAAAGAAAATTAAGCTAAAAATACTCCTTTCCTAGCTCCTTGCACAAGTTCTCTTGATATTATCAGTGATTCTTTAAACTGAAACAATGACTGTTAGCAATTCCAAGAGAAATTAAACCTTTAGTCTGTATAAAAAGGTTAATGATTCTATAAACCACTTGAAAATTACACCTTAACATTGCAACATGCCAGCTTAATGCTAATGCTTAAAAAAAACCAATATGATAAAAACAACGACCCTAGTTATCTGGCTTTTCATACTGCCCTTAATACACACAAACATCTTTGCCGATAATATTGATCTATTTATTATGGCTGGACAATCGAATATGCAAGGCTGGCGCAGTGATGCCGCATCCTACCCTGTCGATAAAAACCACCTTGATAAACGTATCCCCTTTTATTTTAAAGCATTAAACTATGACTCAACCCACAAAAAATGGGAGACTTTAAGACCCCAGAAAGGACACTTTCGTAAAGGTCATTTTGGCCCTGAAATTACCTTTTCTCGTGCTTTACTTAAAAAGAAACATTTAAGACCCGCTATTTTTAAATACAGTTCAGGTGGCACTAGCTTAAAAAATGACTGGAAAGTAGCAGGCAAAGGTGGACTCTACGATGATATGGTTTCTAATCTTAAAAAAGCCATTAAAGAATTAAAAGCACAAGGCCATAAAGTCACACCCCGCGCTATTGTCTGGATACAAGGTGAAAGTGATGCTGACAATAAGAAATTAGCAACAGAATATTACTGGCATCTAAAACGTATGCTTACGCACTTACGGAATAATGTACTACACAAACCACAACTGCCTGTTATTTTAAGTGTCGATGAACAACATCCAAGAGTACAACAGAACCCTCAAGTTGTTGATGCTCAAATTCGCTTAGCCAGTGAAAACAACTCCATGAGCTTTGTATCTATGATGGGTTTAGAAAAATATGATGCAACACACCTAACAGCCAAAGGTACTATTCAACAAGGTCAACGACTTTTTAGCGCCTACACAAATCTCAAATCTTCCTCTCTAAATTGATTCATTATTGACCACTTAGCCCATCTAGCTTAAAATCGCCCAAGGCTGAAGAACTAAAAACAAATAAACTGGGAATCATAATGAATTTTATAAGCAAACCAACACTTGTGTTTGGTGCTATAAGCATCTGCACTTTTACCTCTAGTATAGCGCAAGCTGACTTACCAAAAGCATTTGATTATTCAAAGGCTTCGACAACCTATGTTGATAATACAAGTAAAAAACGCTCTACTGGTCAGCGTGGCAAAAGTTTCTTTGAGTTTGGCAATGTATCTAACCCTTATTACTTCGGTGGGACCATTGGTGCTTCTCAAGGCTCCGGGTATTGCTCAGGTGTCAGTGACTGTGAAAATGAAGATACGGCATGGAAGCTATTAACAGGCTTTAAAGTCAACGATAAGCTGGCAGCTGAACTTGCATATTCAAGCTTGGGGGATATGCATAAGACCTCACCCCAAAATATTTCAGACAGCACAGCATTTACTGTTACTGCCGTTGGCACACTGCCTCTCACCGAGCAGTTTGATATTTTTGCCGAAGGTGGGCTATCACGTTGGAACAGCGATAACGAAAAAGGCTTTGGTGTTACCTATGGTCTAGGAGCAAAAATGCATATTAATGCATCCACAAACATACGCGCAGAATGGCAACAGTTTCCTAGCATTGAAGTATCTACTGATGAAAAGACAGACATCAACATGTTAAGCGTTGGTGTTGAGATATCAACCTACTAAATTTATAATTTGATTACAATAATTAAGCAGACACAAAAAAAGGGTGCTAATGCACCCTTTTTTTGTGTCTGCTATAAGTGACTACTTATTCAGGACTAAACGAAGATCCACAACCACAAGTTGTTTTAGCATTAGGGTTACGGATAACAAACTGGGCACCTTCTAAGCCTTCTGTATAATCAATATCAGCACCGACAAGATATTGGAAGCTCATTGGGTCTATCAAAAGTTTAACACCCTTCTTATCAACTTCAGTGTCGCCATCGTTAATCACTTCATCAAAGGTGAAGCCATATTGAAAACCAGAACAACCTCCTCCAGAAACAAAAACACGAAGTTTTAAATTATCGTTTTTCTCTTCTACAATAAGAGACTTTACTTTGTCAGCTGCTGCATCAGTGAAATTTAATACGGGTGCTGCGCTTGCTGTTTCGACTGTCATAATTAATACCTTAATCTTTGAACTACTGAGAATAAATGAATTATACCCTTAAACAGAGTTAAAAACGATTAAACCATCAAATTTAGAGGTTTTAGCTTTTACAAAGTAACAACAATATATCAAGATATAGAACAATAATGTAGGCAGCACATACCAAACCTATGCCTATGGATGCGCATATAAGTATTGGTAAGTGCCATATTGGGTACAAAAATAAAGAGAGTAAATATACCCCTACTTAATACCGCATTTACGCTTGGATGTAAACACATGAGAATGCACGAATATGTACAGTAAGTCTCTATTATTACAGAGATTATGCACTATATTGCATTTGCATGGATTGAATAATGGTGCCCAGGGCCGAAACGCTTTAATCTCATATCTTTTTGATATATATAGCTATTATATATTTTAAGCAGTATTTTTACCCCAGTTTTTACCCCTGTATAAAAGTGTGCTTTTCACCCTTAACTTGGAGTCGAACCTATCCAAAAGTAGTTCTAAAAAAAAGATTAAATAATTTTAAATTTAACTACTACTTTCTCTAATATCCATCGATATTTAAAAAACCGCTTAACTATTGATTTTTACATACTTTAATAATAGTTTCACGAATCCATTTATAAGTATCCACTGTGTCTTCTAAAATAAGCTCTTTTTGTACTGATGAAAAATTCTTCCCTAAGAGCTTAAGACAATCATTCTCCATCCGATAGCTCTCTCCTAGCATAAGTAAAGCTTGCACAAGTAACTTACTTTCATAGTGCTCGAAGTTAATTTCTTTTAAAGGAGCCTGAATAAATATTATTACTTGTCTGCCATATTCATAACTACAGCTAGAACCGCTTGATAAATAAACTATCCTTGCAGGAACTTGCGCAGATAAACCTAGAGTATTCAAAGCGAAGTCTCCTGTTGGAGAAATAACCCATTCATTCTTTCTAGCAATAGCTAATACTAGCTCTTCCAAGTTAGGCGAGAGTTCTTTATCAAGTAGTTTACTAAACTTAGGCTTATAGTATATGCCATCAAATATGTGTTTTAGAGTCCCTGCTTTGTTGAGTTGATGTAATGCCTCATTAGTTAGTTCGATTGTTCCAATATCTAAAAAGTCATTTCCAGAGAACACCCCGTCACTACACTGACTCTCGATTTTTAAAATTATCTGATTTTCAAGTGGATGCATAATTGTATTATCAAGTGAGTAAGCAAGAGGTGAGAAACTCACATTGATAGTTATAGCCAAACAGATTATAATCAGACAAACATACAATACTTAACAATAATCAATGTAACTATGTCTGCTCCTCAAATACTAAAGATCATAAAGAATAATGGTGGCACAATCCATATGTCAGAAGCACTCGATGCTGGTATTAACCGTTATACACTTTATTCCATGCTTGAGAAAGGTGAGATTGAACGCCTATCTCGTGGAGTTTATCGAGCATCCAATACACCCGCAATGACGGAGCCTGATCTTGCCATTGTAGCTTCTCGAATACCTAAAGCTGTCATCTGCCTAATTTCAGCCCTGTCTTACCATGACCTTACAACACAGATTCCACACAGGGTAAGTATTGCGCTTCCTACAGGGATAAAAACACCTAAGCTAGACTATCCACCCATTTCAGCATATCGATTCAACAAAGAAAGTTTTGAAGCTGGTATTGAACCCCATCAAATTGATGGCGTATCAATACGCGTATATAACTCAGAAAAAACACTTGTAGATTGCTTTAAATTTCGTAATAAAATCGGGATGGAAGTAGTACTGGAAGCCCTTAAGCTCTATAGGGAGAGACAAGCCATTGATGTACAAGCGATCATGAAGTATGCAAAAATTTGTCGCGTATCAAAAGTAATAAGCCCTTATCTTGAAGCATCTCTATGAGCCAGAAAAACATCAAGAATATTGCAGTTTCAACACGTCAAAAGTTACTCAATAAAGCTCGTAAAGATCAAAGACCCTTTGCTGAATTACTTCAATATTTTGCAATGGAACGCTTTCTATATCGCCTTTCTCAATCAAAATACAAAGACAAGTTTATTCTAAAAGGTGCACTCGCCCTACTCGCATGGAATGCTCCAACAGTAAGACCCACAAAAGATATTGATTTGCTGGGAGAATTTAATAACGACGTTGAAGTTATCACCCAAGTCATTTCAGAAATATGTGAACAGGATGTAGAACCTAATGATGGCTTAACCTTTGATATAAAAACAATTACAGGCATAAAAATAAAAGAAGATGCTGACTACCAAGGCGTTCGTGTACGCTTTTTATCTTATCTTGATACTGCAAAAGTAACGATGCAGATTGATATTGGATTTGGTGATTCCGTCTACCCTAAACCTGAAATAAACACCTATCCAACCTTATTAGATTTACCCGCACCAAAACTATTGAGCTATAGCAAGGAAACAACTATTGCAGAAAAACTAGAAGCGATGGTTAAGCTAGGCGAACTGAATAGCCGCATGAAGGACTTTTATGATATTTGGCTGTTATCAAGACAGTTTCAATTTAATGGGCATGATTTACAGAAAGCCATTTCAGGTACATTTTCCCAAAGAGGAACTGAACTCCCGTCTGAAATAGAAGCGTTTACTAAAGGTTTTATCAAAGCAAAAGATGTGCAATGGAAAGCTTTTAGAAACAACATTAACAGCGATGCTATTCCTGTGAGTTTTGAAGAAGTTACAAACCAAATTAGAACCTTTATTCAGCCTATTGTTGAATCTACAGTAAACGAAGGTGATTATAATAAAAACTGGCTTCCTGAGTCGGGCTGGAGCTAATTTTAGTCAAATATGTAAACTCGCGGTTTACATATTTATAAATAATAAAACCAAAGCTAAACAAGCTCTGGTTCAATATCACTAACCAACTGATAAGCCACCTGCTCAAAGGCAAACCAAGCTA
>JALSJN010000056.1 GCA_026989335.1 Thiotrichaceae bacterium
CTATACACAAGACTGGAATCATCCAAAGAATTATTACCCTGGTGATGATTATATCGACTGGCTAGGAACAACCATTTATGGCTCATCAAATGAAACTTCTAATAACGCCAGTTTGTTTTCTTCTCGAATTTCTCAGAAATATCATTTGATTAATGAAATTAGCGAAAAAAAGCCACTTGCTTTACTTGAATTTGGTGCTTTCGAAAATAATAAAACTCCCGGCAAGTCAGCATGGTATCGAGATATGATTAACACTGTCTTAAACCAAGACTATATTAAGTTTGATGCCATTGCCTATTGGAATGATAATTTCGATGATACATCTGGGGATGTGAACCATAACTTAGAAGTAGACTCATCCGAAGAATCCTTAACAACCTTCCGCGAGTTAATCAGTAACCCACGATTTATCTCTGAACTTCATTTTAGCCCATAACTTTTAGAAAGCAGTTTTTGTCTAATCAGTAAGCAATGCTATACTCCGCTGCGTGATAATAACTGGATTTAATATGAGACTTTTTGTCTTGTTAGGCTTATTGATTTCTTTAACAGCCTGCTCTCATTCGCGGATGCCTTTTTCTCAGGCTGAGCCGCAAACCCAAGAAAAGCCACAAAAGGCTTTTGCTTATGGCTTTAAAGCCCCTAAAAGAGCGGTTGTTGATAAGCAGTTCTCGCAACAGCTTGATCGTTTAAAACAAGGTGATCGTGCTAATTTTAGACAGTCAAACAAGAAAATCACTCGGGTTAAACTGGGTAAACGCTACTTTTCTGCGAGTGGTTATGAATGCCGAAAAATCACCAGCCAAACAAATACACCTAATTCGGCGTGTAAAATAGGCAAGCGTTGGTACACTGCCAGCCCTGTCTTTTCGGTGAATTAACATGCGTTTAATTAAATCACTTCAGTTTTGGTTATTTTTTGTTATCCCAATGGCATTGGGCATTTATTACTATTCGTCCATTGCCAGCCCTCAGTATGAGGCAAGCGCTCATTTTACGATTGAAAAAACCGGACAAGCTTCTTCTAGCCCGCTAGGTTTTTTAACCGGTATTGCAGGGCCCACCTCATCCACCCGTGATGCGTTGATTATTAAAGACTTTATTGAGTCACGCGAAGTGATTGAGCGCACTAAAGACGAGCTTGATTTACGTGAGATTTATGCGCGCGAAGACAAAGACTTTTTCTCTCGTTTAGAGACGAATGCCAGTATTGAAGATTTAATCGCTTACTGGAAAGAAAAAGTTAATATTGAATTTGAAAGCACTTCCGGTATCGCGACCTTAAGCGTAATGGCTTTTGAGCCACAAGATACCTTAAAAATTATTAAAGCGATTCTTAAAGAAAGTGAAGACTTAGTTAATAGCCTGTCTGAAAAGTCTCGTCAAGATAGTTTAAAATTCGCCCGTGCAGAACTTAGCCGAGCAGAAGATAAACTCAAGCAGGCACGCCAGAAGTTACTTGGCTTTGTTGATACAGAAAAAGCACTCAACCCTGAAAAAAATGTAGAAGCCTCATTATCCTTAGTTGCCAGCTTACAAGGTGAACTTGCCTCAGCGGAAGCTAATCTTGACACCTTGCGTAAAAGCCTGCATGACAACACACCCAAGGTTCGCACAGCAGCCAATAAAGTATCAGCCATAAAACACCAGATCAGCAAAGCACAAAGTAAAATCAACCATAGTGGTAGTAGCAAAAAGAACGCTAAAACCATGAGCGCCATTATTGCCAATCGTGAGGCACTCATGACCGAACAAGGTTTTGCCGAAAAAGCTTATGCTTCTGCCTTGTTAAGTTTAGAAAATGCCCGAATTAGTGCCACCCAAAATCAACGATACCTAACCGTTATCGTGCAACCCCAATTACCCGAGGAGGCCGCAAAGCCTTCTCAGCCACATGATTATATTGTATTGTTTTTATCGTGTTTATTGCTCTGGGGTATTTTGGGCTTAATCATTGCATCTATTAAAGATCATGCGGGTTGGATGTAAAACTCCGCCATAAAAAATGAAAATACTCTCGAGATAATAATGAATCAGCAAGCTAACAATCAAAAAAATAGTAACCAAAAAATATTGAAAATAACCTCTGTCTTCATGGCGATATTATTCTTCCAGTTATTTTTTAGCCCAATGGCGAGTGCTAAAACACCAGCACCGAGTAAATCACCCGCAGCGATAAAAACAGGGGTTCTACCCTTTGGAAATAACTTATTTACCGGTAGCTTTCAATCACAACGTAATGATGGCTTAGACCCTAATTATCGTTTGGTACCGGGCGATAAAGTTGCCTTACATATGTGGGGTCAAGTCACGATTGATGAAACTTTAACCGTTGATGCCACAGGTAATATTTTTATTCCTGAAGTGGGGCAAGTGAAGGTTGTGGGGCTTCGCTCTGCGGATTTACCCCGCATCGTTAAACAAAAAGTCGCAACCGTATTTAAAGAAGGCGAAGATGTGTATGTTAACTTACTCACCGCCACACCGATTAGCGTTTACGTCACTGGTGCTGTGGCAAAGCCAGGGCAATACTCAGGAATATCAACCAATAGCGTGCTTTCTTACCTTTTTAAAGCAGGCGGCATAGACCCGGTGCGTGGTAGTTACCGTGATGTAAAAGTCATGCGTGGCAACCACCTTGTAGCACGCTATGACCTTTACCCGTTTTTAAGACAAGGCAAGCTCAAACACATTAAATTTTTAAACGGTGATACCATCGTAGTGGGTGAACTTGCATCTACGGTTACCATAACAGGCGATAGTTTAAACCCTTACCGTTTTGAGTTTTTTGGCAAACAAATGACCGGCAGGCAGCTAATCCAATATGCGCGTCCTAAAGCAAAGGTTACCCATATTGCCGTATCAGGCGCGCGTAATCGAAAGCCTTGGTCGGCGTACTTAACTTATAATCAATTTCTAAACACACGCTTGCTGGATGGTGACAAAGTTCGTTTTACCACCGATGCCTTAGAGCCTGTTATGGGTATTCGTATTGAAGGAAGTCACTTAGGGAAATCATTTTACTCGATTAAAAAAGGTAGCCGTTTACTGGAGATACTCGATTATATTGAAGTTGATAAAGCAACGGCTGATATAAAAAACATCTGCATAAAACGTAAAAGCATTGCCAAACAGCAACAGCAAAACCTACAAAAAACCATTCAACGCTTAGAGCGCAATATTTTAACAACACCCTCAAAATCAGATGGTGAGGCAATTATTCGCTCGAATGAATCAAAGCTGATGTTACAGTACATTGAACATGCTAAAAACACGGTGGCGGAAGGCTTAGTCGTAGTCAGTGAAAATGGTCGCGTCGCTAATATTCTTCTGGAAGAAGGCGATGTGATTGTAATCCCGCAAAAGAGCGATGTAATAACGGTGAGTGGCGAAGTGTTAATCCCGCAGTCAATGGTTTATGCGCATAACGCCACGATTAAAGATTATATCGAACGTGCAGGCGGCTTCTCACAACGTGCTGACCAACAAAAGCTAGTGGTTCGTCGCCCTAACGGAAAAGTAGATATTGGTACTAATTTGATTGTCAAACCGGGGGATCGAGTGATGGTATTCCCTAAAGTTGACCCTAAGCAACGTCAAAACTTTAAAGACTGGGTACAAATATTCTTCCAGCTTGCGGTTGCGATTAAAACCATTACAAATTAGCGTATTCCAGATACGCGAAACATAAACCATAAGCACAACTAATTAAGTAGTCATTTAAAAAGCAATGGAATTAATTCAGGCATTTAGTCTTCAACGAAAAGTTATTTCTGCGTTAGTGTTACGCGAAGTAACCTCACGCTATGCGAATACTAAACTGGGGTTTTTCTGGGCGCTGTTTGAGCCATTTGCGCATATCACCATTTTCATGGCGATCTTTACGATTATTAATCGCCCTGCTCCTGTTGGTGAAAGCATTGGCTTATTTATATTAACAGGGATCGTGCCTTGGTTGTTGTACACCAACACCGTGAACGCGGTCATGTCGGCAGTCGCTGGCAATAAAGCCTTGCTTGGATACCCACAGGTTATGCCATTGGATATCGTACTTGCGCGTGTGTTGCTTGAATTTGCCACTTTATTTTTAGTTATGCTGATTTTTCTAGGTGTTGCGCTTAATTTTGGTTTTGATATTAAAATTGATAATTTTTTAGACATGCTAACCGTCAGTGGTCTAATTATATTATTAGCCATGGGAGTCGGCTTTATTAATACCGCTATTATTGATTTTCTTCCTTCTTACAAAAGCATTTATAACGCCCTATCAATGCCCTTGTATTTTAGTTCGGGAATATTTTTCACCATGGATTTTTTCTCATCTGATGTGCTTTCCTTTCTAGCTTACAATCCCATATTGAATCTTATTGAATGGTATCGAGATGCTTTTTATACTGAGTTTAGCAGTAATTTATTTGATAAAGAGTACGCTGTCACCGTTGCTTTGACTGTATTTGGTATTGGCTTATTGATTGAACGTTTAATGCGTAAACGTGCACGACAAATTGGTCGCTAGATAGAATTGATATGATTGAATTTCGCAACGTCACCAAAAGTTATGACATGAATGAAGGTAAAAAAAATACCATTCTTGATAACGTCAGCTTTAAATTCCCTGAAAAAAAGAATATCGGGGTTCTTGGTGTTAACGGTGCAGGTAAGTCAACCCTACTTCGACTCATTGCGGGTAGTGAATATCCAGACTCAGGACGCATAATTCGTAAAGGTCGTTATTCTTGGCCTTTAGGTTTTTCAGGTTCTTTTCATGGCAACCTAACAGGAATTGAAAATCTACGTTTTGCTTGTCGTATATACAATGCAAATATTGAGTATGTAACAGAATATGTAAAAGAATTTTCTGAGCTAGGCAATTATATTAATGAGCCCATCAAAACCTATTCCTCCGGCATGCAATCACGACTCGCCTTTGCCCTAAGTATGGCAATTGATTTTGAAGTTTATCTGGTTGATGAAATCATGGGCGTGGGTGATAAAGGCTTCCAAGAGAAATGCAAAGTTGCTTTTGAAGACAAACGAAAAACATCCAGCATTATTATGGTTTCACACGCGATGGGCACTATTCGTGACTACAGTGATGTTGTGATTTTGCTCACTGGTGAGCATTTAGAAATTTACGACGATGTAGATCTTGCCATTAAAGATTACGAAACTATTTCGGCCGCTCCCCGATAGCCTATTAAGCGTTACAAACCCTTACAATATGCTATTATCTAAGCTCTGTTGACGAACAAACATTAAAATATGACTACTGAAGACCGTATTGCCACCATTACCCGAGACACCCTCGAAACTCAAATTACTGTGACTGTCAATTTAGACGGAACAGGTAAAGCACGCTTTAAAACTGACGTGCCTTTTTTAGAGCACATGATGCAACAAATTGCCCTGCACGGCATGATTGATATTGAAATTGACGCTAACGGTGACAATGAAATTGATGACCACCACACGGTAGAAGACATTGGCATTACACTCGGCCAAGCCTTTGCCAAGGCGATTGGAGATAAAAAAGGCATTCGCCGTTATGGTCACGCCTATGTACCATTAGATGAAGCACTTTCTCGGGTAGTGATTGATTTTTCGGGCCGCCCTTCTTTGCAAGATCAAGTCGATTATCGCCGTGCGATGATTGGTCGCTTTGATGTCGATTTATTTGGTGAGTTTTTTCAAGGCTTCGTAAATCACGCGCAAGTTAGCCTACACCTTGATAATATCCGTGGCAAGAATGCCCATCACATTGCCGAAACAGTGTTTAAAGCATTTGGTCGCGCGCTACGCATGGCGGTTGAATTTGACCCGCGTGCGCTGGATGCGATTCCTTCTACTAAAGGCTCTTTGTAAGCTAACGGCTCTCTTTAAAATGGCGTAAACAGGTAAAGTTTATACTTTTGTTATAAACAGTTTATTCAATTGTAATAAAGTTAACTCGTTTTCATGCCATGATAGGCGCATAGCGCTGAATGATAACTGACAGCCAGAACTCTAATAAGTCAAGGACGATATGCCTAAAATAGTAGTCGTCGAAGATGACCCCGCAATTGCTGAAATGCTCGTTTATCACTTGCAAGACTTAGGCTACGAAACCCTTCATTTCGATGATGGCTTAAAAGCCAAAGAGCACTTAACAACTGCAGGTTATGACTTAGTCGTTTTAGATATTATGTTGCCAAACTACAGTGGGCTAGATTTATGTAGAGAGCTTAGGCTAGAGCGCCCTTCTGTACCGATCATGCTACTTACCTCTTTAGACAGTGAAGCTGATCGTGTCGTTGGCTTAGAACTTGGTGCAGATGATTATTTAACCAAACCCTTTAGTATGCGGGAATGCCAAGCACGCATAAAAGCCCTACTCAGACGCTGTGAGCTAAATAAACAACCTGATAACAACCAAGCTAACTCCCAAGCAGATGGCGCCACAGAAATAACATCTGAAGAGTTAACCATAAACCGTACATCTCGGCGCGTCACGCTAGATAATCAATCCATTGAATTAACAGCTCGCGAATTTGATTTGATGTTTTTTCTAATACAAAACCAACAGCAGGTATATTCACGCAGTCAATTATTAGATGCTGTTTGGGGTTATTCCCATGATGGTTATGAGCACACAGTCAATACACACATTAACCGCTTACGGAAAAAACTAAAGCGAAGCAATAATAAACCAGACTTTATCCAAACTGTATGGGCGGTTGGTTATAAATTTATTGATCAGGAAGGCTAATGTTTCAAAGTTTATACAGTCGTTTATCCTTGGTTTTATTGGTCGTTTTCCTCCTCATGGCGCTATTATTGTTTGGCTTATTCCAACAAGCCTCGGTAGCAACACGCAACGAAGCATCACAACATCTTCATTACGATTTAGCAAAAAATATTGTGAAAGATTTAGGTATTACTAGCCAGGGTACGTTTGACCCTAAAATGATTAAAGATGCATTTCATCAGATGATGATATTAGGGCCTGCTATAGAGCTATACGTACTGGATAAGGATGGCTCTCTCGTCACCTATGATGCACCAGAAGAAAAAATAAAGAAACGTAGCGTTAACCTTAAACCCATCATTTCATTTATTAATAAAACAGTCGAGTTACCCTTGTTTGGAGATGATCCGCGCTCCTTAGACAAACAAAAAATATTCTCTGCAGCTAAAGTATTAGCTAAGAATGAAGGAGAAGAAATATTTGTCGGGTATCTTTATATAATTATTGGGGGTGAAAATTTTGATAGCATTTCAACCTCACTAGAATTAACTGAGGCATGGAAAATAAGTATTATTGGGATTCTTGGCGCATTAGTATTCTTGTTATTGGTTTCCCTATTACTTTTCTATGCATTAACGCGCCCACTAAGACGACTCACTAAAGAGATTCAGTCCTTTGAAAGCAGTACTCCTAAACAACTGATAAAAGATGATGAGAATGTTAGTAATTCAGGTAAAGGCGAACTTAATCTGCTTAAAAGTACTTTTCACCAAATGGAAGAAAGAATTGCTGCTCAACTAGAACGGTTGAATAAGCAAGATGAGATACGCTGTGAATTTTTAGCGTATGTCTCGCACGACTTACGTACCCCTCTAGCAGGAATTAAAGCTTATTTAGAAACACTGGAAATCAAGCAAGAAACGATGTCGTCAAAAGAACGACAGTCCTATTTAAGAAAGGCGATCAGTAACGGTGACCGGCTTGAAGGAATGATCAACGAATTGTTTGAATTAACAAGGCTTGAAAGTAATCAAATAAAAATTACAAAAGATGAATTTGCCATCGGTGACATGCTCAGCGACATTTACGCAAGCTTAGAAGATAAGGCTAAACAACAAGGGGTTAAACTTATTGTTAAATGTGAAAACCCCGAAGCATTAGTCATTGCAGATATTGCAAAAATTGAAAGAGTCACTCAAAACTTGGTTGAAAATGCAATTCGTTTCAGTAAAAAAAATGGAAATGTGGTAATACACACTGAGAAAATAGATGAAAAAAATCACCTTATCCAAGTTATAGATAACGGCTCCGGCATCGCTGAAGAACACCTACCCTATATATTCGAACCTTACTACCGTGTTGCAAATGACAAACAATTAAAACATATGGGAGCCGGTCTAGGCTTAGCCATTAGCCAGCGTTTATTGTTGTTACATGATTCAAAGTTATCGGTAAGTAGCCAGCTTGGCGAAGGTACAAACTTTTCCTTCACCCTCAGTACTTATATCTAAGTATTAACTCCCAGAATCTTTACTTAATTATTATCAATAATTGTTTATACTTTCATTATAAATTGTTTATGAACTTGTGATGTAGTTTTTTAATTTTTGGTTAAAAATAAGATAGACCATAAACCTCTATCACTTTAACCACAGGAAATTAAACATGTCTCGACTAAACTACTTTAAAAAAGCACTAAAACCCATTAGCTATATCGTTAGTGCACTTGTACTAAGCGTATCCGCTCATGCTAACCCCTTAAGTCACGATAATTCACGTAATATTGTTTATGCGGGTTTCAGCGGTACAGTTGCTGCTATTAATGTTGCCGACCCTACTAACCCCCTCTTAATAACCGACAGTATAAAAACACAGGGAGTTGTAAAGGATATTTTTTATCACGAGGCAACCAAACGTCTCTATATAGCGGCTGACAAAGGTGACCTAGAAATTTGGGATGTGCAGAATGTTAATAACCCACAATTAATCAGCAATACCAAAGTCTATTACTTTAACACTGAAACACCCGTTATTTCTGTCGTTGTCAAAGGCAACATCGCCTTTGTTTCAACTGCTTGGGGTTATATGCACCGCTTGGATGTTAGCGACCCTACCAATCCAATAGATTTAGGTTTTGATAGTCGTGGCGGCAATCCATCTGGCGAGGTATCATTAGCTGATGATGGTAGTTTACTGCTAGCAGGCCCCAATACTATTCACTATCAACTTGATCACAACGGCAAGGTATTATCAGCTACAAGAGTTCACAGTTTATCAAACCAAGTATTTAGGAATAATGGCACGACTTTTTCATCAAGAAGTACCATTTTAAGAATATCAGGTACTAATTTTGTCGAAACGAATAAGAGCATTTTTGATATTTACGCGGTCAATAATTTAGCGTTTATTGCCTCAACTGATGGACTTGTAATTTGGGATATTAGCAATAAAAATGCACCCTATATCATTGGTACGGATACCTCTCAATTTGCTAGAAGTGTTGTAGTGAATGGACGTTATGCATACGTAGCATTTGGTTCAACGGTTCGTGTCGTAGATATATCTACTCCCGCTAATCCAACAGTCGTCGGAGTTTTTGATGCTATCAGTAGCCCACTTGCCAATATAAACCCAATAGCTATAACATCTCGTACTCAGAATGTTGCATCAGGCACTAGAGTAACACTCGGTGGACTTTATTCTCGCGACCCGGATGGTAGTATTGTTGATTATTCATGGACGCAGGAATCTGGCACCCCTGTTGTTTTAAATAATGCGAACACTGCCACGCCATCTTTTACTGCGCTCTATGATGTAAACAAGCCACGTGTGTATCAACGCATTTACTTTACATTAACGGTTACAGACAATGATGGAGCCAAAGGTTCGGATACTGTACAGGCAGGTGTATATAAAGGTAGAAGCGGTGTTATTGATAGTAGTAATGGCGGCGGAAATGGGAATACGCCCAACGTAGCCCCCGTAGCCATTACCGGGTCTGATCTTACCGTTCGATCTAAGAGAAGAGTAAGACTCAATGGCTCAAGGTCTTACGATACTGACGGCTCGATTGTAAAATATTTCTGGAAACAAACAGCTGGAAAGCGCGTTAGACTTAAAAGGTCAAATCGCAGTAAGGCCAAATTTAAAGCACCTAAAGTTAAAGGGGCCCCCATTCAATTAACCTTTGAACTAACGGTTACCGATAACAAAGGCAAGACTGGTAAATCGACCGTTAACGTTACTGTAAGGCAACGATAAAGAAATAATGCTGTAGGTAGTTAAATCTATAGCTAGAAAACTAATCACCTTCTATAATTAGAGGGTGATTTTTTTAAAAATGACTTATCATATCCGAGACGGCGTAAATACAAAGAAAGAAAAGAAGTTCATAAAAAATTTATAGACTGTTTAGCCACTCGTTACACATTACCCAGTATTTAAAAATACACTTCCTCTATCAATAATCAAACCAAAGAGGATGTATCATGATATCTACAAGCAATAAAGCATCGAAAATCTTACTAGGATTCTCCCTAGCAATTTCATTATTTTCAAGCTCGGCATATGGAAAAAAAGTAAGTGTTACCGTACAAAATCTTACACACGGTTCTCATTTTACGCCTTTATTAATCGCTGCTCACAACGAGTCTAGCAAATTATTTCAAGCGGCTACTGCTGCATCCGCACATTTGCAAGCAATGGCTGAAGGTGGTGATACTAAAGGCTTGATTGCTGATTTAGATGCTGCTGGCGCTGTACATACATCCGCTACAGCGTTACTTGCACCAGGTGAAAGCTATACCGGCGATATGCTAGATATTACCAATTCTGACAATAACACCTTATCACTCGTCGGCATGCTACTTCCCACCAATGATGGCTTTGTAGGTGTTAGCAGCTGGCGCATCCCTAGCACTCCAGGCACCTACATATTGCCCGGTTTAGCTTATGATGCAGGCACTGAGGCTAATGATGAATTATTAGGCTTGGCTGATGCAGGCACACCAGGCAATGCAGGCGTACCAGGTGCTCCTAGTGGAAGCGCAGGAATGAATGGTTCTGGTGCCGCCGAGGTTGATACAAATCGAAAAATTCATATCCATCGCGGTGTCTTAGGTGATACCGACTCCACTGGTGGAACGAGTGATTTTGATAGTCGCGTACACCGTTGGTTAAACCCTGTGGCTCGCATCACTGTAACTGTCACTGAATAAGGAGCTAATCATGATAAATTTAAAAAAACCACTAAACACAAGTATTCTCCTCAGCACCTTAGTTTTAAGTGCATGTGGTGGCTCTGATAGCACAAGCGCCAGTAACATGAAAACGTATAAGGTAACAATAAGCAATGTAACTGCCAATCAACCACTGTCACCTGCAACCCTTGTTATTCATAAATCTGGCTACCAGCTATTCCAAGCTGGTCATAAAGCCTCTGTAGCACTAGAGAAACTGGCAGAAGGTGGTAGCAATACAGAGCTATTAGAACAAGCGAACAAAAATAATGCCGTTTTAGCAAAAGCATCTGGAACAGGAATTATCCCTCCTGGAAGCTCTGAATCAATCGAACTATCCGTTAATAACTCGGCTGATTTTATGCTTAGCGTTGCAACCATGTTGGTTAACACTAATGATGCTTTTGCAGGTAAAACAACAACAAAAATAGCCAACCTAAGCAAAGGAGCTAGTTTAAATATGCATATTCCTATTTGGGACTCAGGAACGGAAGCTAACTCAGAAGCAGCCAATACGATACCTGGACCTGCAGGCGGCGGTGAAGGCTTTAATAAAAATAGGGAAGACGACGTGAACTTTATTGCCATTCATCAAGGTGTAGTAACACATGCAGACGGTTTTATGACCTCAGCACTCGATGAGTCACACCGCTTTACCAACCCCGGTGCTATGCTTCGAATCGAGCGTGTGAAGTAGGCTAATACAGCTTATCCTAAGTTTATACAGGGTAAGCTGTACATGTTAGAATAACAATATAAGAGGCCCTTGCACGAGTGGTGGCGAAAGAAAAGACTAAGCTCTATCAATCAAGTTATCCGTTTTGAACTACAAAACGGTAAGCTTGCTAAAATCGGGTGAAATTTTACTGGTTGAGGCAAAAAACAGTGAAAACTCAACCATTTTCACTTGTCATCCAGCTCGTGCAAAGCTCTCTATAAATAAATAAGGCGACTCAACATGCTCATACTAAAAAATAAAGATTTAACCGATAACGACGTAACCGATTTCGACATTTACCAAAAACGTCGCAAATTCATGAAAAATGCCGCCGGCGTTGGTATTGCCGCCGCGACCGGTTTACCAATTATTGAAGCCAATGCTAAAGCCGTAAAATCACCGTATTCTACCGATGAAAAACTCACTGATTACAAAGACATCACCAGCTACTGCAATTTTTACGAGTTCGGCACAGGCAAATCTGATCCTGCCAATAACGCACACACTTTAGTCACTTCACCGTGGACTGTAGCTGTGGAAGGCGAATGTGAGAAACCTGGCCAATTCAATTTAGAAGATTTACTCAAGCCGGTCTCGATTGAAGAGCGCATTTACCGTTTTCGATGTGTCGAGGGCTGGTCGATGGTTATCCCTTGGATGGGTTTTCCGCTGGCTGATTTAATCAAGCGCATGAAGCCAACATCAAAAGCCAAATATGTTTATTTTGAAACCCTGCACGACCCAAAACAAATGCCTGGGCAAAAACGTGCGGTACTCGACTGGCCTTACACCGAAGGCTTAAGAATGGATGAGGCAATGAACCCGCTCACCTTATTGGGCACAGGTATTTACGGCAAAGACTTATTAAACCAAAACGGCGCACCGTTGCGTTTGGTAGTCCCTTGGAAGTACGGTTTTAAGAGTATTAAAAGTATCGTTAAAATCCACTTTACTGAAACTCAGCCGGTAAACTCGTGGCAAAAAGCCAATAAAAATGAGTATGGCTTTTTCTCCAATGTGAATCCGCAGGTCTCTCATCCGCGTTGGAGTCAACGTAAAGAGCGCCGTATTGGGCAATTTCGTAAAATCAAAACCCAAATGTTTAATGGCTACGAAGAACAAGTTGCTTCTTTATATAAAGGCATGGATTTAAAAAAGCATTACTAATTTTCATCAAAATACAATTAACTCTCAATGAAAGAAGTCAGATAGAGTGTTTGCGCCTCCTATAAGCAACAGTTGAGTATTAAATACTTGCTATAGTCCCGGTGCGGGACTATAGCCTATATAATGAGAATCATTGCACTTTCAACTTCAACGCTAAAAATATTTTGGGAAAATGATCCAAAAGACCTCGATTCTAAAGAGTCGACTATGGCCTGGTATCACCATGCTTTAAAAGCTGATTGGGATACCCCTAAAAAGGTTAAGGCGGATTTTGGTAATGCAAGCATTCTCAAAGATGGTCGCGTTGTCTTTAATATCAGCGGTAATAAATATCGTCTGATAGTTTGGATTAACTATGAGTACCGAATAATTTACATTCGTTTTATTGGTACACACAAACAATATGACAAAGTAGATGCTCAAATAATTTAAGGTGAAATGATGAATATACAGCCTATTAAAAATGAAAATATTTACCGTGATACCCTAAAAGAAATTGAGGGGTTAATGACTGCGAAAATGAATACCGTCGATGGTTATCGACTTGATGTACTAGTGACACTGGTTGAGGATTATGAACGCAAGCATTATCCCATTGATTTTCCAGACCCGATAGAAGCTATTAAATTTATGATGGAACAAAAAGATTTAACCGTAAAAGATTTAGTGCCGATGATAGGTAAATCGAACCGTGTTTATGAAGTTTTGAATGGCAAGCGAAGTTTAACTCTTCCAATGATAAAACGGCTACACAAGGACTTAGGTATTCCTGCAGAATCGCTTCTAGCGAACTAAATATAAAGATGGTGAGTCAGTTTTTTTTGGTCAAATCACCCTAACATTAACAAAATAAATAATAAAAATTATGCAAATACCAGAACCCTACTTTACGCGTTTATTTAAACCCGTTTTATTCATTCTACTGTTACTGCCTGCGCTCTATTACGCCTACGGTATCTGGCAAGACACCTTAGGCGCAAACCCGCTTGAAGCAGTGATTCGTGGCTTAGGTGACTGGGGCTTACGGATATTACTACTAACATTACTCGTTTCACCTTTACGGCGCATTATTAACTGGCCTCAGTTATTACGTACAAGGCGCATGTTAGGGCTTTACGCTTATTTTTATGTCATCTTGCATTTATTAGGCTATCTTTGGTTTGATCAATTTTTCGACTGGGATGAGATTTGGTTCGATATTTTAGAAAGACCTTTTATCACCATCGGCATGGTGGCAGTCATATTACTCACACCTTTAGCCGTCACATCCACAAAAGGCATGATTCGACGTTTAGGCAAAAACTGGAAGCGCCTGCATAGCCTTGTTTATCTCATCAGTATTCTAGCGATTATTCACTTTTGGATGATGGTTAAACTTGATATTCGTGAACCTGTTATTTACTCGGTATTACTTGCCATTTTGATGAGCGAACGGCTTTATAGGAAATTCAGAAAATAATACGTTTGCGATAGTGCCTCAACAAAACGTATAATGAAGCTCACGAAAACTAACGCACCGTGCGAGCGGTAAGCAGCTAAACAATGATCGCAGTAATTGATTACAGCATGGGCAATTTACATTCTGTACACAAAGCACTCCAGCATGTCACAAATGATAAGGTTTTAATCACATCATCAGCGGATGAGATTTTAAAAGCTGATCGTATCGTCTTCCCCGGTC
>JALSJN010000057.1 GCA_026989335.1 Thiotrichaceae bacterium
ACAATCCCAAACTGTATGGCTTCCTCTTTTATAATGCTCCATACTCTGAGTATAGTGCCAATTCTAGTCCCTGACCGCCTAAAGGCGTGGGATTTACTGATCCCCTATAGGGGACTTTAAAAATAACCTATATAAGTAAGAATAACTAGCTATTATTGATCAATGGTCATCGTTAATAGGGCTCATCAATAGCACTTTTAGCCCGTTGATAATCAACTTCCTAGCACAATAACTTTGTGGGTCGTTTTTGCCAAAACTCCTACCACCCCAGATTGATACACGATTGAGGATGCATGACTTTGGTTTCATTCTTTTAGTTTATTAAAGTGACAATTCGATTACGCATAGCTTTTTGGGATATTCTGTGGAATCAAAGCTTGTGCTATCGTTGTGTTCCTATCGAGGATTGGGGGTCAATATTGCTACTTGCCATACAAGTCAATTAAGGCTATTTTTATTAACATTAAAATCGTAATTAGAAGAAGGTAACGTGTACCAAACACTCACAAACCGTTTAAAGAATATTGATGAAAAAGGCTTTGCCTCATTATTAAAAAACTCCTTAACGGGCTTAGAAAAAGAAAGTTTACGTGTGAACAGTGAAGGCCATCTCTCACAACTACCTCACCCTAACGTTCTAGGCTCAGCACTAAAAAATGCATGGATAACCACAGATTACGCAGAGTCCTTATTAGAACTCATCACACCACCTTGTGAACGCGCTCATAAATCTTTAGATTTTTTACTTGATGTAGAGACTTTTGTTTACCAGCACCTTGAGAATGAATTACTGTGGACAACTAGTATGCCCTGTGTGATTCGTGGTGAAGGCGATATAACCATTGCTGATTATGGAAGTAGTAATGCAGGTAAGATGAAGTCTGTTTATCGCCAAGGACTGGCAGAACGTTATGGAAAAATGATGCAGGTCATCGCAGGGGTTCATTTTAACTACTCCGTCCCTGTAGATTTTTGGCCTGCATTTCAAGAAGTTGAAGACCAGCAAGATAAAAGCTCACAAGATTTTATTAATGAACGCTATATGGGGATGACCCGCAACATTCAACGCTATGGCTGGCTTATCCCCTATTTATTTGGTACATCTCCTGCTATTTGTAAGTCATTTCTATCAGGCTTAGGCAAACCAGATACCATGAAGGTTTTTAACGAGTTTACTTGTTATGAACCGTTTGGAACCTCTCTTCGTATGGGCGATATCGGTTACACAAATCGCAAAGAAGATGAGCGAGGCATAAAAGCCAACTACAACTCCTTAGAACAGTATATTTCTAGCTTACGTTGTGCCATAAATACACCGAATAAAAAGTACCAAAAAATTGGTTTAAAAGATGGTGATAAGTATTTGCAGCTGAATACCAATATTTTGCAAATTGAAAATGAGTATTATAGTAGTGTTCGGCCCAAACAAATTCTTAATGGTTTCGAAAAACCTACGGATGCATTAGAGCAACGCGGCATTCAATATGTTGAATTACGTTCGGTTGATATAAACGCTTTTCATCCAGCAGGTTTAACGCATAAACAACTCTACTTTCTAGAACTTTTTATGTTGTTCTGTTTATTACAAGACAGCCCAGAGATTACGCCAGAAGAAGCAAAAGAAGTTGATAGTAATCAGAGTTTAGTGGCGCATCAAGGTCGAAAACCAAACCTAGAACTGAAACAAAGCGGCGAATCTATAAAGCTCACGAGCTGGGCAAATGAGTTATTTGATGAAATGTTGGGTGTGGCAAAAATGCTCAATGGTGTACACAATGAAACTTGTTATATTAAAGCATTGGAAAGCCAGCGAGAGTTATTACTTTTTCCTGATAAAACTCCTTCAGCGAAAGTTTTAAGTGATATTATGAATCGTGATGGTAGCTATTATCAATTTGCCAAAAGAAAGTCCGAAGAACACCGCGATTACTTTTTAGCACGGAAGCTTGACCCAAAAGTTAATAAAAAAATGGAACTGATGGCGCTAGAATCACTCAAACAACAAGCACAGCTAGAAGCAAATGATACGCTAGATTTTGATACATTTTTACAACGTTATTTTGATAATGAGCTTTAGTCAATCAGTTACTGGAAATATAGCATAATGAAAAAAATCACATCCTTAGTCAGAGAAAATAAAGGCTTTCTTATTTTCATCATCTTCTTATTTGTTTTTAGAGGTGCTATTGCTGACTGGCACCCTGTACCAACAGGCTCAATGAAACCAACGATTCTTGAAGGTGATGTGGTCTGGGAAAATAAACTAGCTTATGACTTACAAATACCTTTTACCAGTATATCTATTGCTCGTTTGGGTGAACCTAATCGCGGTGATATTGTGGTTTTCACCTCAGAAGCGGCGAATAAGCGGCTTATTAAACGCCTTGTTGCAATACCAGGTGACACGGTAGAGGTTAAAAATAATCGTCTTTTCATTAATGATGAAGCAGCAAAATATGAAAAAATTAATGATGACTCATTAGCTCCTAAGCGCGATATCGATAAAGAGGCTGGAGGCGTTTATGCCGTTGAGTCTTTAAGCCAGTCAAAATCACATGTTGTACAAGTTAAACCCGAAAGCTTTAACCCACTTCAAAATTTTGAGAAAATAACAGTTCCTAAAGATCACTATTTCACAATGGGCGATAACCGTGACAACAGCGCAGATTCACGCTACTACGGAATGGTACCTCGTTCAGAAATTCGTGGGCATGCCACACGTACGCTTATGTCAGTAATTACCAAACAAAACTGGTCTATATGGAATTGGCGCTTTCGTACGGAACGTTTTTTTGATTTATTGAAGTAAGCTCGCTTAACGTTTGATTAGTCTGTAAACCTAATCCCCAGATAGAAACACGACGACCGCACAAGCCTTTGACCCACGGCAGATCCCAAAACTTGATTAACCGACGGGGGTAAAGACCTTTTGAAGCCACTTAGAAATTGCCTTAATTTCTTCCATGCACAAAGAATGCTCCATCGGGTATTCATACGCATCAACTACAAAACCTTGCGCTTTTAGCTTAGGCACATAATCTTGCCAACTTAAAACGGGGATTACAGGATCGTGTGCGCCATGAGCAGCAAAAATATCTAAGCCTTTTTGCGTGTTACTCATTTGTTTAAAAACATTTTCTTCGAAGGGTAAATAGGTCGATAACGCCATAATACCTGCAAGTCTCTTGGGGTAGCGCAATCCCGCATGCAAAGCGATAACGCCCCCTTGAGAAAAGCCTGCTAAAATAATTTTATCAGCGGCTCTACCACTGCCTATTTCTTGGTCAATAAGCGCGTAGATTTGCGTCACTGTTTTTAAAACATCAGTTTCATCCGCTGTTTTTCCTCTATCAAGTGATAACAAGTCATACCATGCGCGCATTTGCATACCATTATTCAGGGTAACGGCTCGAACAGGTGCATGAGGAAAAATGAATTTTATGCCTAGCTTGCTGGGTAACTGTAGCTCCGGCACAAGTGATACAAAGTCATGCCCATCAGCGCCTAAACCATGTAACCATATGATTGTGTATTCGGGGTTGGGAGTGGTTAGTACAGTCTCAAAAGCTAATAAACTCATTGAGACTAATGCCCAACAGTAGAGCGAGCGCGCCCTCTTTTTATGATGTTTAAAGCTCGGCTAGCACTAATTAAGCCATCACCAAACTCTTGGTCTCGGCCCGGTTTACCTAAATCCAATGCACTTTCCGATAGTGTTTTTGTAATAGGCTCTGCTCGACGTTGGGATAATAAAAGGGCAATAATTCCAGAGACATGAGCAGTAGAAATTGAAGTACCTGAAGCCAACTCATACTTATCACCTGGAGCAACAGTTAAAACATTAACGCCAGGGGCTGCAATATCAACAAATGAACCTCTATTAGCCAGCTCGTAAAGCTTTCTGTTTTTATCTGTTGCTGTTGCGACGAGAACACCTGGAATTAGTGCGGGATAAATTGTACTCCCCCAATGACCACCGTTACCGGCAGCGGCCACAACGATGATACCGTTATCAATAGCTTTCTTAACTACTTTTTCAAGTAATGAATCACGCCCGCCAGTAAAGCTAAGGTTGATAATATCAGCTTTATACTCAATACAGCTATTGACTGCTCTTGCGATATTGGATGATAAACCTTGTAGTCGATATGGCGCTTTCTTAGAGTAGCCAAACGCACCTATCGAAAGTAAATGAGCATTTGGCGAAATACCAATATGTTGATTTTGGCTTACAATAACACCTGCTACCAGTGTTCCGTGTAGTAAGCTTCCGGTGGTACCGGGTATATAGTCCGTAAAATCTAGCGTATCAATACGGGCGTTGGCAAAGGAGGAATGATAGATATCAATCGGTGTATCAACCATACATATTTTAATCCCTTTACCTTTAGTTGTTTTGTGAACGGTGTTTACACCAGTTGCGTCCATGGAGTAGTTTGCACCATTTTTTGATGCGGGTTTTAGAGTTAAAGCGGCTAAACCAAAGCTGTTATTGGTTGTTACTTCAATATCTTTTTCAGCGTTATTGATAAGCTTACTGAGTTTCAGGGGATTTTTACCCCCTGTGTTTGCAAGTAACATCCCTGTTTTGATAGATGCTAAATTTACTTTTTCAATTGTTTTTAAGCCGTACTGTTTGATAACACGCTGCACGTCTTTATCGGCACCAGCAGGGTATAATAGGACAACTTCATTTTTATTAAAATTTGAACGGACAAATACCTTTTTAACCGGCTTAGTCACTGGCTTAAACTTTATAATTTTGGCTTTTGGGCGACAAGATGGATCGGTGTTAAAGACGTAACAATCATCATCGAGTGGGCTAAAGCCAGCTGCATTAACAACCACCGAAGTCATTAAGCTTAGTGCGAGTAAAAAAATTGATTGTGCTATTTTAGTTAGATTCACCTGCAAACCACACCAACTCCTTTTCCGCTCTTAGTTCATCAAGTAGCGCATTTATTGTTATTGAGCTTAACTTTTTGCCGAGCGTGACTCTGTACATTCCATCTTTTTCAGGTACGGCGCTAATTTCGGCCTCTACTTTTTGTAGTAGCTTCAATAACTTGGGGGAATCTAGTTTACCACTAACACCGAGTAATAATACAGTATGATCCTTCTTATTTTTAAACGTGGCGTTTTGCTTCGCAGCCGGATAAAAAACACTTTCTTGGATAACCTCAGGTGCTTTATTAAACGTGTTATTTACAATAGCAACAAGCGCAAAAATGACTAAGGCAACACCCGCATATTGATAAGCCCCCAACGAGCTGCTGCGGGGAAATAAGCTATCAAAAAACTGTTTTAATTTGTTTTTTGGTAAGCTTTGATTCACGTTGCTGTCATCTGCTTCTTGTTTAAGCGTTGTAAGGCTTGGTTCATCAAGTAAGTCTAAGATATGATTGACTCGATCTTCGGGTGCCTCTATTGCTGAAGCATTTAAAATATCGGCATTATTTTTAACTAATTGAATCATTGACTGCTCTATTTCAAGTTGACTTTTTAACTCGGGGTAAGAGGCTATAGCTTCAGTCATGAAGCTAAGTTCGTTAGGCGATAGCTTGCCTACGGCATACCAAGGTAGTAGCTCGGTTGCTTTGTTTAATACTTGATTTTTATTTGTATTATTCATTGTTTCTTTCGCTTTTATTTATCAATCTACTCACTGGTGCGAAGCTTCTGCTTAAAAATCGTTACTTGAGAGTATGCTTTTCAGCTTGTTACGAGCATAAAACATACGTGTTTTAACGGTATTCTCTGAAATATCCAATACTTTTGCAACTTCCTTAACCGATAGCTCCTTAAAATAAACCAGCTCAATCACTTCACGATGCTTATCACTTAATTTACTGATGCTTTCAAATAACTCATCATTCGTTTCGCTCGTTTGTATCTCATCTTCTGGCAAAGCCGACTCATCAATTAATGCTAACGCTGCTGAATCATCCTCTAATAAAACTTCTTTGCTCTTTCTTAAATAAGCAATTAAACGAAATCGTGCGATCGAGTGAATCCATGTGGAAGGTTGTGACTTACCTGAAAAACTTCCAGCAGACTTCCAAACAGCAATAAGTGCCTCATCGGCCATATCAGCGGCTAGTGCTACATCGTTTTGTAAAATACGACTGCAAAACTTTATTAAGCGTGGCTGATAACTTATATACAATTCTTTAAACGCATCTTTATCACCATCAGCAATTAGCTTTAAGAGCGCTGTATCCCTTTCGGCTTTGCTAACCGTAACCGGTTTAAGTTCGTTTAACTGTGCATTCATGGTTTCTGTAGGGGAATCTGTTAATAAAGTTCAAAAAGGATGATAAAAGAAATACTTATTATAATAAATCATATTCGGAATAAAAAAAATGAACCCTTCTTATTGTACTGACTACTGAGACTTTGCAAGGAGTAGTTGGGCTTGATCTAGGGGATTATCGCCAAACACTTTGTTGAACAATACTAGCGGATTGTTCAACATAAGCTCCTCGCAACATTTTAGCGGACTTCGGTCCGCTTTTTTATTGCCTAAAATTAATATTTCTGACGATACTGTAAAATCACCAACAACACCATCCCTACAAGCATTATCGAGCCTGCCATATAGAGTGGCATGTTATAACTACCTGTGGTTTCAGCGACCATCCCCGTCATCGCAGGGGCAGTTATTTGTGCAACACCATAACTCAAGGTTAATTTACCCATCGGCTTTGCTGGCTTTGAAGGAAAAAACTTTCCGACCATGGTTAGCATCAAGCTTACGATACCTATAAAGGTTCCGCCAAAAAGTACGCCGCTAATGATCATCCCTTGAAGGCTTGAATCAATGGCAGGAATAACAATACCAATGATATTGATGCCGTAAGCAATAAAAAGTGCTTTTAGCTCACCTGTTTTTCGTGCAATTTTATCCCAAAATACACATGCAGGAGTCGCTGCTAAACCTACAATAAGCCAAACCAGATTACCATTTCCTTGTAAAATTGTCTGTTTATCGACAATAGCTACTAGAAATGTAGCACTGATGACATAGCCAACACCTGCACAAAAATAGGCAGCATAAAGTAGTAACATCCATTCTCGTCGAGGTGCTTGATCATTCAACGTTGCTCTTGATTGTATCATATTAGAGTAGCCAGGTTTTGGTAACCAGACCCAAGCAGGTATCACTAAGAATATTCCAACAACTGAAAAAGCCTGCCATTGTTGTAACCAATTAAAATGATCAGACATAAGCATTGCAATAATCGCACTACCAGCAATACCTGCACCGACTCCACTAAAATGTAGGCCTAATTCAGCCCGATGTCCATGTCTTATCATCCAATTTAAAATCAAACCAGAGCCCAGCAATAATCCAGCAGCACTACTTAAACCAGCCATAAAACGCATAATGAGCCAAAGTGTGTAGTTTTCAGCCAATGTCATACCAAGGGTGCTAGCAACTGCAACGATTAAACCTATTCGGTAAAGGGTATCTTTAAGTTTTAAATCACTGATAAAAGCCGCAATTAAAGCCCCACACATATAACCGATATAATTGATAGTGGCGAGCCAGCCGCCGGTGGCATCACCTAGAAATGTTTCATCCATCATGACAGGAAGTAACGGCGTGTATGAAAAACGTGCAACGCCCATTGTCAATATAAGGCTACAAAGTCCGGCAAGCATGACTTTTAAACGTATTGGAGGCTTAGTGATTGGCATTAAGTGACTTATAATTTAACTAAAGTTGTGATTCACTCTATTGTAGCCCATAGCGTGTAGATAAAATTTTTCTTTTTTTAAGTAAAAAAAAGGGTATTCTCAAAGAGTTTGATTAAAATCAAGCATCTATTTTTTTAAAAGTAAACTATTAACAACCGCTAAACCAAAGGAGAAAAAGTATGTCTGTAAAAAATGCATTTTATGCACAATCAGGTGGTGTCACTGCTGTTATTAACGCATCTGCCTGTGGTGTTATCCAAACTGCCAAGAAACACAGTAATAAAATTGGCACTGTATATGCGGGTCAAAATGGCATTATTGGTGCCTTAATGGAAAATCTTATTGATACCAGTCAAGAGTCTGATGAGGATATTGCAGGCTTAATGCACACTCCATCGGGTGCCTTTGGCTCATGTCGTTACAAGATGAAAAGCCTTGAAGATAATAAAGAAGAATATGACCGCCTTATCGAAGTGTTTAAAGCGCATGATATTGGTTATTTTTTCTACAACGGTGGTGGAGACTCTGCCGATACCTGCCTAAAAGTTTCACAACTTTCAGAAAAAATGGGTTATCCCATTCAAGCGATTCACGTGCCTAAAACCGTTGATAATGATTTACCCGTTACCGATAACTGCCCTGGGTTTGGTTCTGTGGCTAAATATATTGCCGTTTCAACACGAGAGGCGAGTTTTGATGTTGCATCAATGGCAGCAACATCTACTAAAATATTCGTGCTTGAAGTGATGGGTCGTCATGCAGGTTGGATTGCAGCAGCAGGTGCACTTGCAGCCGATGAAGATAACGATATTCCAGTGGTTATTCTTTTTCCTGAAATTAAATTTAATCAAGAAAAGTTTATTGCTCTGGTTGATTCTAAAGTTAAGAGCCACGGCTACTGTACGATTGTTGTATCAGAAGGTACTGCTTGGCCCGATGGACGGTTTTTAGCAGAACAAGGTACTCGAGATGACTTTGGTCATGCACAATTAGGTGGTGCGGCCCCTGTTGTTGCTAACCTTATTAAAGATGCCTTAGGTTACAAGTTCCATTGGGCAGTTGCTGACTATTTACAGCGTGCGGCACGTCATTTAGCGTCAAAGTCAGATGTAGAGCAAGCCTATGCATTGGGTGAGGCGGCCGTTGAAATGGCGGTTGCGGGTAAAAATTCAGTGATGCCAGCGGTTATTCGTACTTCCAACAACCCTTATACATGGGAGATTGGCTCGGGTGATTTGGCTGATATTGCCAATGTTGAAAAAATGATGCCAATGGAATATATCAGTGAAGATGGTTTTGGTATTACCGATGCGTGTAGAGAGTATTTACTCCCTTTAATCGAAGGTGAGGCGTACCCTCCTTATAAAAACGGTATGCCAGATTATGTCACGATGAAGAAAAACTTGGCTGATAAGAAATTGCCTGAGTTTAAAATGAAGTAATATTAGCTACGTTCTACTATTTACAAAACTGTGGCTCACAAAAAATCCCTGCTAGACAGGGATTTTTTGTGCAACGTCGACTTACTTATTGAGACCTTTGCACGAGTCAGTGGCGAAAGAAAAATGCGGCAAAATCACACTGATTGAGGCGGGAAACGCAACTAATAACGGGTTATTAGTCAGTTTTCCAACGAAAAGCAGTGTGATTTTAACCATTTTTACTCGTCACCTGACTCGTGCAAAGGTCTCTTATTACTTAATAGCGCTGTAAAGCTTTCAGTTCAAATATTTTCTCATTTGAGCTTCTTTAACTGTTTCTTCAAAAACCTGGTATGCATCAAAATCAACGCCATGCACAATAGGGTTATCGTTATGACTCAGAATATTAACTTGGTCTTCAGATACTTTAAGCTTTAATTTTAAGTGTGCATTTTCTTTTATAGATTCTGCCAAGTAGTTTTTTACGATTGTGAACTCATTTTTAGCAACCTCACGTTGCTCTTTACCGTAGTAATAATGTAGCCACCAACCTATGACTGAACCGGCTGATATTGCTAATACTGTAATTAATGCTGTTTGATATAAAAAATATGTCATTTACCGTTCATCCATTTTGGTTGTAATAGCATGTTTAAGTCTATTACTAAATTAGGCTTCCTTCCTTGCTTCTTAGTTTAGCAAACAATTATGCTAAAAAGCATGTCAACTTATCACCATAATGCTCGTTTTAGTCTGGCTTTTTGCCCAAGTATTAATCATTTGTGTGATTTTTAATCAATAGCTTATTATTGATCTCCCGTACTCCTTGTATTTTACTACTCACGTTTTCTAGGGCAGAAGACTCCTTTTCTGACTTAACAGTGCCTTTGATTGTCACATCTCTTCCTGAAACATCAACTTTAATATCTGAATGCCCTTTTTCTTCCAACTTAAGGACGACCTTTTCTTTTATTTCTGTTTCCATAATGGGGCGCAAAAAATAGCTGGAGGCTGCAACTAATGTCACAAGAGCCAATAATGAAATTAAAAATAATAAGACTAAAGGTGTTTTAGATTTAAACCTTTTGTGACTGGGAGTAAGCACTAAGTTTTGACCAACAAAGTTAATAAGCAACGACCAGAAAGGTATCAAATTTCTTCGACTATTGTTGTTAGCTTTAGATAGCAGGAACAAGAAAGAGGACTAGAGGGAAAACTTGTTTAAGGTTTAAGCAAAGCTAGTAATGACAGCCATTCGCGCTGTTTTTGACCTGATAAATTAAGCTGTTCAAAGAGACTAATTAATGCGCACTTATCGAAAGCTTTTCGTTTAAAGACATAGTTATCAATAGGTTCTATGTCGCATTGGACTTCGGTTAATTGACGCGCCATCTGAATGGACTCAATAGATTCCAGAATGGCGTGTTGAATTTTCTGTGCACCACGAATTTTTAATGTGCCAACTTCTGGTATCGAGTTTAAAAGATTATCTAAATGACCAAAGTGTTTAAGCAACTTGCCCGCCGTTGTCATCCCAATACCCCGCACACCGGGAATGTTATCAGATTTATCTCCTGCTAAAGCGAGTTGATCAGCTATTTGTCTTGGCTTTGCTTTAAAGCGTTTAGTAATGGCCTTAATATTTAATTTTTGTCCTTTTTGGTATTCCCACCAATGATCATTCTCATAAACCAATTGTGCTAAGTCCTTATCTGCACTAATGATATTGATAGCAATGTTATCAGCGCGCAGTGATTTTGCCCAAGTGCCAATTAAATCATCTGCCTCATATTTTAAACTGGCAGCTTCATGGATCCCCAAACATCGAATAAACGCACGACACAGCTTAAATTGATGCCGCAAAGATTCAGGTGCAGGCGAACGATTCGCTTTGTACTGCGGGTATATTTCTTTTCGGTGCGATGTTTTTAAGCTTTCATCAAAGGCAAAGGCTATCAGTTGGGGTCGCTCAACAGACAACAGGCGGTATACAAAATCAATAAAGCCTAAAACGGCATTAATGGGTTTGCCAGTAACATCCGTTTTCTCAGTTTTATGGGTATACCACGACTTAAAAACATAGATGCTGGAATCAATCAGCCATGCGGTTTGAGTGGGGTGACTTTTTTTTTGCAATGAATTAAACGTTTTTGACACTTTATAACTTAGCTATCCGTAACGGCCATCGGTACGTGCTTTTATTAGCATCGGTGCGTACCGTATAAAAATAGGCCGAAAGCGATTATCCATAATATTTGAGATACTTCGATTAGTTGTAAATAATAGCGTTCTAAAAATAGCGGTAATATGACTCTAACTACAGCACCGATAAATAATAAAGCAAAAATAAGGTGTAAAATTTTAGGCGGCTCAAACACATTGTTACCTGTATGCCCAAGTGAAACACGCGCCATCATACCCGATGTAATCATGCCAACACCACCATAAGCAAAAGCATGTAATGCAAGATAAGGGGAAACATCGGTAAAAACAGACAAGGCTTTAAGAGCAAAACCTAAAACTATCCATGCATAACCGATGTATAAAACCCACAATAAAGATTTTTTCCAAATCGCTTTATGGTACCAGCCGTATAAGCGAGTGCCATGTAAAGCCACTAAACTCAGTACCAAAAATATAATGAGATATTTACCTTGAGGATGATCGGCAGGAATAAAAATATCAACCACTGAAAATAATAAAAATAACCATAAGCTACTGGCATCAACCCATTTGTAGTTTTTAGCTTCAAAAGGACAGCCTAAACCCTTTTCAATAAAAAAAGGAATGACTCGTCGTCCCATATTAAAAATAACCGCTAACATGGTATAAAAACCAATGTATAAGCCGTAGTGAATGCCGTTTTCTAAATAACCGAGCAAGCCCAAGTAAAAAATAATATTGGCAACAAGCATCAACAATAGCTTGCCGCTAAAGGCTAAATTTTTCCATTGCTTCTTTTTAAACACAGGGGCTGAAAATGCCCACATTACCACAAATAAATACAGGCTATCAATAATTGCTAATGTTGGTAAAACCCACTCCCCAGAAATGAATGCCAAGCCCCTAGAAAATAACCAGAGTAGGAATAAACCCAATAATGGCTTGTTATTTATTGTTTGGATGCCTGTCCAGTTTTTTACAGCCGTTAACAAAAAGCCCGTAATCGTTGCCATAGAAAAGCCAGAAATCATTTCATGTCCATGCCAGCTAATAATATTGTAACCATTCGGCAAAATAGCTTTACCTTGGCTATAGACTAAAAACCAGAGGGTAATTGATACAACAGCGTAAGAAAGCGCGGCAAAAAAGAAAGGGCGAAAGGCTAAGTGTAAAAAAGCTGTTTTACCCGTGTATTTAGTTTCAATATTGAGCATGTCATTATCTTAACAGCGATAGAAACCGACACAATGACATTTATCTATAAAAAATAGACTTAAACCCTTCTTCATCAATATTTCTACAGTATAATTATTGGTATCGTATTTATTAAGGCTTTCTCACCTATGTCGACACCGACACAAACACCCATCAATGAATCACCTAATTATGATACTTCTACGTTTCAAGGCTTAATCTTCGGGCTTCAAGATTATTGGGCGAAGCAAGGTTGCGCTATTTTGCAGCCTTACGATATGCCGATGGGAGCGGGCACTGATAATCCAAATACGTTCTTACGTGCGATTGGTCCAGAACCGTGGAATGCGGCTTTCGTACAGCCTTCTCGCCGCCCAACGGATGGACGTTATGGTGAGAACCCCAATCGCTTGCAGCGTTTTTACCAGTTTCAGGTGATTATGAAACCATCGCCATTAGAAATTCAGGAATTATATCTTGGCTCTTTAAAAGCATTGGGTTTTGACCCGCTTGAAAATGACATTCGTTTTGTTGAAGATAACTGGGAGTCACCCACACTGGGAGCTTGGGGCTTAGGCTGGGAGGTTTGGCTTAATGGCATGGAGGTGACTCAATTCACCTATTTTCAACAAGTCGGCGGGCTAGAATGTAAACCCGTAATGGGCGAAATTGCCTATGGCTTAGAGCGCCTAGCGATGTACTTGCAAGATGTTGAAAATGTTTATGATTTAGTTTGGGCAATTGACCCTAGCGGCGAGAAAGTCACTTATGGTGATGTGTATCAGCGTAATGAGGTTGAGCAATCGACCTATAATTTTGAAAAAGCCAATATTGAAGAGCTGTTTCATCATTTTGACGCGGCTGAAAAAGAATCCCAAACATTGACTGAAGCAGGGCTGCCATTACCCGCTTATGAGCAAATGTTAGGAGCCTCCCATGCGTTTAATTTACTGGATTCGCGTCATGCTATTTCAGTCACAGAGCGTCAACGTTATATGTTGCGAGTGCGGTCATTATCACGAGCAATTGCCCAGAGCTATTATGATTCACGTGAAGCGCTTGGCTTTCCTCTGGTTAAAAATAAGACTAATAATAAGGAGGGCGCATAATGTCCAATAGTAATGTGTCGCAAAGCAGTGACTTACTCATCGAAATTGGCACCGAAGAGCTTCCACCCAAAGCCTTGCAAACCTTATCAAATGCCTTTACCACAGGGATTGTGGCTGGCTTAAAAGAGGCCTCATTAGAAGCAAAAGAAGTCATTTCTTACGCAGCGCCACGTCGTTTAGCCGTACTCTTAAAATCAATACCGACTAAGCAAGCAGATCAATCAATCGAGCGCAAAGGTCCTGCAAAAGCAGCAGCGTTTGACAATGATGGCAACCCGACAAAAGCGGTTGAAGGCTTCGCTCGATCATGCGGAGTCACTCCACAAAAATTGGATGAAATTGAAACACCCAAGGGAACCTGGCTGGTTTTTAAACAAGATGTCGCGGGTAGAAATACCCGTGAGTTAGTGGCTGATATTGTTAGTCAATCACTAGCAAAATTACCCATCCCCAAGCGTATGCGTTGGGGCGCAAGTGATATTGAATTCGTTCGCCCCGTTCACTGGGTTCTTATGATGCTGGGCGATGAGGTCATTAACGCTGAAATACTCGGTGTCGCCTCTGGCAATACGACTAAAGGTCATCGCTTCCATCACCCTGAAACTATCGTGATTAAACAAGCAGCTGGCTACGCAGATCAGTTACGCCAGCAAGGTCATGTGATCGCCCATTTTGCAGAGCGCCGAGATGAAGTTCGCGCCCAAGCAGAAGTCGCTGCTAAAGCATTGGGTGGTGCAGCATATATTGAAGATGCGTTGTTAGATGAAGTCACCGCGCTGATTGAATTGCCTATTGCCGTGAGCGGTAGTTTTGATAATAGCTTTCTAAAGATTCCGCATGAATGCTTAATTTCAAGTATGCAAGACCATCAAAAATATTTTCCTGTAATCGATAACTCTGACCAGTTAATGGCGCACTTTATTACTACCAGTAATATTAAAAGTTCAAACCCTGATACGGTAAGGCAAGGAAATGAGCGGGTAATCAATCCACGCTTTGCGGACGCTAAATTCTTTTGGGATCAAGATTGCAAAGTCACGCTAGAGTCTCGCCGAGAAAATACTAAAAAAATTGTATTTCAACAAAAGCTGGGAACCTTATATGAGAAGACTGAGCGTGTCGAAAAGCTAGCAGGATTTATTGCCGATGAGTTAGGCGCAGATAAACAACAAGCGATGCGCGCAGCAGTATTATCAAAATGTGATTTACTCAGTGAAATGGTAAATGAGTTTGCTGAACTGCAAGGCATTATGGGGCGTTATTATGCCAAAAAAGATGGCGAGTCAGAGGGTGTAGCTGCTGCCATGCAAGAACAATATCAACCGGGTTTTGCAGGTGATGTGATCCCCGTGAGTGAGACTGGTAAAATTCTCTCACTGGCAGATAAGCTAGACACGCTGATGGGTATTTTTGCCATAGGTATGAAGCCTACCGGCAGTAAAGACCCGTTCTCATTACGCCGTGCAGCGTTGGGAGTATTACGTATTATTATTGAAGGTAAACTAAGTCTAAATCTAAAAGAATTACTAACAAAAGCCTACGAAGGTTTAGCTGAAAAAGTAGACTCGAAAGAATCGATTCAAGCAGCCCTTAGTTTTATTATGGAACGCTTGCCTGCCTACTATAAAGATCAAGGGATAGACGCTGAAACAGTAGCTGCTGTCGCAAGTTTAAAGCCAATCAGTCCATTGGATTTTGATCACCGCGTAAAAGCTGTTGCGAAGTTTAAAACACTTACCGAAGCCGAACCATTGGCGGCAGCAAATAAACGTATCAGTAATATTCTTAAAAAAGTACAAGGCTCAATTTCAGAATCAGTTAATGAATCTTTGTTTAAAGAACCCCAAGAAAATGCTCTTTACGAATCTGTAAAAGCGCAACAAAAAATTGTAGCGCCATTATTTGAAAGTGGTGATTACTCCGCGGCACTAACCTCTTTAGCGAGTTTGAAAGAGGATGTCGATAACTTCTTCGATGGTGTGATGGTGATGGATGAAGATGAGGCATTAAAGAGTAATCGTTTAGCACTATTGGCACAGTTACGTGGTTTGTTTTTGAATATTGCGGATTTATCTCGTTTATAGCTTTCTGTCACGGAGAAACAAATTTATGTGCACAAGCAAAAGTGCCCTTTCACCGGGGAGAGCGAAAGGGCACGGGGTTGAGACTGGTAGTTATTTTATTTTTATATTACTAAACTACTCTCCGCCTCTGGGGCTTGCTTAAAAATTCCGTTTCGTACTGTTCTGTTAGTTAGCCTTTGCTGAACTTCTATTGTTTCGGCAAAGGGTCTTTATTATTTATTCCCTATTGTTGCTTCTATTAATGCAATGCGGATGCCAACTTTTTAGAATGAAACCTAAGTTAGTGATAAGTATGGTTAAAATCATTAGTTGTTGTTATTTTTATAGTCGTGTTTTGATGGATAGGTGTCACAAGCTGACACAAAATTGTCGTTAGTGTCAGTTTTAGACCTGTCACATTTTGGAAGTTGTATGAATTTTAGGCAATAAAAAAGGGCGATTAGCCCTTTTTTATTTACGTTGTACTTGAAAGCTTTTTAATTAAGAGCCTTTCGCACTACGAGAAGCAGTCTTACGTGCGCTTTCAGCAAGTACCTTCTTACGAACGCGAATGCTTTCAGGAGTAATTTCAACTAGCTCATCATCATCAATAAATTCAAGAGCTTGCTCAAGCGTAAACTTAATCGGCTTGGTAAGAATCAAGTTTTCATCCGTACCTGCCGCACGAATATTGTTTAACTGCTTGGCTTTAAGCGGGTTGACGACTAAATCATTATCACGTACATGGATGCCGATAACCTGACCCTCGTAAACATCTTGCGCATGTTCGATAAACATTTTGCCGCGTTCTTGTAGGTTGAAAATTGCAAAAGCTAAAGCTTTACCCGTTGAGTTAGAAACTAATACACCATTATTACGTTGACCAATTTCTTCTTTTACCATTGGGCCATAATGGTCGAATGAGTGATAAAGCAAACCTGTGCCCGATGTTAATGTCATAAACTCGGTTTGGAAGCCGATTAAGCCACGCGAAGGAATTTCATATTCTAAACGTACACGACCTTTTCCGTCTGGCTCCATGTTTTGAAGCTGACCTTTACGCTCGCCCATTTTCTCCATGATGCTACCTTGATGCGTATCTTCAATATCAATGGTAAGGTTTTCGTAAGGCTCTTCGCGATTATCGCCTTCGCCTTTAATGACTACCTCAGGGCGGGATACAGCCACTTCAAAGCCTTCGCGACGCATATTTTCAATTAAAATACCGAGGTGTAATTCACCACGACCCGATACTCTAAACTTATCAATATCATCACCGGGTTCAACACGTAGAGCAACGTTATGAAGTAACTCTTCGTCCAAACGCTCTTGGATATTACGCGATGTTACATACTTGCCTTCTTTACCCGCAAACGGTGAATTGTTTACTTGAAAAGTCATGCTAACTGTTGGCTCATCAACCGTCATTGGTGGAAGTGCTTCTACATGGTCAGGGTCACAAAGGGTATCTGAAATATGCAGTTTATCCATGCCTGTAAATGCGATGATATCACCTGCTTGTGCGGTATCAACATCAACACGGTCTAAGCCATGAAAGCCCATGGGTTGTAAAATACGACCGCTACGAATCTTGCCGTCGTCACCGATTACTTTAACCGTAGAATTCTTTTTGATTTTTCCTTTTTTGATACGACCAATACCAATCAAGCCTGTGTAAGAGTTGTAATCAAGTTGACTGATCTGCATTTGGAAAGGTGCATCAGGGTCAACATCAGGGTGACTCACACTATCTATGATAGTTTGTAACAACGGATCCATATTGCCTTCAGTAACGTCTGCATCTAAGCCTGCGTAACCGTTGATGGCTGATGCATAAACAACGGGGAAATCAAGTTGTTCATCGGTAGCGCCGAGTTTGTCAAACAGTTCAAAAGTTTGATCTAATGCCCAATCAGGTCGCGCACCTGGGCGGTCAATTTTATTGATAACCACAATCGGTCTAAAGCCCATTGCGAAGGCTTTTGAGGTTACAAAACGGGTTTGAGGCATAGGGCCGTCAACAGCATCAACCAGTAAAAGAACAGAATCTACCATTGAAAGTACACGCTCAACCTCACCACCAAAATCAGCATGGCCTGGGGTGTCTACGATATTGATGCGGTAATCGCCCCAAGTAATCGCCGTATTTTTTGCTAAAATCGTGATACCACGTTCTTGCTCAATTTCGTTTGAGTCCATCATGCGCTCGGTAACATCAGCGCGGTCGCCTAATGTACCAGACTGTTCTAGTAGTTTATCAACGAGGGTTGTTTTACCATGGTCAACGTGGGCGATGATGGCTATATTTCTTAAATTTTCTATCACGATTAGTTACTCGGTTTCTTTCATAATTAAATTTTGATAAATCGCAGTGCGATCTTGGATGGGCGCGGATTATACTAGCAGGCTTAGTGAATTGACACCTTTATTAATTAGAGAGCACTGATATGCAAACTGAAGCAAAGCCAACACCGTATGAACAAATTGGCGGAGATGAATCTGTAAGAAAACTCGTCGATCGTTTTTACGATTTAATGGATGAAAAAGAAGACGTTAAAGCACTTCGGGATTTGCACGCTAAAAACTTGCGAATATCGCGTGAAAAGCTTTATCTCTTCTTAAGTGGCTGGCTTGGCGGGCCACAACTTTATGTCGAAAAGTATGGTCATCCGATGTTACGTCGTCGTCACCTGCCTTTTGCGATTGATGAATCACAGCGGGACCAATGGTTGGATTGTATGAATTTTGCCTTAGATGAACAGGTAGATGAACCCTTAAGGACAGAACTCAAAGCTTCTTTTTTTAAAGTAGCTGATCATATGATTAATCAATAATCAAAAAACAGCAGTTTTACTTACCATACCAACTGGTATGCTGTATATTTAAACGATGAAAACTATCATACAACGGCGAATAACGGCGCAAGTCGACGATGACTTTGTTGTCTTTTTAATCGGGATGCGTATTAATAAATGGTGGAAAGTTCATCAGTGGCTACCTGTTGCTACTGCAATGACAGGCATGATAAAGGAGCTTTACAATAATCCTGAGATGGGATTGATTAGCCATGAGCAATGGTTTAGCCGTACTACAATTATGGTTCAATATTGGAAATCTTTCGAGCATCTCGAGGAGTATGCTAAAAGCAGCAACTCAAAACATTTACCTGCATGGTCAAACTTTAACAAAAAGATTAAAAGTAACGGTGATGTAGGCATTTGGCACGAGACGTATCTTTTAAAACCGGGTAATTTTGAATCCGTCGACAATAATATGCCTGAATTTGGTTTGGCTAAAGCCATGCATGCGGTGCCCGCAAGAGGGCATTTGAAAACAGCCAAGCAACGAATTCAATCATAGACTAGTCATGAAGCTGCTAACTATTGGTAGAGCTATAAGGTGAAGACTCAAAATTGCGCAACAACCTGACTAGTTTCAACTGTTGCTGGCGCTCGATAATCTCACTGTGAGTTTTAGCATTTTGCCGAAGCATTGTGAATAGAGAGCCGGCAAAGTATGCAATCACTGCCAGACTAACCCACCACAACTTGGCTGAAATGAATATTGAAGCTAGCGCAACAATGAAAGCAACCATAAAAGAAACACGCCACTTAAATGAACGCTGGTTTTGTTTGACCTCCCACTCCTTACTAAAATTGCTTAAAATTTGTTCAAGCTCATCAATTTCATTTTGACTCAGGTCAGTATTCATACTTTAATTCCGTAATAGCTAAGCGTATACTGCTCTTAAAGAGTAAGCATTAGACAGCTTCATTTTATCTAAGACAAAATAAAGCTTGGAGATTCATGCACTAAAAATAACAATAAAAGCCGTAAGTTATCTCTTTTATATGCGGTCTGGGGATTTTTAAGTAGGAAGTTAATATGGGACGGCTGAGTTTCTCAGACACAAGGCATCTTGTCACACGAACCGCACTGGGTGCTGAGTGGGGCAGCACAAAAGCACTTGAAGGGAAAACCCGCCAAGAAGCCGTTAATATTCTTCTCAAGTCTGCACCAATAAAAACGCCAGGTTTACCCGCATTAACGCCTTGGGCAAATGTTACCCGCATGAAGCAACAAAGCAACATGGGTAAAGACCGTGCCCGCAAGATGATGAAAATCGAAGGCCAGCGTTTGAAAAACTGGTGGATGAAACACCTGTTACATACTGATGCTCCCGTTAATGAGCACATGACGTTGTTTTGGCACAACCACTTTACCTCATCGCTTGAAAAAGTAGAGCAACCACATTTACTCTATTTACAAAATCAATTCTTACGCAAAAATGCGATGGGTAATTTTCGAGTAATGCTCCACGCCATTGCACGAGATCCTGCAATGTTGGTTTATCTTGATGGCGATAAAAATGTAAAGGGTAGCCCCAATGAAAACTTTGCACGTGAGCTTCTAGAGTTATTTACCCTCGGACGAGGTCATTATAACGAGGCGGATATAAAAGCAGCCGCCATTGCATTTACCGGCTGGGGGACTGACCGTAACCGAGGTACTTATACTTACACACAAGCTAAGCATGACCCTAGAAGGTTTACGTTTATGGGGCGAACAGGCGCATTTACAGGCGATCAAATAATAGATATTATTTTAGAAAAGCCCAGAGTCGCTGAATATATCGCAGAAAATTTTTGGAAAGAGTTTATCAGCGATTCGCCCCCAGATCCGCGTGTAGTAAGACGCTGGGCCGCTGTTTTTAAAAACTCAAACTACACTATTAAAGCACTCTTAATAGAGGTCTTAAATAGCGATCAATTTTGGTCAAGAAAGTACCGAGGCACCTTAACAAAATCACCCATTGATTTAGTAGTAGGCACGTTACGCACCCTACCCTTTCCAAAACTATCGGCAGGTAAGTTAAGCCATATTAGTCAATTATTAGGTCAGGACTTGTTTGACCCACCAACGGTTAAAGGCTGGCCTGGCGGAACAGCTTGGATTGATACGCAAACATTATTAGTTCGAATATCGTTGTTAAATAAACTCACTCGACACAGTAAAGCATCAGAAAAAATGCAATCCTATTTACCAAAAACAACGGGCACTGAGGTTGTTGATTGGCTATTACCGATGGCGCCTGTTTTACCATTGCCAACAGCTCGGGGGAAAAGACGCATGGTTAGAGCACTGATGCTCGACCCTGTGTACCAATTAAAATGATTACTCGAGAGTGATTCAGTAAAAAATTGAGAAACTATTAATAATGAATAGACGCGACTTTCTACAATATACCAGCCTAATGCCACTAGCGGGGATGTTACCTGATGCATTTGCAGCAGGTCAGCGCCCTGACCAAATCGTACTTTTAGTACACTTACAAGGCGCTAACGATGGCTTAAATACGCTCATTCCTTTTCGTGATGATTTTTACCACAAAGCACGCCCAACCTTGGCAATTAAAAAAGGTATCCCACTAAAAAATAATATGGCAATGAACCCTTACTTAAAAGATTTGATGCCACTTTGGGAGCAAGGACAAATGGCGTGGGTGCAAGGTGTTGGTTATAGCCGGCCGAGTCGTTCGCATTTTCACTCCCTAGATGTTTGGGAAACAGCATCAACCCGACATAATGAGGACAGAGGCTGGTTAACTCGTGTATTACCCGCTCGTGCCAGTGCGGTAAATGGTGTCGTTTTAGGGGATAATGATCTTGGACCAATGGGAGGTAAGGGTAGTGCCGCTGTAGCGATGGAAGATCCAAGTACTTTTCTACGCCAAACTAAATACATCAATAAGCAAAACTATCGTGCTTCTAACCCTTCCTTAGCGCATATGCTCAATGTACAAAATACAATAAATACAGCGGCTCATGAGCTGGAGCGTGCTTATCATGGTCAACACTCAAAGGTAAAGTTTCCAACCAGTCGTTTTGGGCGTAAGTTAGAGCAAGTTACAAAAATGATTATCAATGGCATGGATACCCCCGTTTATAAAGTGACCTTAGAGGGATTTGATACACATGCCGGTCAAATGACGCCGCATAATAATTTATTGTATCATTTGGGCGGAGGTTTAAAAGCATTCTCAGATGCAATGAAGCAAGCGGGGCTGTGGAATAATGTATTGGTAATGACCTATTCAGAGTTTGGTCGGCGTGTGGCAGAAAACAAAAGTGGCGGAACAGACCATGGCGCTGCAGCACCTCAATTAATCCTAGGTGGTCGAGTACGGGGTGGCCTTCACGGTAGACAACCCAGCCTAGACCCAAGCAAATTATACGATGGTGATTTAGTGCATACGGTAGATTTTCGTGAAATGTATGCAACCTTGGCGCAACGCTGGTGGAAAAGGCCTAACCCTTGGGCAAGTCAACATCGTCCGTTGCCGTTTGTCTAGGGATATGAAGACAAAAAAATTAATTTTTTAAGAATATGTTTTCACCCTGATGATTTTTACAAAAATACTTCCTTACATGTCATGGTAACGACAGAAATTATGTGGGATAAAAATATGGCTTAAATTTAAAAAAATACTTGATTTTTAACCACAGTCTCTTGTTAGGTTTTTTAACTCATGGGCGAGCCAAGCCTGATCCATTGGCTTAATTATCAGACAAAAGGCTAGGATTTATGACTAAGTTTCTTACGCCATGCCCATGATCTTCTTTAAAGACATTACCTTCACACCAAGCTCCGATAGTATTTACATTTACTTTAAGAACTTTCGGACGAACACTCCATGAAACTTGAAATGGTGAACCTTTTTCATTATACGTTGGTCCAGTAGTTGAACCATCATAACGTACTGGAACACCAGTATTATTTGGTATATTTAGAGCTTGATGAAAACCGTTTCTTACACCATGTGCTGTTAATTTTTTGAAGTCTTGAGCTTCACTGTCATTAACTGCAATATAGACCTGTGCTTCTACACGTAACTGAGGGTTTTTAACTGACTCACTAAGGCATGAGGCCAGTGTTGGGCCTGGTGCAACTTTTGCAGTTGAGTACACATAATGTACTTCAATTGTATCACCTGGTTGAATATCACCATGTTTATTAGGACAAGCCTTCTGTTCTATTAGAGTAAGTTCTTTTTCAGTTAACTTACCTGCATACTTATACCCACTATTGTACCCGTGCCCATCACCATTGCCCGCATATTCAGTAAATTCTCCGCCTTTGTGCTCGGCATTTTCATGAAAGTGTATATTACATAAATTCATTTCTGAGGATGGAGGCGCACTGTTGAAATCAAGTGTGTTATCTCCTTCAATAGTATCAATATCTCTAGGAGCCTGCGGTCCATAACCTTTTTCACTTGTATTTGCAGCAAGTGCTGTACGTTGTGTAGCTATAACACTGTCCGCAACAGCATTTATTTCTGAAGCTTGTAAATAAAGAGGAAGAGAAAGAGGTGTTATTAGGGATGCGATAATAAATTTTTTCATTATTTAGCCTTTTAAATATAATGAGTTACAAGAGTTTAAAAGTGTGACATATAAAGCTGAATTTAAGCTGAAATATGTTTCTAATTTGCTAGCCTAGACATAATGACGCCCCCAAAGTGCTAACCTCCAATATAGTGGATAAAAACGGAGATTATGCCCTAGAGGCTTACGCTGCGGGGATTAGTCAAATTCCCAATTTTTTCGTTATTTGTTTTTTACCATAGAGTAGCTATGTAAAAAACAAATGCCTTGAACTTGGAAACTTGGCGTTGCCTGAATTTATGGGACTAATTTAGAGCTTCCTTTAAGTTTACTTATCGTAAGCACTGTAACAAATCATTCTTTATTTCTATTATCTCAACGCCACTACTTTTCTGAGAGAACTGTATGGCTAGAAGTTTATTAATCGTTTCTTCCAACAAAACAGACGTAACTCCGCCTTGTGCCTTTAGCATGGGTAGTGTCTTTAACGCTACGTTTTCTCCCCAACCTTTTACTAAAGCATACTGATTTAAGGCGGCACGAATTTGTTGGTAGTTAGTGGCTTGTGATAATTGACGGATTGCTTGTTTCTGCTTTTTTTGTTTGTTAAAAACGTGTTTAATTTTTGTGACCAACATAAACAGAAAAACACTTAATAACGCCACGAACAACAAGAAAATAAAACCCAATAACCACCTATTCAAAGCTATAACAAAGGGCGGGCTTAAGTGTGTTTTTGCTAGTTTTCCTGAAATTGGCTCGAAATATTGTATTTCAATTTTTGGCAAGTTGACGAAGCCATTACTGCGCACTTTTAAAGGGATGATATAATGACGTTGATGCGTTAAGTCTGTTACCGTCTTAATTGTTTTATCTGATTTTTGTAACGGCAATATTTCGATAGCATCCGTACTCTCTAGCTGCCTGCTAAGTGGTGGCATAAATTGTTTTGCGACGCCCTTTCCTTTTACCGTAACTTGCCACTCTAGTAAGTTATGCGTTATCACCAGCCAACCTTTTTCCCAAGAATTCTTTAGAGAAATTTTTCCTACAGGCATGGTTGGTGGAACATACAAAGGCAATCGCCTGACATTCAAAGGTAACGCTTTTAGCGCTAATGTTTGCATGCGACCACTATTAGGGCGATAACGAACGCGAGGTAGTTTTAAAGCCTGTTTACCAGCAATAAATGGAAACACGGCCCACTTTATGGTAAGCGTTGTGTGCTTGTTTGATTCAATACGTTGCAGATCAAAAGCTGTAACACTGAAGCCATTCTGACTAAATATGTCAACTTCTAAGCGGGAAAAGGGGTCATCCGTTACAACCTCAAGCGTAATTAAGACCTGTTGGCGTTGCCATACTTGTTGCGAAGATTGGCTGAGTTTTACACTAATTGGTTTTTCAGCCGAAACAATACTGCTAGATAAAATAGATAGAAGCGAACAAATTAAGAGGATTATAATTTGGCTGTCTTTTTTAACAGTAGCCACCTTTCCAACCCCTCCTTTTATGTTATATTTACCGTATGCGATTACTTAGTTTGTCGCGCGATAGGATACCGCTTCGCTAATATGTACCGTTTGTATCTCAGTGCTTTGAGCCAAATCAGCAATGGTTCGGGCTAACTTAAGTATGCGATGATACGCTCTGGCTGATAGGGTAAACTTTTCTACCACCTGTGCCAATAAGTTTTCATCCGCATCACTGAGTTTGCAGTAAGCCTCAATTTCTTTATTGCTTAAAAATCGGTTCGCTTTATCTTGTCGGCTTATCTGAATAGCCCGTGCTGCTATAACTCGTTGGCGAACAGTCTCGCTACTATCACCTGTTGCTGGATTTTTTAAATCTTGATGGGATAAACGCAGCACATTGATATGTATATCAATCCGATCTAAAAAAGGTGCAGACAGCTTTGAACGGTAACGTCGTTGTTGCTCAGCCGTACATTGGCAATTACTTTTAAAATCACAATTTAAGCCCTGTGGGCAAGGGTTCATTGCTGCAATTAACTGAAAATCAGCGGGGTAAGTGGCCTGTCGAGCAGCGCGTGAAATTGTTATTTTTCCGGTTTCCAACGGCTCTCTGAGTACATCAAGCACCTTTCTATCAAACTCGGTTAACTCATCAAGAAATAAAATCCCATTGTGCGCGAGTGATATTTCACCTGGGCGAACTTTTGCGCCGCCACCCACCAAAGCAACCCCTGAAGAGGTATGATGCGGATCACGCACGGGTCGTAAGCCCCAGTTTTTCACGTCAAAACCTTGGTCACTAATGGATGCAATGGTGGCGGACTCTAGTGACTCCGCTTGGGTCATGGGTGGTAAGATGGTTGCTAATCTAGTCGCTAGCATAGTTTTACCCGTTCCAGGCGGGCCAACCATTAGCATGTTATGACCACCTGCAGCGGCTATTTCTAAAGCCCTCTTGGCTTGATACTGGCCTTTTACATCACTCAGGTCGCTGTGATATCTTGGTTTAAGTTCTGCTATTTTTGTTTGATGCGGCAGTAAGGTTTCTATTTTCGACAAATGATGACAAACCTGTAATAAATGACTGGCTGGAATAACATTTAAACCGTCAATTAAGCTTGCTTCATCAGCATTATCTGTAGATAAAAGTAAAGATCTATTTGCCAACAGTGTCGCGTAAGCCGTGGGTAAAACACCTTTCACCGAGCGTAGCTGTCCAGCTAGTGATAACTCACCAATAAACTCATAATGCGTAAGCGATTTTGTGGGGATTTGCCCAGAAGCCGCCAAAATTCCTAAGGCGATGGGTAAATCAAAACGCCCACCATCCTTAGGAATATCCGCAGGTGCTAAGTTGACGGTAATACGTTTTGCAGGAAATTCAAAATTACAGTTAATAATTGCGGCACGTACTCGATCTTTACTTTCTTTAACGGCTAGTTCTGGTAAACCAACGATAGAAAAGCTGGGTAAGCCGTTACTAAGATGCACCTCTACATCAACTTGCGGGGCATCAATGCCTTCGTTGCTGCGGCTGTAAAGTAAAGAAAGGTTCATGTAATGCTACGCATAGATAAGTCTCATCAGCTTATCAATTTATTAAACCTTGCCCAACGGCTCTCAGATGAGAGGCAAGGTTCCTCATATTGAATGCAAGTGCTACAATGCAGGATAATTAGAAACCTGTCCGAGAAGTTTTATAATTCAGCTGACATTAAACAATCTTCTTGTATCCTAAACTTATAGAGAAACCTCTGCACGAGAGATTTCAGAAAAATAATAGAGTTAATTAAAAATGGAATTTGCATTAGTTGCACTGACGGGAATCGGCCTACTACTGTTCATCTACAGTTTTCTAGCCTATATATTTGCAGGTTTTAAGCACCACCCTGTTACAGGGCTAATTTCAATGTTACCTGTTTTAAATATTGTGACGCTTCCTTCGCTTTGGCATATAACAAGTCGTAAGTTAATTTTTGGTTTTATCGGGCTATTAATAGCCGCAGGTAGCTGGATGATGGGTACTGAGCAGGGTGTCAATAATTTATTAGCTAAAATACAAGGTACCCCGACTGAAATAAGCAGTGCGGAAAGTGCCGAGCAAGCAATACAGGCCCAATTACTGAGTGACAGCAAACTACAAGGCTTGCCGAATAAAGCACTTTATAAAATGGCATTTAAGCCTGTAAAGCCCACGTTGTTAGTGACATTACAGGATAAAACGATTCAAATAATTACCAAAAACAAAGAGCAATTTGAAGGTCGTTTAATAAAGATCATCAACACCAAAGTCATTATAGAGTCAGTAGGAAATATTGAAAAGAAGATTGCACTCGATCAGATTGATAAACTTAGTGTTATGGTTAGGCAGTAAAGTAATGAATTGTTTTGTTTATCGTAGCCAGAAAAAGTCAGGCATGTACCTTTATTTAACAGAGAAAGATAATTTTTCAGAGGTGCCCGATACATTAATCAAGCTACTTGGCGAGCTTACTTTTTCATTTGAATTTGACCTAAGCGAAGATAGAAAACTGGTGCGTGAAGAATCCAAAGAAGTGATTAGAATCATTCAAGAAAATGGTTATTTTTTACAAATGCCACCGCCTAAAAGTGAGGCGATGGACATGAGTCGGCTTAATTAAAACGGGCAAACCTATTACAAGCGCTTAGTAAGGACGTTGGCCTGTAAAGTTACCCGGTGGATCATAACTACAAACCCAACTTTGGGATTTATCTTTACCTACTTTTAAGGCACAACCTACTTTGGTGGTATTTTTCCAGACCATTTGAGTGTAGTGACCACACTGTTGACCAGATTCACAACTGTTAGTGGCGTAGTTGTACCAGTCCTCTTCATCAGCCCATACTTTAACCACGTCTTTAATAGTTGTTCCTTGTACCGCTGTTTCACCGGTTGACCATGTCACTGGGCTTGCCCAGTAAAGGTTCTCCCCATGGGGTGGTGTGCCTGGCCTGTGTACCATTGTACATTTACCCGATGCACATAGGTTATTTGCCCACTCTTGCGAATATTTGGCTAATTTAGTTGACCATACTAACGGTTTTAAACCATGCTTAATTCGCACCACATTGTGTGCTTTTAAAACACCCGCAAAGCGTTGTTGGGTCGATAGTTCTGTAACTTTATGACTACCGTGTTCGCCAACATCTGTCGCGATATCGTGTGTAGAGGGTTGGTTGGGTGAGCTACATGCGGCTAATAGCGTGGCGCTCAATAATATAATTGGAGATACTTTTATATTCATTGTCAGTCCTAATTCAAATTATTTTTAGTATTTAATACTTTTTTATATTTTCTATCTAAGTCCTTTATATGATTCGTGTTAAGTCTCTTAGTTCATTCCTGTTTACATCTTATGGGTGACGGAATATTTTTTATGATCAATGTGACGCGGGCATTTTTTCAACCTCTGCTTCAATCCATGTTTTAACTTTATCATTAATTCCAGCAGGCTCCAAACCTTCTACGCTAAACGGTTTACCTAGGCTAACGGTTATTATTCCGGGATATTTTATATAACTATGACGAGGCCAAAGTTTGCCTGCATTGTGAGCTAATGGATAAACAGGGTAGCCTACGCCACCAACTGATTCTGTAGCACAATAATGCGCCAGTAACGCACCACCCATTCTGTAACGTTCGCTGTGCCCGGGCTTAACACGCGTGCCCTCAGGAAAAATACACACCCAGTTACCTTCATCAAGGCGTTGTTTACCGTTCACTTTTACTTGTTCAACAGCAGAGCTTCCTGCAGTACGATCAATAGCGATGGGTTTTACGCGTGATAATGCCCAACCAAAAAAGGGAATTTTAAAAAGCTCTTTTTTTAATACCCATGAAATAGGTGGGAAAATTGATGGGATTAGCAAGGTCTCCCACGTGGACTGGTGGTTTGCTAGAATAATTCCATTATTATTCACATCAATATTATTTAAACCAATAATATTATATTTTACGCCACAGGTAACCTTTAACCACCAAACATTAAAACCTGTCCAAGGAACTAATATTTTATAACTAATTTCTTGGGATAAAAATAATAAGAAGGGTGAAATTAACCCTGCAAGTGCTGTACTCAACGCAAAGCCAATCCAGAAAAATGTTGATCTAATATAAAGAAATAGTTTACTCATAGATTAAACGCTCTTTTCTTGCATCAGTTGCAAAATTTTCTGTAAGGCTATACCCCGATGACTAATTCTATTTTTTTCATCAGCGTCTAACTCGGCAGAGCTTGTACCATGTGTCGGCACAAAAAATAAAGGGTCATAACCAAAACCATTAGCGCCTGATAGTTCATGCAGTATGGTTCCTTCCCAGCTTGCATCAGCAATTAAAGGCGATGGATCTTCTGCATGGCGCATATAAACAATACAGCAGCGAAAACGTGCCGTGCGTTTTTCATTAGGAACGTCTTTCAGCTCCTCTAGCAGCTTGGTGTTATTTGCTTCATCGCCCCCACCAGAGTATCGGGCTGAGTAAATTCCTGGACGACCATTAAGTGCGTCTACCTCAATCCCAGAATCATCTGCCAACGCGGGTAAGCCAGTATGTTGGGATGCATTACGTGCTTTGATAATGGCATTTTCTACAAAGGTCAAACCTGTTTCGGGCGCATCCACTACATCAAAGTCAGACTGTGGAGCAACCTCAAAACCAGCACTTCCTAGTATACGAAAAAACTCGCGAAGCTTTCCTTGGTTACCACTGGCTAATATAACTTTCTTTGACATATCGTTACCTTTTTAAGCTTTCCTTCAAGGTTAATTATAAGTCGAAAGTCTTTTTGAATGAACATAAATCACGTTTTATTAAAAATAAACTAAAGAGACGACGGAATGTAAAAACACAATGCATTCAATGCATTATCGTTGATACGAGCATGACTATGAAAAATAAATTGATGGTGTTTGCATCCTAATAAAATAAGCATGCGTTAATACTGGCAAGAACGACATGAAAACTTAAACTGCATTAAGGGCCCTTAATAAAACAAGTTGATTGACAATCTAAAAATTAACTATTAATCAATAACATGGGAACATTATTATGAAAACACTATTACTAACACTTAGCGCAACTTCTCTTCTACTTTTGGGTCAATCTGCAATGGCATTTGAACAAATCAGCTCTGAGAATGGCTACGATGCTGCCTTTCAAAATGGCTGGGTAGATTCTTCAACACAAGCACAGAGCTTAGATATTTTTAAACCTTATTATCAAGCAAAGTCATCAATTGGTTTTGAGCAAGTAAGCTCTGAAAATGGATATGATGCAGCCTTTAGAAATGGCTGGGTATCGCCAGAAACAATAGCTGCTGATTCAATGGATATTGTTAAAACATCGTTTAAAACAAACCCAGAAACTATGGGTGCTAGTCGTTTTGAAGATGTACTTTCTATTGACTACTTATCGACTAACTAAGCGTTTAAATTAGTTTAATAAAAAACCAAGACTTGTTCTTGGTTTTTTATGCCTAAAATTCAACCGTTCAAGCAGAAACACGATGAGTTATTTTGACAAAAATCAAAATTAGTGCCAATATCTGAGTAGATTTACAAGGTCTTTGTAAATTCTCTACATAGGTTTTTTGCATGGTTTGTAATTTAAAGGTCACTTTTAAATTTATCTGCTCTTTTTTGAGTATTCCTCTGCTATTAAGTAGCTGCTCCACACCATCTAACCCCACAGCAAAAGAGCTGCACCTTATTAGCCATCCTAGCTACCACACCCTTCATAAAGTCAATGCCTTAATGCCACGTGCTGTAAAGTGGTATAGCGATGTTGAAAAGTCACTACGCTCTCAAGGCAGAGCATTAACAAAGGCAGAAACCGTAGAAGCTAAATCTCTTGGTGTAAAAATGCCCGATTTAATTCGTGTCGTAGTATTGGATAAATTTCCTGAACCCGATAAGCATGCCTCAGGTGATCACTTTGAAGGCGCGCGTGCGATGGGCAATATCATTATGATTAAGCCACGCCACAAGAATGACTCTACCGTGTTGTGTCATGAGCTTGTACATATCGCACAAAAAGATCGCATGGGAGGCTTAAAAGAATTTCTCAAACAGTATGCGATTGAACGCGAAGTCTTGGGCTATTCTCGCTCTTTATTAGAGACAGAGGCTTATGCTTTACAACACGAAATTCCCTCGAATTAATCACTCCTGACACAACGCTGTCAGGAGCCCCCTCGTATACTTGCCTTACCACATAACTTTTATGTGACAACTTTTTGTAAAAATGAAGAGGATAAGATAATGAGCGATACAGCAAACAAAAACCCAATTAACCCCATGAAACAGCACGGTGCTTTTAGCTGGAATGAATTAACGACAACGGATATGGAAGGCGCTAAATCATTTTATCAAAAAATGTTTAATTGGCAGATGGAAGATGTCAGTGGCGATGATATGCCTTATATGATGGCAAAAATAGCCGATCAACAAGTTGCTGGCTTCATGCCAACACCACCAGAAGCAAACGGCATGCCACCTATGTGGGGTGGCTACGTCACCGTTGATGATGTAGATACAAGCGCAAAACAAGCGATTGAGTTGGGTGGAACAGTTTTATTAGAAGCGCGTGATATTCCTGAAGTGGGACGTTTTTGTGTGATTAGTGACCCCCAAGGTGCTACGCTTAGTTTGATCACCTACTTTGATAAGAGCTAATGAATGGTAAGCCCCGCAACAGCTTCATTTGAAAATATGCAAATAGCCAGTACGTTTGATGGTTATCCCGATTATATAAGTAAAAAACTACTTGTACTTCGACTGCTAATCTTTGAGGTTGCTGAAGAACTAGACATTAATGACTTAGAAGAAACGCTTAAGTGGGGTGAGCCAAGCTATGTTAGCAAGCAAGGGAGCACGCTAAGACTAGCTTGGAGAAAATCACACCCTCAGCAATATGGAATCTTCTTTAATTGTAAAACTAGCTTAATTGAGACATATAAAGAAATCTATCAAGATCAGTTTAAATATGAAGGTAACCGCGCCATTGTGTTTGAACAGTCAGAGACTATTCCCGTTGATGCATTAAAACATTGCATTGAATTATCGTTAACTTATCACAACATAAAACACTTGCCGATGTTGGGCGTATAAACGTATGCGACGTGCCGATCGTCTTTTTCAAATAATCCAATTTCTACGCACACGACGTGTTACCACTGCGTTTTGGTTATCAGAAAGGCTAGAGGTTTCTGAACGCACAATTTATCGAGATATTAAAGATCTAATCCTTTCAGGTGTGAATATTGAAGGTGAAGCAGGTATTGGCTATGTGATAAGGCGCGGGTTCGACCTGCCACCCCTTATGTTTAGCGAAGAAGAAATCAAAGCATTAACATTAGGAGCCCGAATTGTAGAAAGCTGGGCAGATCAATCATTAGCAACAGCGGCTCAAAGTGCGCTAAGCAAGATAGAAACCGCCCTGCCAGATCACTTAAAAGAAAGTCTAGGCAACACCTTATTGTTCTCCCCTTTATCGCGCATTACCCCAGAAATTTCTACCACCATGGCAGAGATTCGCTATGCAACTGATAACAACCGCAAAGTTAGTCTCCAATACCGTCGAGCTGATGGACAATCCTCTGAAAGGATAATATGGCCGCTTGGGTTATTTTTTTGGGGGGCTACTTGGACGATCGGCGCATGGTGTGAAATGCGTAACAACTTCCGTGTGTTTCGGCTCGATAGAATCAAAAGCATGGTTGTATTAGATAAAAGCTACCCAGAGGAAAAAGACAAAAGCTTGCAGGCTTTAATTAATAACGAAAAAGACTGCGGGCTAAGCTGAGTTTAAGACGGATGTGACAAAAGTTTTTATTTATGAGTTAATGTAATTATTCAGAACAGATCATCAAATAATTTGGAGAATACTCGCATGTCAAAAGTAATAACGATTATCCTTGCTGCAATCACGCTTGCCTTAATTTTCGGTATAGGTGTTTATAATAAAATAGTCAGTGGCGATGAAAACGTTACTGCATCATGGTCTGAAGTGGTCAATCAATATCAACGTCGTACTGATTTAATCCCTAACTTGGTTAAAACGGTAGAAGGTTTTGCCGCACAAGAAAAGGACGTGTTAACCAGCGTAGTTGAGGCACGTGCAAAAGCCACCCAAACATCCATCAATGTTACCCCTGAGTTATTAAATGATCCCGCCAGCTTTCAAAAGTTTACTCAAGCACAAGGCCAACTAGGTTCTGCATTAAGTAAGTTGTTAGTAACGGTTGAACGCTACCCAGAACTTAAATCAGATAAGAACTTCTTAGCGCTACAAAGCCAGCTAGAAGGCACGGAAAACCGTATTGGTGTTGCTCGCTCTCGTTATGTAAACACAGTAAAAGAGTATAATTTAGCTGTGCGTAAATTCCCCGGAAATTTATTTGCAGGGAGTATGGGCTTTACAACCAAGCCTAATTTTAGTGTAGCGAACGAGGCAGAAATTGCCCAACCGCCAGCGGTAAATTTTAATAAAACAGCTCCTGCTCAGTAACTCGCATACAAATACATGCAAAAAAGCCACTCACTGTTGCTAGCCTTTTGGTTTAGTTTTTTCACACTAGTTTCTAGTGTGGCGTGGGCTGATTTACAAAAAATCCCACCTTTAACAGAGCGTGTAACAGATTTAGCTGGGATGCTCAATAGTGATCAGAAAGGCCACTTAGAACAAATTCTCAATGATTTAGAAAAAACCAAAGGTAGCCAAGTTGCCGTATTAATTGTTCCTACCACTCAACCTGAATCAATTGAAGGTTATTCTTTGCGCGCTGTTGAAGCGTGGAAATTAGGACGCAAAGGTGTTGATGATGGCGTACTTTTGCTCATTGCAAAAGATGATCGGAAAATTCGTATAGAAGTTGGCTATGGCTTGGAAGGTGCGATTACGGACCTTTCCGCTGGGCGCATCATTCGCGAATACATTACGCCAGAGTTTAGGCGTGGGCGGTTCTATGAGGGAACACTGACAGGCGCAGACCAGATTATTAATTTAATTAAAGGAGAGCCGCTTCCCGCACCAAGCTCATCGCAAGGAACGAATACGGGTGATGCCGACCCCGGGTTTATCTTTTTTGTGTTAGTTGCCGCGAGCACCTTTTTAGGGCAATTTTTAACGCCGCTATTGGGGCGTTTAATCACGGTTACGTTATTAACGGTGGCGGGTTCTGGCATTGTTTGGCTAGTGTCGCAAAGTCTATTTATGTCAATGTTAGCCGCTTTGTTTATTGGTTTATTTACCTTCTCTGCCACTGGCGCTCGTAGCAGTAGCTATCGTGACGGCGACGGTTATGGTGGTGGTTTTGGAGGTGGCTTCAGCGGTGGTGGCGGAGGATTTGGAGGCGGTGGCGCGTCGGGTGGTTGGTAATGAACGTTAAACGAATTTTCACACACCTGTTCTACCCTGGCTGGTGGTTACGCCGAGACTTTCCACCTACTGAACTGGAAAAAATTGAAGCGGCGATTAAACAATCTGAATCAACCCACAGCGGTGAAATTCGTTTTGCTATAGAGAGTGCGCTGCCCTTAAAAGCACTGTGGAATAACGAGACACCCACAGAGCGAGCGATTGAAGTTTTTTCACTATTGCGAGTCTGGGATACAGAGGATAACAACGGTGTTTTAATTTACTTGCTCTTGGCAGATCGGAAAGTTGAAATAACAACAGACAGAGCGATTAATAAAGTCGTAGATTTACAACAATGGCAAAGAATTTGTCGGTTGATTGAAGATCATTTTAAAAAAGGCGAATTCAGCCAAGGTGTGGTTAAAGGTATTGATGAAATTAGTGTGCTTTTAAATACCCACTTCCCTATTGCAGCAGACGATATCAACGAACTTTCGAATAAACCTGTTATTTTGTAAACCTCAAGATCATCTTTTAGTGCTTCCTAGAAAAATACTCTCCGCCTCCAGAATTATGGGACTTAACGAAGCCCTAATTAAGTCGTCACTATAAGAATTAATCTGAAACTCGCAAATATAAGAACTAACCGCTATAATGTCCCGTTTTGCGAAGATTAGGTATTAACATGTCTAAAGCTGTTATCGGAGTAGTAATGGGGAGCAATAGCGATTGGCACATCATGTCAAAAGCTGTTGAGCAATTAGAAGCATTTGGTATTGCGCATGAATACAAAGTTGTCTCAGCACACCGCACCCCCGACCTCCTTTTTGAATACGCAAGCTCTGCAAAAGAGCGGGGCTTAAAAGCGATTATCGCAGGTGCAGGCGGTGCTGCACATTTACCCGGCATGTTAGCTGCCAAAACGACAATACCGATTCTAGGTGTGCCCGTTCCTTCGCGTCATTTGAACGGTATTGACTCTTTACATTCCATTGTGCAAATGCCAGCAGGCATTCCTGTAGCAACATTTGCAATTGGCGAAGCCGGTGCCACCAACGCCGCTTTGTTTGCACTATCCCTACTCGCTAACACAGATGATGGATTAGCTGAAAAGCTTGATGTATTTCGAGAAGCTCAGAAACAAACTGCCATGAATATGAAATTACCACCAGAGTAAGCTATGAAACCATTGTTACCCGGATCAACCTTAGGCATGCTCGGCGGCGGACAGCTTGGCAGATTCTTTACAATGTCTGCGCGCTCTATGGGCTATAAAGTGATTGTTTTAGAACCTGACCCAAACAGCCCTGCTGCTCAGTTTGCAGATGAACATATTATCGCGGCCTATGATGATGACGCGGCACTAATAAAGCTAGCAGCTAGCTGTGATGTTATCACGACAGAATTTGAAAATATTCCTGCGGACGTGCTTAATAAGTTAAGCAAAACCTGCCCCGTTCACCCATCAGCCAGCGCTTTAGAAAAAGCACAAGACCGTATCGTCGAAAAAGCATTTATTTTATCCTGTGGCTTATTGCCTGTGCCTTATGTAACGATAGAGGCCAAGTCTGATATTTCAACGGCACGTGCAGAGCTAACATTTCCTGCTATTTTAAAAACAGCACGGTTTGGCTATGACGGCAAAGGCCAGCAAACGATACAATCAGCGGATGATATTGAAGCCGCATTTATGCAAGCTAATCAAGCACCTTGTGTGCTTGAGCAGTTTATTGATCTCGATTGTGAAATTTCGGTGATTTTAGGGAGAAATGAAAAGGGAGATTCCCAATGCTTGCCCATCGCTGAGAATATTCATAAAAATGGCATACTCTACCAAAGCCTAGTACCTGCCCGCATCGCCGATAATATCGCACAAGCAGCACAAGCTGCAGCAAAAAGGCTGGCTGATAAATTGGATTACATCGGTGTATTAGCCGTTGAATTCTTTGTCACCAAACAAGGTGCATTATTAGTGAATGAGATGGCGCCACGCACGCACAATAGCGGACATTATAGTGTCGATGCCTGTGTAACATCACAGTTTGAACAACAAGTACGCATGATTTGTGGGCTTCCATTTGGTGACACTCGCTTGCTTAGCCCTGTAGTAATGACTAATATGCTTGGTGATCTTTGGGGTGATGATAATAGTCAATCACCACACTGGGATAAATTACTAGAAAGTCATACAACTAAGTTACACTTGTATGGTAAAAAAGAAGCCAGAATTGGGCGTAAGATGGGGCATTATTGTACGCTTTCTGATAACTTAGCATCAGCAAAAGAAGAAGCAGATAAAATTTTCAACGTGCTCTCTGCATAATTATTAACACCATAAACCACTATAAAGGATAAAATCATGGACATTAATGTATTAGTAAAAGCCCACTCAGGTATCGCCTATCTTGCGTTACTCATTTATGTCGTTAGAGGCATTATGATGTTAGCTGGCTCCAGCCTTACAAATTCACGTGGTGTTTTAGGGCTTTCGTCCGTGATAACACTGGCCTTGTTTGGCATGGGTGTTTTTGTTGCCCTTGAAAAGCAGTTAAGTTTTGCTGATGGTTTTGTGCTGACTAAAATCATTGGCCTGTTACTGTTTGTTGCCTTTGGCGTTGTTGCGCTTAAACAAGGCTTATCAAAACCCATTGCTAGTATTTTATGGTTATTAGGTCTAGCCGCGTTTGCTTATACATACTTGATAGCAACCCATAAGTTAGCGCCACTCTTTTAGAAGATAACAACCATGTTAGATGCAAAGCAACTTGCGAAATACCGCAAAGATATCATTTTTTCAGAAGTGCTGTGTGATCAACCCTTAAATTTCAACAGTACTTGGGGCATCTTTTCTCCACGAGAAGTTGATGCCGGTACGCAGCTCCTCATGAAATATATGAAGATTAATCCAGATGATGACTGCTTTGATCTCGGCTGTGGTTACGGCCCGATTGGTTTAACCATGGCAAAACTTGCTCCTAATGGGCATACTTTATTGGTTGATAAAGACTTTATGGCGATTGAATATTCCAATAAAAATGCGGCTATAAATCATATTAAAAACGCTCAGGCTCAGCTTAGTAATGGCTTTCAGCATGTTGACGATGTACTAAAATTTAACGTTATAGCCTCTAATGTACCTGCTAAAGTCGGCAAAGAAATGATGTCATTAATGCTACATGATGCACATCAAGCCTTAAAAGATGATGGCCGTTTATACTTGGTCACCGTTAATGGTTTACGACAGTATATGAAGCGAAACCTCAAAGACATTTTTGGGAATTACAAAAAACTTAAACAAGGTAAAGCTTACACAATACATCTCGCAACAAAAGCTTAATAAAGATGAGAGATGCAGATGACCAAATTACTTTTTTTTACAGTTGTGATCCAGAGCTAGAAATTTTTAAACTTATTGGTGAATCCATTGTCAATGAAGAACACTTCTTAATTAATTTTTATGATGAGTTTGTCGTTGATATCTATATGTTGTTGGATCGACCAAAATCTAAGTTTATTGCGATCGACTGGGATAACACGATTAGCGCCGATAAGGAGTTCTTCTTAAAACTTATTAAAAAATTACAAAAAGCAGGATACCCCCCATTTGTTTGCACCTTGCGCGCACCCGATAAAGAAAATATCAAAGAAATAAAAGGTGTACTCGAAGAAACCAATATTGCTATTTACTTAACCGACGGAAAGCCAAAACGTAAATATATGAAAGAACTGGGCATAAACGTTCACTTATGGATTGATGATTTTTATCCCGGCATCTGTGCTGACACCTGCAAAATGCTAGCAAGGAATAAAATTCTATGAGCTTAAACAAAGCGGTATTAACGATGAAGTGATTCACCAGTTTATTGCCGGTGATTACGAACAGATTCATTGTGAGAAGTGTGAAATGACATTCCTTACTAATGTATATAAGTTTGATGATAACCACGTATTGCTTGAAAAACGCTCATTGGGTTTAGAGTACTATTGTGGTGCTATTCATCATAAAGGCCTAAGCAAAGCCCCAAATATTCACCGTGTGGGTATTTTAGACGAAGAAAATAATATTGTAGAAAGCCCCAGCCAAGAAGTGATTTATTCAGGCGATGAGACAGAGTTACGATTTATTTACGTGATGGAAAAATTACAACACTTGGATGAAAGCGATAGTGCTTTCTTTGATAAGTGTATTCATAGCTTAGATTGGAAATCAGAACAAGATAGAGAAGAAATACTTGCCGGAGTGACTAAACGCTACAACCCCGAATTAGCCAAAGATATCCTAAATTTATACTACTTTTACAAAAAGCATGAAACGGTGCTCGCTTGGGATTTACATGGCGATAATTTAATGCAACGCATTAATAGTAATGAAATTGTTATCCTTGACCCCTACACACGTAGAGCCTAGACCTAGGCTTCACGCACTTAATCCTCAATAAAAACTTCCATCGCATCATTTAAAAAAGCCCAGCCTTTATCGCTAGGCCAAAACCGACCTCCTTTTGATTTCAGCAAACCTTTTTGGCTAATTTGTGCTAGTTTTTTCTCGACAACGGCAAAGTCCAGTCGTGTACGCTCTGAAAATAACTCGGCCGAAAAACCATTTTTCAAGCGTAATGCGTTTAACATAAATTCAAAAGACCGATCTTTTTCTGCAACATGATGCGTAGATGAACGCGGTGTGTTTAACATCGCTTGCTTCATATACTGTTCTGGGTGACGTACCTTTAAATGTCGAATAATACTACCATCAGGCATACTTAATTTACCGTGCGCACCCGCACCAATACCTAAGTAATCACCGTACTGCCAGTAATTGTTGTTGTGATGGCATTGGTACTTAGGTTTTGCATAAGCCGAAACTTCGTATTGAGAAAAACCAGCCCCAGCCAATAATCTTTGCCCCCCTTCTTGTAACTCCCACAACAACTCATCATCTGGCAATACAGGTGGCGCATGATGGAATAAGGTATTCTCCTCTATGGTGAGCTGATACCAACTTAGGTGCTGAGGTGAGCAATCAATGGCTTGTTGAAGGTCATCTAAAGCTTGTTGCATTGACTGTTGCGGCAAGCCAAACATGAGGTCTAAATTAAAATTATCAAAGCCCGCTTTTTTCGCAATAGTCGCGGCATCTAATGCTTCTGATGAATCATGAATGCGACCCAGCGCTTTTAACTTAGCGTTACTAAAACTTTGGATGCCAATTGAAAGACGGTTGATGCCTGATTCTCTATAAGCACTAAATCGTTCTTGTTCAAAGGTGCTTGGATTTGCCTCTAAAGTGATTTCCATATTAGGGCGGATTGGTAAGCGCTCACGCAACCCCGACATCAATAGTTCAATGGCCTGTGCAGAAAATAAACTGGGAGTTCCACCACCGATAAAAATGGATGCTATGGGTCGCCCCCAAATATGAGGCAATTCCGATTCTAAATCTTTCAATAGTGCTTTTACATAGTCAAACTCCGGAACATCATTACGTGCTTCATGTGAATTAAAATCACAATAAGGACACTTTTTAATGCACCAAGGAATATGAATGTATAAGCTGAGCGGGATAGGCTTCATGGCTTATTGAATCGTGTTACTTAACTTAACAAAATCTTCAACAGTTAAGGTTTCTGCACGGGCGCTGGGGTCAATATTTAAGTGTTCAATAGCCTCATTACTGATCAACTTTTTAAGATTATTGCGTAAGGTTTTACGACGCATTGAAAAGGCTTGCGCAACAACCGATGCTAACTTTTTCTCATCATCTGCTTTATGCTCAAACACCTTCCGAGGGATTAGCCTTAATATGGCTGAATCAACTTTGGGTGGAGGCGAAAAGGACTCTGGCCCCACGAAGAATAAATATTCTGTCTCACAGTAATACTGCACCATTACCGATAACCTTCCGTAAGTTTTACTACCAGGCTTCGCGGTTATTCTTTCCACCACTTCATTTTGTAGCATAAAGTGCATATCAGATATTTGTGAAGCAGACTCCAAAAGGTGAAAAATTAAAGGCGTAGATATATTGTAAGGAAGATTTCCAACAACCCGAAAGACCGCATCTTTTGCCAACTGCTCAAACTCAAAAGCCAGCGCGTCTTGTTCGTGTATTTGTAATGAGGCAAGATTCTTAAGTTTCAAACGTGCAATGACATCACGGTCAATTTCAACAACGTGTAACGTTGATAAAGCCTCTAAAAGAGGAAACGTAAGCGCACCTAAACCTGGGCCAATTTCAACAATATTGTCATTCGTTTGAGGATTGATTTCGTAAATAAGTTTTTTTATAACACCTTGATCATGCAGAAAATGTTGTCCGAAACGTTTTTTTGTTTTGTATTTTTGCATAATTATATTCAGTGTTTATTTATCTTAGGAACAAAAAAGCCCCCATTTCTGGAGGCTATTATACCAATTTACTGGGTTGTTATTGGCGTATCTTTAGTTCAACCCGTCGGTTTGATTTTCTTCCTGCTGCGGTTTGATTATCAGCGATAGGATTTTGATCACCATAGCCTTTAGCAATAAGTCTGCTTGCTTCAACACCTTGTTTAATCAGATGAATCATCACACTATTGGCTCTACGTTGAGAAAGCGACTTATTGACTGCACTTCCACCTTGGTTATCCGTATGACCGGATATTTCAAGTTGCAAGCCTGTATTTTTCTTAATAGTGACTGCCGCCGCATCTAAAATAGGAAGTGACTCTGCAGTTAAGCTTGAAGAACCTGTAATAAAGTTAACACCTTCTAAGGTTATCTTTTCAGTAGCCCCACACCCAAATTCATTAACCATTGAGCCTGCCGTAGTGGTAGGACACATATCAGATGCATCTGCCACACCGTCTTTATCTGCATCATCAATGTTAGGGCAACCTTCAGCATTCACATCACTACCAGCAGGAGAACTTAAGCATTTATCTGAATGATCTAAAACACCATCTTTATCGCCATCAGCGGTAGCATCTGATAATTTTTTCGCTAAATCATCGTTGGCAGCACCTAATTTTTTGCATGACTCTTTTAAGCCGTTTAACTCATTATTGCTTGCCTCTAAGTCTGCTAAAGACTTATTTTTTTCAGCATCAAGGTTAGCTAACTTACTTTTTAAATCAATAATTTCTGAGTTACAAGAATCTACGGCAGCTGCGCTATTTGCTAATTTGCTTTCTGCTTCAGCTAGTTTTGCCTTTAACTCTGCACTGCTATCGTTCAACAGTCTATAAGCAGCTTGCAAAGCAGTAAGCTCAGTCGCTGATTGGCCTAATGCTGATAGCTTATTTTTAAGTTCAGCATTTTCGTTATTACGGGCCTTGTAAGCACTTTGTAAAGCGACTAACGCTGTTGCAGACTGACCTAATACATTTAGCTTTCTTGCTTGTGAACCAGCATTAGCCTCTAAACTACCCATTTTAGATTGTAAGGTTTTATTCGCATTGCTTAATTCTGCTAACTGCTTTTTAAGCTCTGCATTCTCATCGTTACGGGCTTTATAGGCACTTTGTAAAGCGGTAAGCTCAGTAGCTGATTGTCCTAATGCGGTAAGTTTTCTCGCTTGAGAACCAGCACTTGATTCTAGAGCACCAAATTTCGATTGTAAGGTTTTATTCGCATTGCTTAATTCTGCTAACTGCTTTTTAAGCTCTGCATTCTCATCGTTACGGGCTTTATAGGCACTTTGTAAGGCGGTAAGCTCAGTAGCTGATTGTCCTAATGCGGTAAGCTTTCTCGCTTGAGAACCAGCACTTGATTCTAGAGCACCAAATTTCGATTGTAATGATTTATTCGCATTATCAAACTCAGTAAGTTTTTCTTTTAATGCGGCGACTTCATCGTTACGTGCTTTATAAGCACTTTGTAGTGCTGTTAGTTCAGATGCCGACTGCCCTAAAGCGTTAAGTTTTCTTGCTTGTGCGCCAGAACTTGATTCTAAAGCACCTAACTTTGACTTTAATGACTTGTTCGCGCTATCAAAGTCTGCTAACTCAGCCTTTAGTTTAGTTATCTCCTCTTTGCTTGCATTTACTGCGCTTGCGGCCTTTTCTTCTAACGCCTTTGCTTTTTGCTCAAAACCAGCTACTTGATCAGAATTTGCGCTTTGTTCTTTTGTGAGCTTCTCAATAATGATGCGGCTATCTGCCAGTTGATTTTGAACATCGGCCAATGTTTGTTGTATTTCTGTAATTTTCTCTTTAGAAGCAGCTGCAGCTTTATCGTAATGCTGCTGCAAAGTAAGCAGCTCACCTTTTACGCTATCATCACATTTAACGGGTGCAACAGGAGCCGCCGCTACTGGAGGCATTGGAAACATGATCGGAGCAGGTGGGGGGCTATTAAAAAATGGGCCTAAGGGAGGTAACGGTAGCGAAGGCATTGGCGTAGCGACCATTTTATTCGCTATGTTTTCAGGGACTGGTACGCAGTCGGCCCACATAATAGGCGCTTGAGTATTCCAAACAGCAGGTGGGGGCGGTGCTTGCAGTCCAAAATTATTAAAAAAGGGAGGGGATTCAGCGGAGCTTTGCTGGGCTAATAGGATTAACAGCGTACTAGCAAGTAATGTTTTTAGCGGTTTTTTCATTGATCTTCTCCAGGTAAAATAATTAATTATAAAGCTTTTGACTAGTCAAAAAGCTCGTCAAAAGTGCACTTACGGTTGCTAGCCTTTTCCACCCATCAAAAAATCTCTGCGTGCTGCTGCAATAGTAATCGTAAAGCCAGCAATGACATCAATAAACGACATCACTGCCAAAAACAAAAACGTTGAATTGCTCTGATCCCCGACACTCCAAGGAAAAATCATCCACACGACCAAGTAAGCGACAAATGTAATCGTAGATAAAGTGTGGTCAACGATTGAAATACTGGTTGTTCTTGTTGATTTAAATAACTCAATATAGAGCGTAACCAAGCCCAACAAAACAACAATATCACCCCATGTAGGCTTCCAAACTGAGCCTGATGGCAAACCTATATGATGAACCACATGATTTAGTTTTTCAGGAAGTACGCCAAACTTGTGTCCTACCCAAAAGCCTATTAATAGAAACGCAAATAAAGGAATATATTTAAAAATGGCCATGCCATTACCTATTCTTATCGAGTGCCCATTCTATGGGTGTTAGCGATATCAAGCAACTTTTACAATACTTCTATCAAAAATGCTATTAGAAAACCCTCTAATTGACTTGATTATAACGACTTTTTGGTGATTGTCCGCAAGTGGGTAAAAATTATCCTATTCGGGTTGCGAAGCACACCTTCCATAAATATGTAGATATAAATAACGTAAGATTAAACGATGGGGTGCTGAGACAAATAAAGGATTGTTTGCCTGCTAGCCCTAGTGACATGGGCTTCTCTCTTTGTCCTAACACACCTTCTAAGCCTTGATCACATAATCATGTGTTATTTCAGCGGTTTTACCCAGCATTATCGAGGCAGAGCAGTATTTCTCCGCCGAGAGTTCTATTGCGCGTTGCACCCGTTTTTCAGATAAATCATTGCCATTGATGATGAAATGCAAATGAATTTTAGTGAATACCTTTGGCTCTTCACTTGCACGTTCTGCACTTATTTCAACCTCACAATCAACCAAACCTTGTTTGCTTTTCTTAAGCATTGAAACCACATCAAAAGATGCACACCCCCCCAAACCAAGTAACAGCATTTCCATTGGGCGGATGCCTAAGTTTCTACCACCAAATTCTGGTGGGCCATCCATAACAACAGAATGTCCGCTACCAGATTCACCCACAAAGCTCATATTATCTAGCCATTTTACACGTGTCTTCATACGGCTGATAATTCCTTTTCTATCGCATCCATTAATAGTCCTGAAATATTGGCAGAGTAAATCTTGTCCAATTCTCGAATACAGGTCGGGCTGGTAACGTTTATTTCTGTTAAGTAGTCCCCAATCACATCTAAGCCGACAAACATCAAGCCCATTTCTTTTAATACTGGGCCAACTTTAGCGCAAATTTCAAGCTCACGCTGGGTGAGATCGCGCCCTTCTGAGCTTGCACCTGCAGCTAAATTACCGCGCCCTTCGCCTTCTGCAGGAATACGTGATAAACCATGTGGAAATGGCGTGCCATTAATCATTAAAATACGCTTATCACCTTTTTTAAAATCAGGTAAAAACTCTTGCGCCATTATGGTTTGCGTACCATTTTGGGTAATCGCTTCTAAAATTACATTACGATTAGTGTCTCCTTCTCGTACTTGAAAAATCATCGAACCACCCATGCCATCCAGTGGTTTAACAACGATATGCTTTAGCTCTTCCTGAAATGCTTTAATCCGTTCCATATCGCGGCTGACTAAGGTCTTGGGTGAGCAATCAGGAAACATGGCAGTAAACAGTTTTTCATTTGCTGATCGAATACTGGCAGGGCGGTTAACAATTAAGCAGCCTCGTTTTTCAGCCAGCTCAAGTAAGTAGGTAGTATAAATATACTCCATATCGAAAGGTGGATCTTTACGCATGAGCACGGTCGATAACTCATGCAACGGCTGAGTAATTTCTTCGCCCAATTCATACCACCCAGCGGGATCATCCTTAACCGTAACCGGAAACATTTTGGCAAATACCACGCCGTCCTTTAAGAACAGGTCACCTTGCTGAAAATAATACAGATCATACATGCGGCGTTGCGCCTCTAGCATCATAGCAAAAGAGCTATCTTTTTTAATTTTGATGGCGTCGATTGGGTCCATAAGAACCCCGAGACTTATTTTATTGCTCATGATTACCCTTAATTTTTGTCATGTAATACACCAGAAATACAGATGTCATATTCAGACACATTCTCATATTTTTACTGAAATTGGTATAACTATTAGTTATTTTAGCTATGTGTGATATGTAACACCATAAAATCAATGCAAAAAAAAAGCCCGCCAAAATTGGCAGGCTTTTTAACGTTACGTTTATCTACTGAACAGTAATCGTACGTCTTGTTACACCGGTATTACCGTTACGGTCAGTGGCACTGTAATAGATATAATAAATGCCTGCTGTGGAAACACTAACCGCTGTGCTATCAATAACAATGGCACTTGATAGATCTCCATCTGTTGTATCCAGCGCTGTTGCACTTAATGAACCGTCAATTGGCAAAGGCGTATTTATTGGATGAATAATATCACCACCATTTAAAGTAATAACAGGAACATCATTATCCTTAACAACCACCGTTCTAGTCGTGGTAACCGTTTTGCCTTTATCATCAACGGCTACATACACAACAACGGTAGTACCAGTAACACTTGTATCGGGCGTCCCATAAACCGTAACACCTAACGCACCGCCTGTTTGTGTTTCAGCCGTTGCGCCGTATTCAACATAAGTTTCACCTACATTCAAAGAAATGGTTGTCGCTTTACCGTCTTTATAACCACCATTCAGTATGATGCTTGAGCCCAATGTATTACCAGCGTCATCTTGATAGAAAACTGGTAACTGTGTGCTTATTGGCCTTTCTGTGGTTTTATTTGTCGTTATACTAATGTAGAAGCCAGAATCATCAATACCAACGTTATTATCCGTAAGCTTAAAATCATTGTTTGGGCCTGTTTGAATACTCACTTTTCCTGAATCATTAATAATATAATCAAGGCCTTGTACCGCACGAACTCCATCAATGGTTACTGCATACCATTTATTCGTTGTAGTACTGTTTTGAACGGATCCTACAACACTACCTGTTACTGACTCTACAATCCGAACTACAGGTGGCTTAGTCTCTGGCGTAGTGAGAGGAGGTGCTCCTGCAGGATCATCCGTACAAGTTCCCCATGTACCGTATGGGCTTAGTCGATTGGGTGGCTCACTATCACTTTTCACATCTGCTGTTAATACAGGTAAAGTGAATTCTGTACGCTCAAGATATTCTGTACCACTAACTATTGTCGATGCTTCAATCGCTTGATCAGACCACCACGCTCTACTTTTAGGGTAAACAACCTGTACAACAATTTTACCACTTTCATCGGTTACGCCAGAACCGGTAACTGCTGCATCATGTGTTGGCTCTAACTTGCCGTTGCCGTTTATATCTTCACCAGAATCTAAATTACCATCGTTATCAAAGTCTTCTGAAGGACATGTATCTGCAAGTACTCGAACCCACTGTTTATCGTCACCATCTTCGATGTATCTCAAATAACCTTTATGGTACTTAGTTGGTGTAATTGTAAAATCAATTTTTTGATCTTTTATTGGATTGCCTGCACTATCTGTAACAATAACACCGTACGTTTTCGTATAAAAAACTTCATCAGCTGCTACAAGGTGATCATGACCTAAAACAATACGTAGTGCTTTACCACCAACTGTCAGCCTAATTTCATCAGCAATAGCTGGTGCACTTTGTACATAGGTTTTAATTACCACGCCATTTTTAGCGCTTGAAGCATCACCAGCGGTGTACGATACCGTTGCACGGCCAAGAGAGTCTGTAATTGCAGATCCTTGGCTTAATGAACCGTTAACCGTATCTTCAAGATTAAAAATAATGGTTTTATTTTTAACGGGGTTATCAGCTAAATCACGAATTTTTGCAACAATCGTACTGCTTCCTTTTGGGGCAATTAGTTTAGGGTCGGCTTGAGTATTGAGATAACTAGGTATTGTCGCAACAAACTCACCTTTTAATGAGGTAGATAATCCATCAGGTGTGGTAACTGTTACCACTGTTTGACCTGCTTTAGCTGATGAAATTGTAAATGTTGCTTTACCGTTAGCATCGGTTGTAACCGTTGCAGTTGATAAAATACCACGAGTTGCATTAATGCTTATTTCTTTACCCGCTTGTACGACTCCATTGTTTTTCCATTCGACGGTTAAAGTATTATTAGCACCTACAGATACATCATCTAAATTACCTGTTAAGGTAAACTCATCACCTGATATTTTTACCTCTTTAATAAACTCTGCACCGAGTGCTTGAGCCGTAATTTTATCATCACCACCTACTGTGCCTGTGAGCGTAAACTCTATTTCACCCTTTGCATTTGTTTGACCTGTAGTTGATATATCATTACCATTTGTCGAAGTTAGTACTACATCTTTATAAGCAAGTGGTTTATTGCCACTGTCTTTTAACTTTAGGACATAAGGAAGTGTTTTATTAAACGTAATTGCTTCAGGGCCATCAATAATTACAGATGTTCCAACAACTTCAACTTGAATTGTTTGAGTCAATGAGCCTGAAGAAGCTGTTACAGTTAATGATCTATTTGCGGCAGAACCCGGCGTCAACACAGCAGTATGAACCGCACCTGTTGAAGGATTAACTTCCAAATTTGCATCTTTATCTACGCTAAAATTGACCGTTGCACCCTTTAACAAATTATTATTTGCATCTTTAGTAACAACAGAGATAGTTACTGGGTTTGTTCCTGCAGACTGCAGCTCTCTCGAGCTGGCAGAAAATACAAACGAATGAGCAACAATCTCTCCCTCTCCTGGTGCAACGACTTCTTCTGCTTTAATAACGATTATCTTAATCGCTTCTGTTTTATCACCAGACTTTACAGTGACAGTCAACTCATCACCTTCTTTTGCGCCACCTAGCGTTAAAGTCGCGACATTATCTTTTACGACCAAAGTCGCATCCTTATCGACGCTAAATTTAAATTTAGCATCGTTAATCACTATATTGCTTATGTCTTTTGCAACCGCTGTGATTTTAACTGATTGGGTGCCGTCTAATGCTAACCGAGTTGAGCTTGCTGATATATTTAACGAATTTACTTCAGTTTCTTCAGTAGTCCCTTTCGTACCATCATCTGTTTTTGTATTATCTGTTGCTGCTTTATCACCCGTGCTCCCACCACCAAAGCTACTGTCACCGCCACAGGCAGCTAGAGCCATTGCAACAGCGAGTGGCGATACAATTTTTACAAAACGAGTTGTATTTGATTTTTTAGACATGGGAGAGACCTTTTTTTTTGATTTATTATTATTTTTCATTTTTTAAGTTGGGATTATTTAATAGCTAATTATTTTATTTATTGCGTCTATTCTAGTTTCTTTACCGCTTTTCTGTCAAGAAAACCCCTTGATCATCAGACGGGTGGTCGTTATTGCACTTATTTGAAAGATATTTAAGGAGTTTCAGATAAAAATCACGGTATTGCGAGGCACTACTTCCTTTGGAAGGTGTACCAACTGTACTTTTCAGCTCAGGAGCTTGTTAGGATTTGTCTCATCTTAGTAGCTTACTACCGGTTTTAAGAGAATACCTTACTTCACCAACATCGGCACTTCCTTCGGAAGGTGCTATAGCTTTAAAAGTTACTGATGACTTTGCCACAACGGTTATCAGATCACTTCGTACTGAGAGTGTCCGTTGCTTCGACCAACATCGGCACTCCCTTCGGAAGGTGCAACGATGTACTTTTCAGCTCCTAGGGGAGCTTTGAAAAGCAAAAAAAAGACCGCTTATTTAAAAATAGAGCGGCCAAAATCACATCGAAGGAAGTTTATTATTAGTAGGGTAAAGAGTTATCCATATCGAGTGTTAGCTTCTCCTACTGCTACCTGATATTGGCGTATGCCTTTAAAAATTGCTTTGGCTAATTTGTCTTGATGTTTTCTCGTCTTGAGTCGCTTCTCTTCCATCGGGTTACTAATAAATGCCGTTTCCACCAACATTGATGGAATATCGGGTGACTTCAACACCACAAAACCTGCACTTTCGACCCGATGACGTAATAGATGATTCACGCTACCTAATTCTTTTAGTACGCCGCTGGCGAGCTCTAAGCTTCTATCAATGGTGTCTGACAGTGATAAATCTAATAGCATAGAAGAGACTACGCGGTTTTTAGGTAATAAATGCGCGCCTCCCATTTTTGATTCGTAGGTGTTTTCACTATTCGCTAACCAGCGCGCTGCTTCACTTGAAGCGCCATTTTCAGACAGTATATAAACCGATGATCCTGTGAGTGAACGCACTGGGTTGGCATCCGCATGGATTGAAATAAACACGTCTGCTTTTTTAGTGCGCGCTTTTGCGATACGTTTGCGTAGAGAAACGTAATAATCACCATCTCTTATTAATACTGCTTTCATTCCCGGTTGACGATTAATATGTTTTTTTAAAAACTGTGCTATTTTTAAAACGACATCTTTTTCTCGGGTGCCTTTTTTACCCACGGCTCCCGGGTCACGCCCGCCATGCCCTGCGTCGATTGCAACCACAATTGCTTTGCCGCCCACGGTACGTGCAACCGCACTTAATGCTTTTTTAGCTTGTCTGCCGGGTGTTTTATTTTTTTCTTTTTTGTAAGGGCTGAGTGCAACTTCCAAAAAGTAGCTATCACCTTTGGTAATCAGGTTAGTTTTGGCTTTAGTTTTTTTAGCCATATCTAAAACTACGCGGAAGTCACCTTTATTACGGCTAGCTTGGCGAATATTTTTAATCAGCTGTTGCTTATTATTACGCCCGAGCTTTAATTTAGATTTTGCTTGCGTGCCTAAAAAATCAATCACGATCCGATCAGGTGAGGTTAAGGTAGAAACCTTGTGACGCACGGATTTATCCAGCTCGAAAACGAGACGACTTTTACCATCGCTGGATTTTTTATAGGTGACTGAAGTGACATTTGCACTACTGGCTCGTCCTTTAGCAAATACTTGCGGCGTAACTGTGCTTACCCCTGCAACGCCCATTGCTTGACCGAGTCTCAGTACGAAGTCTCTTCGCTTCTGACTGATACTTTTCATTTTCCCCAAACTTCTTTTTTAGTGAGTCAACCTCAATTTTTTTAAAACAAGAAGCCCTTCTTGCTTTCTTTGAGTGTTGTTCAATATTTATACAACTACTTTATATTGCTTAGTAGAACCTAATGGTAGATCTTTTTCAAGTGAATTTTACCATTAATTGCTAAGTGCATGTAATTACTTATAAAGTTAATTATTATTTTCAATAATTTCTATCGTCCTAGCTTCATCTAAATATTCGATATTTAAAATCAAGTCTGCATCGGGGAGGTAACCTTGTGCTTTTTCAGGCCATTCTATTAAACATAGCGCATCGCCAGTCCAATAGTCCCTGCCACCCATGTATTCAAGTTCTTCTGCATCTGCTAAGCGATATAAATCAAAATGATAAATGTTTCTACCTTGTATTTCATAGGGTTCAACAAGTGTATAAGTGGGGCTTTTTACGGTGCCTTGATAACCTAAGTGACGTAATAAACCACGTACCAACGTTGTTTTACCTGCCCCTAAGTCACCGTTTAAAAAAATCAAACCGCCTTTTGGAAGTTTTTCTGAAAGCTCTCCCCCGAACTTCATCATGGCTTTTTCATCAGGAATTGTAAAACGATTTTTCATAGCTAAGACTGTTTGAGATGTAATTTGTTATCATAGTCGAATGAATGCTAATGATACCACTAATAACGAGATTCTTAACCTAGCGACGCTTAATCAATGGGCACAGGAATTAGGCTTTCAACAACTTGGAGTTAGTGATATTAACCTTGCTGCAACCGAACAGCATTTAGCCCAATGGTTAGCCAAGAGTTTTGCCGGTGATATGGAGTGGATGAGCCGACACGGCACCAAGAGAACACGACCTGCTGAATTAATACCAGAAACTGTTAGTATCATTAGTGTACGGATGGATTATCGCCCGCCTGAGAATTATGATCCTGAGATGATTTTGAATCACCCTGAGCTTGCTTATGTCTCTCGTTATGCTTTGGGTCGCGACTATCATAAAATGATGCGAAAGCGCTTACAAAAGTTGGCAAAAAGAATTGAAGCGGTGCTGGTTAAAGAGAATCAAAATAACAGTGGTTTCCAATACCGTGTATTTGTCGATAGCGCTCCCGTTATGGAAAAACCCATCGCCGTAAAAGCCGGGTTAGGTTGGCAAGGTAAGCATACTAATGTGTTAAATAAAGAGGCAGGATCATGGTTTTTTTTGGGAGAAATTTATACCAATTTAGCGTTAGAGCCATCCAAAGAGCGCAATGATCACTGCGGTGATTGCACAGCTTGTATTGATATTTGCCCCACCCAAGCGATTGTTAAACCCTATGAATTAGATGCGCGCCGTTGTATTTCATATCTCACCATTGAACATAAAGGGGTAATTGCTGAGGAGTTTAGACAAGCGATAGGCAACCGTATTTATGGCTGTGATGATTGCCAATTAATTTGCCCGTGGAATCGCTTTGCGAATGTAGCCACTGATGATGGTTTTAGTATTCGACATAATCTTGATGCAGAAAGCTTGCTAAACCTATTTGCGTGGAGCGAAGAAGAATTTTTTAAAAAAATGGAAGGCTCGCCTATCAGGCGGATTGGTTTTGAGCGCTGGCAAAGAAATATCACCATCGCCTTGGGAAATGCGCCTGCATCCCAAATGATAATAGCTGCGTTAAACAAACAGTACACCGCTTCTGGTGGGGTTGTGCGTGAACATATTAATTGGGCTTTAAAAGAACATAAGCTAAATGGGTAAAAATCATCTGTTTAATAAATAAGCACTTCAGCGACTGAAAGATGCCACTTGACCAAAATTTAATCAGTTAAACTGGAAACTAATCACCCCATAGGGTAAGTTTGCAAAGTAGTTCATCAGGGCATTAACTAAAACCTGAATCCGTGACTTCACTACGGCACAGAACACAAGCTATTGATTTATCATGGGGGTTTAAAAATATCCGCTTACCTTCGGGTAAAGCTAGATTTTCTAAAATCCCGTGCTAAACCAAATAGCTTACACTCTGTTACCCGCATTGAAGTCACGGATTCAGGTAAAATAAAAGGCTAAAATAAATGAAACAATTCTTACAAAAAGGCGCGCTCTCGCTTTTTCTGATTATTAATATACTAACACCTGCATTTGCTGAGTTAGGCACTAGCAAGTTATATACGGAGACTGAAAAATCCGTTTATCAAATCCGTGTTATTAATAAACAAACAGGGAAAAAATCCAGTATTGGCTCTGGCTTTGTTGTTAGCAAAAATAATATCTTAGCCACCAACTACCATGTGGTTAGCGAGTATATTAATGATCCTGAGGTTTATTCCTTGGAATACTTATCAACCAGCGGCAAAGGCGGAACATTAGAATTGCTTGATTTTGATATTGTACATGATTTAGCCATTGTTAAATCTAAGCAGCCTATGGGTATACCATTAAAAATTTCATACCTTCCTGAAAAGGGCGCTAATCTTTTCTCTTTAGGGAATCCGATGGATTTAGGTTTTACCATTATTAAGGGTACGAACAACGGTGTCCTTCCAAGAGCCATTGATGGAAATATCTTATTTTCGGGCAGCTTAAATCCAGGCATGAGTGGCGGGCCTGCTTTAGATCAAGAAGGTAACCTTGTTGGCGTTAATGTTGCTACCTCGGGTAATAATATTAGTTTTTTAGTGCCTGCTGAATATTTAAAAGTAGTTTTAGATCGATTAGAAGGTAATGATTTTAAAACCGTGGATGATCGTTTTGCGCATAGCTCTAACCAATTGCGTGATAATGCTAAAAAAATTATTACAAAAATACTTAACAATAAATGGAGCGCAACTAAAATAGGCACATTTATCGTACCAGCAAAGTTAGATAACTCTATCCGATGCTGGGATGCGAGCCGTAAACCTAAGAAAGATGATTTATTTAAAAGTTATTTCACGCGTTGTTCTAATGAAGATAATATCTATATTTCTTCTCACTTAACCGTCGGTAGTATTAATTTCGAATACCTTTGGCTAGAGACAGATAAGCTAAGTCCAACACGCTTTTATCGCCGTTATGAGAAATCAAACAGTAGCGTAATAGGTAGTCGTGCAGGTAAACGTGATGTAACAAACTTTTCTTGTCATACCGATTTTACCAAGGTCGCTGATCGGGATTTTAAAACCACGGTTTGTCGTCGTGATTACCTTAAATATAAGGGTTTAAGCGATATGCTATTTACCACCGCTTTAGTGGGTGAAGAAGACAAAGGCTTTATCTTTAATCTTGATTTTACCGGCACTGATGCAAAAACCTCATTAATCTTATTTAAACGCATGTTGGAGACATTCAAATGGAAAAAGTAATTCTAGAAACCATCCAGCGTGGTGTTCATAGCTATCATAAAATTAAATCATTCCCCGTCACAATGGGTCGCGCGTTTGACAATGATATCATCTTACAAGATGTGACCATCTCACCGCATCACTTGGTGATAGATAAACAAGATGGCAGCTATCTGATTCAAAACCTGTCCACTGAAAATGGCTCAAGCTTAGAAGGAAAGAAACTAGGGTCAGAGGCTGAAGTGCTTGAAATTCCTGCACACTTTAAATTAAATAAATTAAAAGCACGACTACTTTCAACCGACATGCCTGTTGAAGAAACCTATGTGCAAAGCTGTAGTGGTTTGTTCTGCTTTTTTAGTAGCCCTGTTTGGGCGGCTCTATTATTTTTAGCTACCGTTGCAATTTTCTTTATTGAACGCTTTTTGGATACGCCTGTTGCAAAAGAGCCCTTGTACTATATTAGTAACGTTTTACCCTCGGTTTGGACTTTATTGGGTATCACTGTCATTATTTCTGGTATTACACGAATATCAACCCATCGCTGGGAGATCATTCCTGCCATTAGTATTGCCTCGATGGTATTTTTGGTGCCACAATTATTTGAATATTTAGGCCACTTTGTTTCTTACCTCTTTACTTCAGACTCATTCGGTAGTTGGTTACATAATATTGCTAGCTTTATGATTATTCCTGTATTACTTGCCTTATTTATTGTTAAAACAATACATACAAAATGGTTATCAGCTTTAGGTGTAGCAGCATTAGTTTACTCGCCTTTTTTAGCTTACCAAGTTATCGGTTTAGTGGATGATTTAAACTTGAAATCAGGGTTTTCAGAAATCCCAGGATATAGCCAAACATTGCTACCGAATGATATTCGCTTAAATACGACCCTTTCATTAGATGACTTTATTAAAGACGCAGATGAAGAAACATCGGACGTTATTGAGAAAATGTTAATAATGGCTAAAGAAAAAGAGGCTCGATCTTAGCAATCTCCCCAGCGTTGTTGAATGGCGGTGATGCCAGCAATCACCGCTGTTTCTGCGCGCAAAATACGTGAGCCAAAACAGATGCCCTTGATGTTATTTTCTAACATTTCATTTTCTTCATGGTCTGTAAAACCACCTTCTGGGCCAATATACAACGATATTGTTTGATCAAGGTCATGCTCAGGATCACCTACGTTTTTAAGTTGTGCTTCAGCCGTCGGCAACATAACAAGACCTAAGCTATCCGATGTCTTCTCTTTCAAGCATGTTGCTAAGCTAATCGGCTCACGTATTTCTGGTATTTTTGTTCTTCCAGATTGCTCACAAGCAGCAATAATTATTCCTTGCCAGTGCTCCATTTTTTTTGCCAAGCGGCTTGCCTTTATTTTAATAACGCTACGTTCGCAATAAAGTGGCTGAATGCTATTTATCCCAAGCTCTACCGATTTTTGAATCGCAAAATCCATTTTGTCGGGTTTTATCATTGCTAAGTTAAGTGTGGTTAAAAGTGGTGATTCACGGCTTACGTCTATAAAAGACTCAAGCTGAATAGACGACTTACGTTTATCAAAGTCTTTAATATGAGCTAAATATTCGCCGCCTCTGCCATCAAAAATGATTAGTTTTTCTTCTCTCTTAAGTCTTAGCACCTGAATGGCATGACGATGGTTTTTAACCGATAAGGCAAGCTCGTTACCTTCAGCAACTATCTTACTAAAGCTTTCATTTTGATAGAAACGAGGAATCTTCATAACTATTGTGATTTCTCATTATTATCTTTTAAATCTTGTTCGATACGCTCCAAGAGATCACCCAAACGATCAAACTCATCATTATAATTTGTATCACGCACATAAGCTGAAACGGTTGACTTGAAATCATTGGCATATTCCCCCACAAAAGGCATATCCGCAACAAGAGTGAGCGACCAAATGAGAAAGGCAATCACCATTGAAGCCCCTAGTAAGGTACCTAAACCACGAAAAATACCTGCTACAAAGTTTGTCCAAACGATTCGCCATGGGCTTGACGAGTAACGAATGAATTCTTTTAGGTTTTCGTTAGCGATGCGTTGCTCTTTATCCATGCCTTAATTCTCTTGTTCTATTTCTTAACGTCTAAGTAAAGCGATCCAGCGCCATACGTTCAAGATACTCATTAATGAAGCCGCAACATAGGTTAAAGCGGCTGCTTTTAAAATCTTTTCTACCGCTATAATTTCTTCGTCGTTAATGTAACCTTCTTTCAAAATAGGTAACGCTTTGCCAAAACTAGCATCCCATTCAACCGGTAATGTCACTAAATGTACTACCGCAGCTCCTGCAATACTAGAAAGCCCAGCAAGTATAAAGATTAAGCCTGCGCTGGGGCTGCTCGTAACAATCATCGCTATCGGCATAACCATCATAATGACAGAACCTATTTTAGAGAGCTTTTGCGCTTGTTTAACTAGGCGAGTTCGTAGCGCTAACTTATTCTCCTTTTGGTGATCTTGTATCGCATGGCCTACTTCATGTGCCGCCACGGCCACCGCAGTTAACGAATTATCATTAAAGTTTTTCGGTGAAAGACGTACAAACTTATCTTCTGGATCGTAATGATCGCCATTTTCTTCTGTTTGTTCTACACCAACATGCTGCATATCAAACCGGTCTAATAAATGTCGGGCCAGCTCACCACCCGTCCCTGAGATATGATCTTGCTTATTTGAATAGCGCTTAAATACACTCTTTGCCCACAACTGCGGGCCGAAGATTAAAACAAGAATAAAAACAATTACGATGATTATGAACATATTGCTAGTATACCAACTACTGATTACATTGGGAGAGTCGATATGTACAAGCAGAAATATAAGGGGCAGTGCCTTTGTGGCGAGATTCGTTATGAAGTGTGCAAGATCGAAAAGCAGATGGCGCACTGTCATTGCAGTATGTGCCGCAAGTTTCACGGGGCTGCTTTTGCAACCTATGGTGAAGCAAAGGTTGAAAACTTTAAGTGGTTACAAGGGGTAGATTTTATTAAAAGTTACTTACTTTCAAAGCCGCTAATGATCTTGGCGAAGTGATAGAATTTTCATTAGGGACATTAGATAGTGGCATCGAGAAAAAACCTGATGCGCATGTTTTTACTGACCATTGCGCAAATTGGTTTGAGATCACGGATGACCTCCCGCAATTTAAAGTCCCCTATAGGGGATCAGTAAATCCCACGCCTTTAGGCGGTCAGGGACTAGAATTGGCACTATACTCAGAGTATGGAGCATTATAAAAGAGGAAGCCATACAGTTTGGGATTGTAAAT
>JALSJN010000058.1 GCA_026989335.1 Thiotrichaceae bacterium
ATAGATAGAAACAGGACACATTATGTGTGATTTTTTAAAAATTAATCTGAAAACTAATATTCTTAAAATTAGTGGCTTGATCAGTCATTCCTTTAGGATAGCATGAAAATAATTTTTATTAGCGATGATGGATCATCTCATCGTAAATTTAATCTGCCGCTAAAATTAAAGTTCGTGATGCCATTGGTTTTCTTTTTATCAGTGAGTATTGTTTTATTAGGTGGCTATTTTTATAGAGTAGCTAGTCAGCCTACTCTCAATCACGTTAATGGCCAAAATAACGAGATTAACCCTGCTATCACTACGAAGTTAGCAGAGTTAGGCAAACTCAGGCTGCAAGTTGATCGTTTAAATACCTTAGGTAATTTTATAGCACGTCAGGAAAATATTGATATAGAACAGTTTATGCTAAAAGCAGAGCCAGGTGTTGGTGGTCTAAATCAGGCACATCCAGCCCGACTTTATGATGCATCATTTTTATCTAAAGATATTAACGACTTAGAAAAAGATATTGCTCAACAAGAAAAACAATACCAACATTTAAAGCAAATGCTAGAGTTGAAATATTTAGAAAGCCAGGCGATTAATCTTTATGTGGATAAAAACAATAATATTGAGTTAATCAGTGACTTTACCAAGCCCGTACCAACAGGGTATGTCTCATCTCGATTTGGTCCCCGACGTGATCCTATTAATGGAAAACATAGAAACCATAACGGGGTTGATCTTGCAGCACCAACCGGCACAGAAGTACAAACTATCGCAAGTGGTTTTGTATCTTTTGTGGGGAGAAAAGGTGGTTATGGGAATGTGATCGAGATTCAGCATAGTCATTCATTAAAAAGTCGTTACGCACATTTAAATGCTTTCAATGTTTCTGTCGGGGATGTGGTTCGAAAAGGTATAAAAATTGGAGAGGTAGGTAGTACCGGTCGAGTCACTGGGCCGCATCTTCACCTTGAAGTTTGGAGGAATCAAAAACCAGTAGATCCACTTTCTTATCTGGAAGGGTTTAACGTTATTGAAAAATAATTGACGCATAGAGATAAAAATAAAGAAATTAACAATTAATTTAAAATAAAAAATCTGATTCAGGTATTTCTCTGTTTCATTGTAATATAATGCGCGGATTATTGTGATCAATACAGGGATTGTTGCTTGATTAATACAGGCTAACCCATATGTTTGATCTATTCTGTCTGATTTTTTAGCTGACACATTTATCTTTCAATCAGACAATTATTGGTATTCAAGGGGAATAACAAGCATGTTTGGCAAAGTGACTAAAAAGCTTTTTGGTAGTCGTAATGATCGACTGGTTAAATCTTACTCAAAAATTACAACAAGTATTAACGATTTTGAAGAGCCGTTAGCTAAACTGACTGATCAACAAATCCAATCTAAAACGACCGAGTTTCGTGAGCGTTTAAAACAAGGCGCAACATTAGAAGAGATATTACCTGAAGCGTTTGCCACCGTACGTGAGGCAAGTAAACGTGTAATGGGTATGCGTCATTATGACGTGCAAATGATTGGTGGAATGACCCTAAATGAGGGTAAGATAGCGGAGATGCGTACCGGTGAGGGTAAAACCTTGGTTGCAACGTTGTCAGCTTATCTTAATGCATTACCTGCGAAAGGTGTTCACGTTATTACGGTTAATGACTATCTCGCGCAACGTGATGCGGAGTGGATGTCGAAGCTTTACGGGTTTTTAGGTTTAAGTACGGGCGTTATTATTAACGGTTTAGACCATGATCAACGCCAAGCAGCTTATGCCGCTGATATTACTTACGGAACCAACAACGAGTTTGGTTTTGACTATTTGCGCGATAATATGGCATTTAGTAAAGAGGAGCGGGTTCAACGTGATTTAAACTACGCGATTATTGATGAAGTTGACTCGATACTTATTGATGAGGCGAGAACCCCGCTTATTATCTCTGGTGCCGCAGAAGATTCATCAGAATTGTATGCTGCCATTAATAGCATCGTCCCCCAGTTAAAGCGACAAGAAGGTGAGGATGATGGTGAGGAAGAAGTCGAAGTTCCTGGTGATTTTACGGTTGATGAGAAAAGCAAGCAGATATTCTTAACGAATGCGGGTCATGAAACGGCTGAAGTTTTATTGCAAGAAGCAGGGGTTCTGGGTAAAGATCAAGGGCTTTACGATAACGATAGTATCTCGATACTGCATCATTTTAATGCCTCATTAAGAGCGCATAACCTTTTTCAAAAAAATACTGATTACATTATTAATGATGATGAAGTGGTTATTGTTGATGAGTTCACCGGCCGAACTATGCCCGGTCGACGTTGGTCTGATGGTTTGCACCAAGCGGTTGAAGCCAAAGAAGGTTTAACAATTAATCCCGAAAACCAGACAATGGCTTCAATCACCTTCCAAAACTACTTCCGTTTATATAATAAATTATCCGGCATGACAGGAACGGCAGATACCGAAGCGTTTGAGCTACAAGAAATCTACGGGCTTGAAGTGGTTGTAATACCGGGTAATAAACCACTTGCGCGCGATGATGGCAATGACTTGGTATACATGTCAGAAGAAGAAAAGTATCAAGCCATAGCAGAAGAAATTGCAGATTGTAAAAAGAAAGGTCAGCCCGTATTGGTGGGTACAGCCTCGATAGAAACCTCAGAAATTTTATCAAACTTACTAACTCAAATGAGTGTTGAACATGAAGTTTTAAATGCAAAACAACATGAACGCGAAGCGCATATTATCGAAAATGCAGGTCGCCCTGGCGCATTGACTATTGCAACGAATATGGCCGGTCGTGGTACAGATATCGTGCTTGGTGGCTCGCTAGACGCAGAGATAAAAGCTTTGGGTGATGATGCCAGTGATATTGCCAAAGTGAAAGCAGAGTGGCAGAAACGTCATGATATAGTTATTGCAGCAGGTGGTTTGCATATTATAGGCACAGAGCGCCATGAGTCTCGTCGAATTGATAACCAGCTTCGAGGTCGTGCGGCACGTCAGGGTGATCCTGGTTCATCGCGCTTCTTCTTGTCATTAGAAGATAATCTAATGCGCATTTTTGCTTCGGACAAAGTTAAAGCTATCATGCAGCGTTTGGGCATGGAAAAAGGCCAAGCGATAGAAGCGAAGATGGTTTCTAAATCAATTGAAAACGCACAGCGTAAAGTAGAAGGGCATAACTTTGATATTCGTAAAAACTTATTAGAATACGATAACGTTGCCAATGATCAACGAAAAGTTATTTATGAGCAACGTTCTGAATTATTAGAGTCAGCCGATGTTTCTGAATCAATTGAATTATTTGTTGATGATGTGGTTGATTCAACCATTAGTATGTATATTCCCGAAGGCTCATTAGATGAAATGTGGGATGTTGAGGGTCTTACTAAAGCCTTTAAAGATGACTTTAGCCTTGATTTGGATATTCAAGATTGGCTGGATGCGGATGAGAATTTGCATGAAGAGACCTTGCGTGAAAAGATTTTAAATACCGTAAAAACTACCATTAAGGGAAAGGAAACGTTAATTGGTGATGAGGCAATGCGTAATTTAGAGCGTGATGTCATGCTCCACGTGTTAGATTCTCATTGGAAAGAGCATTTGGCTTCAATGGACTATTTGCGTCAGTCGGTTGGCTTACGCGGTTACGCACAAAAAGATCCAAAGCAAGAATTTAAACGTGAAGGCTTTGAACTGTTCGAAAGTTTGCTGGGTAAAATTAAGCAAGACGTGGTTGCCTTCTTTACTCGCTTGGAAATCACTCTGCCAGAAGAGGCAGAGGCGATTGAAGAACAGCATCGTATGGAACATGAGCAAGGTGCTGACCTAGACTTTGTACATCAAGATGTAGGTAGTTCTTTAAGTGCGCCAGACTCTGCTGCAGGTTCTAGGGACGAAGGGTTTACAGCAGAAGCGGTTAAGCCGTTTAAGCGTGAGGTTGAGAAAGTCGGGCGAAATGAGCCTTGTCCGTGTGGGTCGGCTAAAAAGTACAAACAATGTCACGGAAAATTAGTTTAAATTACTTAGCTCACGCCTAAAACTTGCCATTTATTCGTTGATAAAAGCCCGCTTTACACTAGTAAATTTCACTTTTTCGCCTAAATAGACAAGCTTTAGGTGCAAGGTGAGCAGCTTGGATAGATTAGATAAACTCGTTATAGGGATTTGAAACATGGCCGTTAATCTCACTGTACCCACATCACTAAGCCCCGTCAAAGGCATTCGCCTTGGTGCAATAGAAGCAAGCCTTCGTTATAAAGATCGTGATGATTTAACCTTAATCGAATTAGCTGAAGGTAGCACTGTGGCAGGTGTTTTCACCCAAAATGCATTTTGTGCTGCACCTGTTATTGTTTGTAAAGAGCATTTGGCTCGAACAGAGGGTATTCGTTATTTGGTGATTAATGCGGGTAATGCTAATGCCGGGACAGGGGAGGAGGGCCTAAGCTCTGCGCGTATGATCTGTGCAGAAATAGCAGAAGAAACAGCAACCGCATTGGATAGCATCCTACCTTTTTCAACAGGTGTCATCGGTGAACAACTTCCTTATTGGAAAATTGTTGAGCAGGTTCCACAACTTGTTGAAAGCTTAAAGGAAGATAACTGGCTTAAAGTTGCAAAAGCAATTATGACAACAGATACCAGTCTCAAAGGTGTCTCTAAGTCTTTTGATATTGATGGTAAGACGGTGACGATCTCTGGGATAACCAAAGGCGCTGGTATGATAGAGCCAAATATGGCAACGATGCTTGCTTATGTGGCGATCGATGCTGCAATTGATACCGAATCTTTGCAAGCCATTCTTGAAGGAGCGGTAAAGGAATCGTTTAATAGTATTACTGTTGATGGAGATACCTCGACCAATGATTCATTGATTCTTATGGCAACTGGGCAGTCAGGTGTTGTTTTAAATACTGAAAATGAAGAACAAATTGTTGATGCTATTTTTGATGTCTGTCAGGAACTCTCACAAGCTATCATCCGTGATGCAGAAGGCGCGACTAAGTTTGTTACCATCAAAGTTGACGATGCCCCTGATTATGATTACGCCAAAGAAATTGCTTATTCTGTCGCACGCTCACCCTTAGTTAAAACAGCACTCTTTGCCAGTGATCCGAATTGGGGTCGTTTATTAATGGCAATTGGAAAAACTCCCGTAAAAGCCTTAGATGTTAGCAAGTTATCATTATGGCTCGGTGAAACACAGTTGATTGAAGCCGGTGAGCCTTTGCAAAGTTATCAAGAAGAACATGGGCAAGTTGAGATGGATAAAGCAGAAATCATAATCCGTATTAAACTAAACGCAGGTCAGGCGCAGGCAACCGTTTGGACATCTGATCTATCACATGAATATGTAACTATTAACGCAGAGTATAGAAGCTAATATGAAAATAACTAAACACCAATTAATACTGTCGGTCTTGTTTGTATCACTTGTTTCGCCGCTTCTAGCAACACAAGTTATCGCCAGCGAAGACTGTAATGCAGTAAGAGTTAAATACCAATGTACGACGCAAAAACATCAACTTCATTTAAGCTTTGATGATGGGGTAGGAAGCGTTACGCCAAAAATATTGGATATCTTGAAACGAGAAAATATCAAGGCAACATTTTTAGTTTTGGGTAATAAAGTTGACTGTAAAAAGCATCTGGCAGGAACAAAATCATTGCAACTCTGTAAACAACGTTTTGCAACGCTACAACGCATTAAACGAGAAGGGCATGATATTGGCTCGCACAGCTATGAGCATTATTATCATTCGAAATTATCACCGGCTGAATTGACTAAAACAATCATGGATTCACGCCGAATATTAGACCCATACTTCACTACCGAGCCAGCAATATTTAGGCTCCCTTATGGTGATGGAATGTTTAACCAAAAAGAGCAACCTCAGGTGATGGAGGCCTTAATAAAAGCTAAGTTCTATCACCTTGGTTGGGAGATGACAGCCTACGATTGGAATGAAAAATACCAACATGGTGATCAAATATTAGATAACGTCTTAGGCCAGCTTTGTGGTAATGGCAAAAAAGGACGTAACGGGGTGGTTTTATTTCATGATGGCGTGTTTGAAAATGAGCATGAAGGTCGTGTTTTCACTGCCAATAACTTAGTACGTTGGATTCCTAAAATGCGCTGTGTTGCTGACTTTAAACCTTTATTATTTTTTAAGAAAAACCTAAAGAAAAAATGAGTCTACACGTTGTTATTGCAGTCATTATTAATAATAAAAACCAGATTCTTATAACAAAACGCTCTGCCGACCAGCATCAAGCGAATAAATGGGAGTTTCCTGGGGGTAAGGTTGAAACCTCAGAAACTGCACAACAGGCACTCGCTCGTGAGTTACAAGAAGAACTAGGTATTCAGCTGGAATCAGCGACTTTTCTTACTACCGTTAAATACCAATATACTTCTAAAAATATCGTGTTGGATGTCTATGAAGTGAGGAACTGGCAGGGTGAGCCAAAAGGCTTGGAAGGGCAACCGATGTGCTGGGTTGAAAGAAAAGCGCTATCTGACTATGACTTTCCTGCCGCTAATGCTGAGATATTGCGCATTCTGTTAGTTTGTTAACTGATAATCATCAAAAATCTGCTAAGCTAAAGTTAAGCCTATACGGTGTATTATCGATCACTGTATAAGAATAGATAACCTAGGAGCTGTCAGATGAAAAAACCAATACTTAAAACTATTTTACTAATAGGGATGTTAGGCACAGCCAGTGTTGGCAGCGCCAATGGTTTTTTTGGGAATAATAATGGCTTTGGGAATTTTTTTGGTGGCAACAATAATAACGGCTGTAATAGTTGGCCTGTGTGGACGCCGATGTATTGGATGGAAGAGATGTCGGGTAACAGCTTCGGTGGTTTTGGTGGTAATAACGGCAACTGTAACTCTGGCTATAATGGCAATAACTACCCTGGCCCATATCAGAGCGTATACCAAACACCTTATGCTAACCCTTATATGGCATCGCCCTATCAGCCATCGCCTTACAATACAGCTTATGGTCAAAGCCCATATTATGCAGCACCACAACAATTTGCTAATCCATACCCTGTAAGACCTCAAAACTTTGTTAGGTCTCAAAGCATCGTTAGACCAAGACCGCAAACATATGTTTATCGCCCCGCGCCAATGGTTAATAATTATAATATGGGAGGCATGAAGAGCTTCCCTAGCTTTGGATCATCTATGATGGACTCGAGTGGTTTTCCACCATTAAGTGGCATGTCATCTCCAATGAGTGGGATGGGTGGCTTTGGCTCACCTTTTTCGCCGATGTCACCGATGGGAATGGGCGAGATGACGGGAATGAATCCGATGACGAGCATGAATCCGATGAAAAGTATGGGTAGCTGGTAAATTTAAACTTTTTAACCAGAACTTCCCTAAAGTCTAAGCAAGCTGAATTTTAGTAAAGCTTGCATTTGGACTAAGTACTAAGTACTTAGTACTGTTAGTGTCTTTATTTGATCAGACGAACCATTGTCTCTGGACTTCTTCCTTCTAAATTTGACGTTAGAACTAAAAATTCCTGTTTGTCTTTAATACTCGTTGTTATTGCAATGCCTTTAACAAGCTCACCTGTTATGAGTTCTAGCTCCAGTTGATAAGCATTCAGGCAAGCGATTTCAATATAATCGTATTGATGACAAGCTATTGGCTGATAGGCTTTCACTCTTTTTAATAAGTAAAGGTTCTACCCAGTCTCAGAACCGTCATTTAACATCATTCCTACTGTATTAAAGCCAGCATCAACATACATGATTTCAGCCGAAATTCCTGATGCCAAGTCAGAGGATAAAAACGCTGCCGCATTACCTACTTCATCAATGGTGACATTTCGGCGTAAGGGTGCTGAGCTTGCGAATGAGTTTAACATTTTCTTAAAGTCTTTAATGCCTGCTGCTGCAAGGGTGCGAATAGGGCCTGCTGAGATACAGTTGACTCGGATTCCATCAGGGCCTAAATCAGCTGCCATGAAGCGTACCGCCGCTTCTAAGCTGGCTTTTGCCATGCCCATGACATTGTAATTAGGGATCGAAGCAACCGCTCCAAGATAGCTAAGTGTGAGTAGTGAGGGATTTTCTCGACCTTGCATTAAGGGTTTAGCGGCTTTTGCCATAGCTAAAAAACTATAGGTGCTAATATCGTGCGCGATGCCAGAACCTTCACGAGTAGTGTTATCAACTATACTACCTTCAAGCTCTTCTTTAGGGGCGAAACCAATTGAATGAACAACCACATCTAAGCCATCCCATGTTTTACCCAAATCAGTAAAGCAATCATTAATAGAGGCATCACTTGCAGCATCTAATTCTAAAATAATCTCGCTACCTAACTCTGCGGCAACTTTTTCAACACGGCCTTTCATGCGATCATTGGGATAAGTAAAGGCCAGTTCTGCTCCTTCTCGGTGCATGGCTTTTGCGATGCCATAAGCTATCGAGCGATTCGATGCGATACCTGCAATGAGAACGCGTTTGCCTGTCATAAAACCCATGTAAAATCCCTTTAAAATAGTAAATGAAGTTGATAATACGGTGTTTTTAAAAATCCGTCTACGAAAAACACAAAAGGCACGAAAATTACAAAGAGTAACCCTCATGCCTTTGGCGAACATTGTATGTTACTTATTTTATTCAAGCACAAAGGTGATTTTCATACGAACATTGTAAGAAGACACTTTACCATTTTCTACAGAAACGCTTTGATCCGCAACCCATGCGCTACTAATATTTTTTAAGGTTTTATTGGCTCGTGCGATACCATTTTCTACAGCATCTTCAAAGCTTTTAGTTGAATTTGAAGTGATTTCGGTTACTTTTGCGACTGACATAGTTTTTACTCCTTTGGTTAATTAATTGTTATATACACCAGTAAGTTTAGCAGTATTTTTGAAAATCTTATCTACCTTTTACTTAGCCTGAGACGACTCACCAATGCGCAGTAAGCTGTACGCCTAACGTATCGCTAGAAACTAGTGGAGACAGTTGCGCAAATGTTTTCTTTGTTTGATAAGCAGAGGTAAAATAATAGCTGCTTAATCCGCCAATTAATGTGCCAGCGAGTACGTCGGTCGTGTCGTGGTTCTTAGAATGAACGCGGCTATAGGCAACATAGCTTGCACCTAAATAGAGCGGGGCAGCAGCTTTTAAACCGTAACGTTTATGCATGAAAGTAGCACTTTGAAAGCTGGTAGAGGTATGCCCTGATGGAAACGAGCGATTATTTTCCCCATTGGGTCGTTGCTTTTTAACCGTGTACTTTAAGGCAAAGGTGACTGCGGTATTGGTTAAAATAGATTTGTAAAACTGCATACGTCCTTCTGGGTCGTCTTTATAAAAAGTGCTTCCATAGGCTATTACGGGAGACATAATGTAGATGGCATCGCCTAGCTTTTCGGCATTACCTTTGGCTTGGGTGTTTGTGCTGATAGAAAATAAAGCTATGAAGAAAAGAGCTGACAAGGGGTTAATGGAAAAATATTGTCGAAAATTTGTTGTCATAAAATGGTCACTCCTGTCTCATCATCAAGGTATACTTTAGTGACTTTATGGTCTTGTATTTCAACAAAACCTTTTGAGCGGTTTTCACGGTCACGGCTAAAATCAAAACCGTAGACACGTAAAATTCCTAGTCTACCATTACGGTTACGAATAAAGCGGAGTTTTTTTAATGATGCTGTTTGGTCTAAAAATTGCGCCTGTATTTGTTGGCAAGCCTGAGATGAGGCAGCCATGGCGATTTCTTTGGCGCGAATAGAGTTAAGCCAAAACCACGCAATTAAGGCTAAAAATAGTATGATTAAAATGCTTGCCATTTGATAAACTGTAACCACTAATTATATTAATAGGTTGAAGGATACAATGCTTCCTGACTTAAAAACACTAGAAACTTTGATACGTGACGTCGCACAACAAGAAATCTTGCCGCGCTTTAACCAAGTGGGTTTTGAGGTCAAGGATGATGGTAGCTTATTGACCGAAGCCGATTTATCAGCCGATCAACGAATTTGTCAAGCTCTTGCAGAGCTCTACCCAGAAATCACTTTTTTAAGTGAAGAAATGGATGTCGCTGTGCAAGAATCATTATTACAAAACTCTAGTCAGTTATGGTGCCTTGATCCTCTGGATGGTACGAGTAACTTCGCCGCAGGTATTCCGCTATTTGCAACTTCATTGGCATTATTTGTGCATGGTGAGGTACAAATTGGCATTACCTATGATCCTGTGCGTGATGAGATGTTCAGTGCGGTTAAGGGGCTGGGGGCATGGCTGAATGGTGAAGAATTATTGTGTAAACCAAGCAGCTTCTCGCTTGATAAGAGTATCGCCATTGTTGATTTTAAACGTTTAACACCAGACTTGGTACAACGTTTAATAAGCGATGCGCCGTATAAATCACAACGTAACTTAGGCTCCTGTGTACTGGAGTGGGCATGGATGGCGGCAAACCGTGGTCATTTGTATTTACATGGTGGAATGAAGTTATGGGACTTAGCCGCAGGTACGTTGATTTTAGAAGAAGCGGGTGGCTATGCCTGTACCTTGCAAGGTGAAACGGTTTTTAGACAAGCGATGAAAGCCCGATCCGTGTTAATTTCACCTGATAAAAAGCTGTTTGCTGAATGGGTTCTATTCTTAACCGGTTTAAAGGCTGAAGAAACAGAGCTTGTTGATACGGATAAGCACCAACTTAAACAAAAATTATCCGAAGAAGAATATAAAATTACCCAAGAAGGGGCGACGGAACCTGCATTTACCGGGAAATACTACCAGAATACAGAATCAGGCATTTATCACTGTATTTGTTGTGAATCGCCATTGTTTAGTTCAGATGAAAAGTATGACTCAGGCAGTGGCTGGCCAAGCTATTGGCAGCCTGTGACTGAGGATGCGGTTATTGAAATAACTGATTCTAGCCACGGGATGACACGTGTAGAGATACGTTGTGCAAACTGTGATGCACATCTTGGTCATGTTTTTCCTGACGGGCCTCAACCGACGGGATTACGCTATTGCATTAACTCAGCTTCATTGGCTTTTGAAAAGCAATGAGAAAACTTTTCTGGGGTTTTTATTTATTGCTCACCTTTCTGGTAACGCTGCCTGCAGGTTGGTGGGTTTTAAGTAAAGTCGATTTTGCTTATCCTTTTTTGTACGATAATATTGGTGTTGCCGAACATATTGAGCGTTATGCGCCTAAAAACAATAAGAATAAGCTGGGCTTTGAAACGACCAGTAAACAACAAAGGCTTGATTTGTTTCATCAAGTTGTTGAGTCTATCCAGAATCATGGCAAGGGTTTACAGGAGCTCTCATACCAAGGCTTAAATAATCAGGCTGTCGCTTTATTTACCCCAGCCGAGGTGACTCACTTACAAGATGTCGCAAATTTATTGGACAAGCTTAAACCGCTCATTATTGGTTTAGTGGTGCTATGGCTATTCATAAGCATTTTCCTTTTATTTAAAAAATTCAAGCTTCCTTCGTTAAAGCAATGGCTGTTAAGTGCTTTAGTGTTATTTTTTGTTAGCGGTGCCATATTGGCATTAGGGCTAGAAAAAATATTTAACCAGCTGCATATTTGGGTTTTTCCTGATAACCATCAATGGTTTTTTTATTATGAAGAATCCTTGATGAGCACCATGATGAAAGCCCCCGATTTATTTGGTTTTATTGCCGGTATTTGGGGCTTCTTATCGGTGGTTTTCACGATGCTCATAATCACGTTACTGACTCAACTAGGTAGAAAAAAACCATGACAACACTAAAAAAAGGCGCGTTAGTTTATTACAAAAGCAAAGCTGCTATCGTTGAAGTAGTCAGTGATAAAATTGATATTTTATTTTTTAAAACCACTAAACGGGTGCGTGATAAAGATATTAAACTACTTCACCCTGGGCCATTAAGTGATGTTGCCATTCTGGATATGGATGTTCCAGAAACCTTAAATACGCTGGATGAAACCTTGGAATTACTAGAAGGTGAGCCTGTCCCTCTCAGTGACTTGGCAGAGCTATTATACGGTGAATTTACGCCACAAAGTACTTGGTCTAGCTGGATGTTAGTGGTTGATGGTTTGTATTTTGAGCATGATGACAAAACGGATCTTATCTCCGTTCGCCCGAGTGATTTGATTCAAGCGGAACAACAAAAACGTCAAACGGACAAGAATAAAAAAGAAGCTTGGAGTAATTTATTAGCTCGCATCAAAGATAACAAGATTGAAAAAGAGGATTACACACACCTTGTGGAGATCGAGCAACTCGCCTGTGGCGAGCGTGAAGGTAGTCGTATTTTAAAAGCATTGAGTTTGCAAGAAACAAAAGAAGTGGCGCATGGTTTATTAATCAAACTGGGTTATTGGAATGACGAATATAACCCTTGGCCACGGCGCTTCGGACTCACCTTGCATGATCCAGAGTTTGATATTCCAGAGCCATTAGAAACTGAGCGTCGCGATCTACAACATCTCGCAGCATGGGCGATTGATGATGTCGGTAACCAAGATCCAGATGATGCCATTTCATTAGAGGATGATTTCTTATGGGTGCATATTGCAGATGTTTCGTCGCTGGTCACAGCGGATTCAGAATTGGATATTGAAGCACGAGAACGAGGCACTAATGTTTACTTGCCTGACCAAACGATTCATATGTTACCGACAACCATTACCCAAAAGTTGGGCTTGGGTTTAGAGGATAAAAGTAATGCGCTGTCGGTTGGGTTTCGAATAACTGAATCAGGCGAGCTTGAAGATATCGAAATTTGCTTTTCAACGTTAAAGGTTACGCGTACCACTTATGATGATGCAGATAAGGAACTAGATTCAACTTTTGCAGACTTAAAAGTAATCACTGATCGCTTCCATCAACGTCGCTTAGATAATAATGCAGCAATGCTTGATTTGCCTGAAGTGAATATTAAAGTCAGTGATGGTGATATTATGATTCAGCCGTACAGTCGTGGTGGCAGTCGGCAAATAGTTACTGAGGCGATGCTAGCAGCGGGTGAGGCGGTTGCATTGTTTGCGATAAAAAATAATATTATGATCCCTTATGCGTATCAGCCAGGGCCTGAAGAAATTCAACACCCTGAAAAGCTTTCGGAGCATTATGCCTATCGTCGCTTTTTTAAAGCTTCACGCCATAGCACTGCGGCAGCAGCACATTTTGGCTTGGGCTTGCCTTGTTATACGCGTGTTACCAGTCCGATTCGGCGCTATTTAGATTTGGTGGTGCATCAGCAATTACGGGCATTTTTAACTGAGCAGCCTTTGTTAGACCATGAGGCAATGTTAGAGCGAATCGGTTTGGCCGATGAGGGTAGTTTTGCTGCGCGTAAAGCAGAGCGTCAGTCAAATCAGCATTGGAAGCTGTTGTACTTTAAGCAACATCAAAAGCAGTCTGGTGAATCATGGCAGGGTGAGGCGGTTGTGGTAATGCAGGATGAGCGCAAAACAACACTTATTTTACCTGATTTGGCGATAGAACCGAAAATTAATAAACAGGACGCGTTAGCGTTAGATCAGTCGGTTACAGTGCAATCGACGGTGGTAAATGTTGTTGATTTGTATGCAGGGTTTAAGATTGCGTAACTTACTAAGTTTTCGGTATAGGATAAAATTTACCAGAGAAATATTTAGAAAGGCATGGACAGAATGGCTAAGAAAATCTCTTGTTGTTTCTTCTGCTATCACTGTAGTCTTTTGTGGTTAAATATCTTCTACTCAGTATTAAAGCAGCTTGTAATCTAGAGCATTATTCCTAATAATGTGCGGCTCATTCTCATTTTGCGTTTAGTTTATGCTTATCACCCAGCTTAAAGAATCTCTTAATCGACTGAATAATAATCGTATTTTTCAGTTTATTATTATCTCGGTTATTATCTTTTCCGCCTTAATGATCGGGGTGAAGACGTATGATATTGACCCTGATTATTTAAAAATAATCACTTTCATTGACATTGCGATTACTTATCTGTTCTTGTTTGAAATTATTGTGCGTTTTATTGCGGAAGGTCACTCTTTTACATTCTTTAAAAAAGCATGGAATGTGTTTGATACACTGATTGTTGCGGTTAGTTTAATACCCATTGATGATTCTGAAGCCGTTTTATTAGCGCGGTTAGTGAGAATTTTCAGAGTGTTGCGTTTAATATCCATTGTTCCTGAATTACGTATTTTAATATCTGCTCTTATCAAGGCGCTGCCTCCTATGGGCTATGTTTTGTTGCTGATGTTTATTATTTTTTATATTTACGCTGCTGCGGGCAGTATGTTATTTGGTGAAATAAACGAGGTATTATGGGGTGATATTTTAGTAGCAATGTTGACCCTGTTTCGCGTTGTAACGTTTGAGGATTGGACTGATGTTATGTACGAAACAATGAAGGTTTACCCCTTGTCGTGGACCTTTTACTTGTCGTTTATTTTTCTCAACGCTTTTGTTTTCTTGAATATGATGATCGGGATTGTTATTGATCGGATGCAAAGAGAGCATGAAGCCTATGATTTGGAGAATGATGAGGGTGAAGTTTCTGCAATTAAACATATTCACGAAGATACTAAAGCTATTTTAGAACGAATGGAAAAACTAGAAAAACAACTGACTCAAAGCTTATCGCAGCAAGGTAAGTAAATCACAGAAATTATTAGACTGAAGAGTGGTATTCTTTAGTACTATTGTTTAAACACTAAGCAGATTAAGATTATGACTGAAGAAAAAAAACCATTAAATTTTGTTGAGAAAATTATCGAATCTGATCTCAAGTCAGGAAAAATCACAACGTCACAAACCCGATTTCCTCCAGAGCCTAATGGCTATCTTCATATCGGCCATGCAAAATCTATTTGCTTAAACTTTGGCTTAGCGAAAAAGTACGGCGGGACATGTAACTTACGTTTTGATGATACTAATCCTGAAAAAGAAGATATTGAATACGTCGGTTCTATAAAAGAAGATGTGAAGTGGCTGGGCTTTGAGTGGGATGGTGATGTGCGTTACACCTCTGACTACTTTCAACAGTTGTATGATTGGGCTGTTTATTTAATCAAAGAGGGTAAAGCGTATGTTTGTGATTTAAGCGCTGATGAAATGCGTGAATATCGTGGCAACCTTAAACAGCCGGGTAAAGATAGCCCGAATAAATTCCGTAGTGTAGAAGAGAATTTAACGTTATTTGAAAAAATGCGTAAAGGTGAATTTGCCGATGGTACGTGTTCGTTACGCGTAAAAATTGATATGGCGCATCCGAATATGCAAATGCGTGACCCTGTGATTTACCGTATTAAAAACATGCCACACCATCAAACAGGTGATACGTGGAGTATTTATCCCTCCTATGATTACGCGCATGGACAAAGTGATGCGATTGAAGGGATTACGCATTCAATCTGTACCTTAGAATTTGTTGAGCATCGCCCTTTGTATGAGTGGTTTATTGAAAACTTGCCTGTGCCTGCAACACCGCATCAATATGAGTTCTCACGCCTTAATATCAATTACACCGTCACCAGCAAGCGCAAATTAAAACAGTTGGTTGATGAGGGGGTGGTGGATGGCTGGGATGACCCGCGTTTACCGACAATTTCAGGAATGCGGCGTCGTGGTTATACACCAAAATCCATTCGTGATTTTATTGACAGTACAGGCGTAACTAAAGTGGATGGAGTCGTCGATGTCAGCCAGCTAGAGTTTGCAGTACGTGAAGATTTAAATGAAAACGCACCGCGTGCGATGTGTGTAATGAATCCGCTCAAAGTGACTTTAACAAATTATGATATTGATAAAACTGAAGAAATGAGCGCACCAGTCCATCCACAACGTGAAGAGCTTGGTAGCCGCGTTTTACCTTTTACCCAAACGCTTTATATTGATAAGGCCGACTTTCAAGAAGAAGGGAATAAAAAGTATAAACGTTTAGTGCTCGGTAAACGGGTGCGCTTGAGAAATGCCTATATTATTGAAGCAGATAAAGCGATTAAAAACGATCAGGGTGAAATAATTGAGGTGAGGGCGCGCATTATTGAAAATACCGTGGGTAAGAACCCAGAAGATGGTATCAAAGCGAAAGGTGTGATTCACTGGGTTTCAGCGACACAGAATGTTGATTGCGAAGTCAATTTATATGATCGATTATTTACCGATGAAGCACCGGATGCAGGTGATAAAGATTTTATGGACTGCATTAATCCACAAAGTTTACAAACACTGACTGGTTGCAAGGCAGAGATCAATCTAGCAAACCCAGAGGAGGAATTGCCATATCAGTTTGAACGTGAGGGGTATTTCTTTTTAGATAAGTGTTTAGACAAGGTTTCTGATGTTGCCACGGATAAACTGGTATTTAACCGTACTATAAGCTTGCGCGATACATGGGGTAAATAGCACCCACTTTGTCGACTTGTTATCCTATAAAAGCCAGTATTCTTTTTGGGCTTTTATAGGATGGTTTGAATAAAAGTTTACTCAGCAGCCGTCACATTAACAGCAGCAGGTCCTTTTGGCCCATCTTCTGTTTCAAAATTCACTTTTTGACCTTCATCCAAAGACTTATAGCCATCCATTTGAATTGAATTAAAGTGTACAAAAACATCATCAGTACCATCATCAGGGGCGATAAACCCAAAACCCTTGCTACCGTTAAACCACTTCACTGTACCTGTTGCCATTACACAAGACCTCAAAATTAATATAAAAAATAAGTAGTTAAGAATGAAAAATAAAAACATTCAATCAAAGCCACATATTCCAAGAGTAACATAAGTTAATGATTAAGGTCTATAGTTTCAAATTATACGTGGTTTAGCTGGGAGGATTAGGTGCCAGCAATAGCGTTTTTATCAACCTTACGTGCTTTAGTTTGTACTTTTTCAAGTGTCTTGCGTACGGACCGCTCTGCTCGATGGGTAGCAAGATCTATTGCGGCATAGAGGTTCTCTTCCAAGTCTTCAATAACAACAGTCGGTAACTTTTTCATTTCAACATGAATATGGCAATTTTTGTCAATTCCACCTTTTGGGCCATTATCATCAGATAAATGAACCACAACTTTTAAAATATGGTCACCAAAGTGGTGTAGCATGGGTTCAAGCTTTTGTTCTGTATGCATTTTAATCGCATCGGTTAAAGTAAAGTTACGTGCCTGAATATCGATCATTCTTATTCTCCTTGAATTAAAGACGTCACTATGACTGGAAGTAAGTTGCTATCTTAGAATTTTATATTGCAACTTACCTTAACTATAGTTTCATCTTTAATGAATTCAAGCAAATTAGTTGTTAAAAAAATAATATTTTACTGGCATCCTTAGGGGGATTTTATTATCCTACGCGCTTTCTGCTTTTTGCTACATTAAATTAAAGCACCTGATTGCAAGTTATGGGTAACAGAAAAACTTCGGAGAGGTGACTGAGCGGCCGAAAGTACCGGTTTTGAAAACCGGCGACGGGTTAAACCGTCCCAGGGTTCGAATCCCTGCCTCTCCGCCACTATTAATTGTAAGTTGTTGAATTTAAACATTAAATAAACAATTCGCATATTTAGACCAACAATAAAACCAACATAATGTTGGTGATTAACGTGGTTTAAAGACACAAAAAAGCCTCGATACTTTGTCGAGGCTTTTTTATTTCTGCTGTATTTTGGGCTTATTCAGCCTGTGATTGCTTTTCATTCTCCTGTTTCAAGTCTTTTTCAAGCTTTCGCAATACTTCCATGATCTTGTTAGCCAGTTGATTAATATCCATTGTTAAGCCACCTCTTTAAGTACGTTGTAAACACTGGCAACCGATACGCCTAATTCTTTGGCTATCTTTGGCTTGCTCATGCCTGATTTAAGTAATTCTAACATTTCCGCTTTCTTTGCTTGCGCTGTTGGTTTGCGTCCCTTGTAAACGCCTTTTTCCTTCGCTTTGGCTATTCCTTCCAGTTGCCTTTCTTTTCTGATATTGGTTTCAAATTCGGCAAAGGTGGCAAGCATTCCTAAAAAAGCTTTTCCTGTTGGTGTGCGCGTGTCGATGCTCTGATCTAGTACCATAAGATTAACACCCGCATTTTCTAGGTCATGTACGATATTGTGCAAGTCTCGTGCTGATCTGGCTAGGCGGTCAATCTTGGTAATTACTAAGGTGTCACCATCGCGCATGTATTCCAAACATTCAGCAAGGGCGGTTCTATTCTTTTTTGTAGTTCCGCTTTGCTTCTCTGAAAATATCCTTTCACAACCAGCACCATTAAGGCGGTCGGTTTGTGTTGCGTGATCTTGGTCAAGTGTTGAAACTCTCGCATATCCTACTAATACACCTTTTGACATTTCATTTTCTCCTATTTTTCTAAATAGCCTTTAGATGCTGTTAGAACAACTTATAAAAATAGAGAATACAATCCTAAATAGAAGATAATAGATAGAATTTAATGTTCTAACTAGGGTTTACTCTATTTGTAAGATAGTGAGTGCCATTTATCGGTTTATTAATATTGAATCATTGAAAGAAGGCATACTTGCATACCGTAATAAATTTACAAAAAATACAATGTCTGCATTTGAATATTATTTACCCGAATCACTCATAAAAAAATCTTCACTGAATCAACAAGAAAAAATGGTCACGACCACATGGGAAAATAAGGGCATTGACCCTGTTAAAGGAGCTTGTGGAACAATAATGGAGAATGTGAAAATAAGTGGTTATCTGCAGTATGGGCTTTACTGGTGTGCAGTAAAAAAGATATTACTTAAAAATGGCTTTTTGCAGAATGATATTGATGATGAAAGAATTGCCAATATTTATAAATCTGACTCTGATCTGAAAACATTGATACTTGCGTATGCTTTTGCTGATTATTACAAGAGAAACTGGCTTAGAGGTACTCGAGATTTTTATATTAATGATACTGATAAATATGTTTTGTTTGATGAGGAGATGGAGCTTTAAACAGTGTATGTCGCATTTTTTAGTTTTTTAAGAATGAGGTTTATTTGGTTGGCAAAGGCTGTCCTTACATATTCTGTAGCGACCTTGTTTGTATCAACTTGAGAGGCTTCTTGTGCCTCTTTTGTGGCTCCTTAAACCTTGTCTGAACCTTGCCTAAATTTTGTGTTGTCTTTTGATAAGATGCAGGCTTTTTTATTGATGGTCTTATCAGCATGTTTTCAGTGTCATAAGCCCGCTCTGTAAGCTTTTATCTTGATGATCTGCATCAATACAGATTTGTTGGTTTGGTCTGTTTCTTCAATTTCTAATGCAAAATATTTCATAATTTATCCTATTGGGAATATGGGGGGTAGCATGGTCGTTTATTTTCTGTGTAGTGACTATGGGAAAATTTTTTTGAATGTCATCTTGCTCTTGAATTGTTCAAAACTCATATTTTAGCCTGTAAGCCGTTTTATCGCTTCTTTGGGTATTGTGTTAGGAGTATTAGATTAACCTGAAATACCCGCAAAAAAACACCTTATTAATTGCCTGTTGCATATCTTCTTTGCCTGCAAGCGATTCACTACCAGATAGATCAATATTATTTAACACTCTTACTCTCATGGTAAAACACTCCCTATCAAGATTAATAAGACGATGGTTAGTTTTAAGGTCATTGTTAAATCAATCATGCTGATAACCTCACTGGCTTAGTAAATCGGCTTGTGCTGTAATCTTTGGCTTGCGCGTCGCGGTATCCTTTGCCTCTTGTTTTGGCTAAGTAGCTAAAATGCTCTACCGCATCCAGTAGCGACTCATGGTCATTTTTTCGTATGTCATGCGCTACTTTTCCGTATTTCTTCGGCTTCCAATATGGGACTGTATTACCGACTTTTATTTTCTCCCAAACTTCTTTGGCTATTTGTCTAATTTTCCAATGTGATTTTATTTTGTAACCATCAAAAAATATGACTAAGTGATAATGGCAAGCCTTCGATGCTTCTAGTTCACGCGCCCACTGATAACCAAAGTTGTTAAAACCGTATTCTTTGAGCATCGCCTTTTTAAAGTTGCGGATGAAACGAGTCATTAAAAGATTATCTCCACGGTAAAACTTTAGATGCATGTCCAATCTAACTGCGTAAACCCTTCCCCACATATCAAGGCAGATATTTAATTGATCAATCATCTTCCTAACCATGACTAAATAGATTCCCTTATCTTCGCCACTTCCAGTATTAACCCTGTACGTTATGCCTTGATATTTAAAAGAACCTTTTTTGCTTTCAGACTTTCGATTAAGTTTAAGCTTCTTTTTAGTAGGCTTTTTTCTATTGGTTTTGGAATAAGGTTTATCTAAATGATTAGAGGCTACTAATAATAACCGCGAATTTTGACCGTCCCCTAAGTTCCGAGGCTTCACCCTGCACCGCATAGGAGTAAGGGCGCGCGGTGTTTTGTGCTTAATATTTTGGATCAAAACCGCTGGATCAAAACCGCTTTTAGAATTCGGATCAAAACCGCTGTTTTTTTCAGTGCTTCTCCGTACTCTTTTTAAGTGCGAATTGATGCCAGTTTCAGGCTTGGAATTACCCAAAAAGGCAGGGGGTGTATTCTGCCAATTTGGTGATAGTTGCACGCGCATTAAATGAACTCACCAACGAACTCACGCGCTCGCTTTTTATCTTCGGGTGTTAGATACCAGATGCCATACCACTTTGGTTTTCCTAGATCATTTATGTATTTGTGTCGCTTCCATTTCATATCGAAGCCGTGAATATCTCTTAACCTTTTTGATGGATTAGGAAAATAGTTATTGCGAATAAGTGGCTCAATATCTTTTCTTGGTAGTTCCCCTTTATGGTAAAGAATAACTATTGTTTGCTTTTCTTCGCTTAACTGGTTAAACCGTTTTGAACCTATGATATTATCTCGTTTGAGGCTGTTCTCTTGTCGGGGAGTGGCTTTTTTTGTGGCTGTCATTTCTAAGCACCCCCTACGCCATTTTCTGCAAGCTCTCTAATGTATTCCGCTTGCCACACTGATACACGCGCTCCGTGTTTAGTTGGTGGTTTAATCTTGCCTTGTTTCACCCAAAGCCAGTAGGTAGATACTCCAATGCTTAGGTGTTGAGCTGATTGTTTGGCGCGGACGTTTCCAACTTTGGGAAACTCGTATTGTTCTTTCATATTGTGTCTCATACTTGATTAATCGAGACTGGATAGTGATAGATGCTATTTAAGGCTAAGGCTTACCCTGTTAAGGCTAAGCTTAGCCTTAAAAAATACTCTAATTATTTTTATTTTTATTTTTATTTTTGTTTCTAATAGATGATAAAGTTGCAGGAAAGCTTGTCGATGTTAGGGTTTGTTCTATCCCGTTTTTACTTTTCCAGAAAATAGCATTGTCTTTTACTTCTTGAATGATGGCTTCATCGTCATAGTCATTATAGTTTCTCTCTATCGTATTCCACACCATTTGTGTTTGGGGTCTTATTCCGTCATTTAACTCTGTTAATGTATTGTCTACTTTCCAGATAAGTGTATGCAATTGGTTTACTTTATTTTTATTTACTTTCACTTTTGGTGATTTGGGTAAGTGAATTTCACAAAACCTTTTTACTTCCTCATTAACGAAAATGAAATGTTCTTCAGCATCTTCTTTTGAATGTGGTGGGGCTTCATCTATTGATTCAATAGCTATTTGATGGCTATTAATTAAAGATTTGCTGTAATTAGGCGTAAAAGCTAGGTGAGCAAATTTATAATTAGCACCTGTCTTTAATGCACCATGTAAATAAGCAATGTCATCTAATTGGCTTAATTCTGGTAGATTAGGGTATAAATCTCTCTTTGAATAATAGTAGGTTTTATCTCCCTCTGTAATTATTGTTTTTTCAGGAATAAATCCGAGGTGATAAAAGATAGCGGGTACTATGCTTTCGTTTTGGACGTAGTCATGTAACTCTTCGCTCGTAAGCCCTAAATTTTCACAAACCTCGTGAAATTTTTGAAAGAGTTTATTTTGTTGATTATTTTTAGTCATAAGTTTCTAAGCAAAAACCTCTTGAAGCACATCGGGTCGCTCAATCGCAATTCTCAAAAGTGAACTTGCTGCACCGCTAGGTTTTTTCCTGCCTTGCTCCCATTCTTGCAGGGTGCGTTTAGATACGCCTAGCAGTTCGGAAAATTCTCCTTGTGTTAGTCCTACCTTGTTTCTAGCCTCAATAACTTCTGGAATAGTGACCTCGTGCGCGTGTCCGACTTTTTCAGCTCGCATCTGTTTGACAGATTGCAATAGTTCATAACCCAGATTGCGTTTAGCATCACGCTCTAATAGTTCTTTTTTCTGTCATTGGCATTGTTAAGCCACCTTGGTATTAATTTCCACGCGATACCCTGATTTACTCATAATATTAACCAGATTATCAATGGTGAACTTTTGAATCTTACCGCGCATTAGGTCGCTGATTCTTGACTGTGTAACGCCTAGCCGTTTGGCAATGTCGTTTTGTGTTTCGCCTGTTTCTTTAATTATTTGAGTAAGTTCTTGCATGAGCTTTGCCCTTACTTTTAAGTTTTCAGCTTGTTCATTTGAAAAGCCTAGATCATCAAAAATACTGCCTTTGGTTGTGTGTGTTATTACGCTCATTTCTTCACCTGCTCACGTTGTAAGGTTTTGTATCGTTCCCGCGCTAGATCAATATCTTTTTTAGCGGTCTTTTGTGTTTTCTTTGGAAAGGCATGAAGTACATAAATTGCTTCTTCAAACTTTGCTACATAAATTACACGGTACGCGCCATCCTCATTGATGCGTATTTCCTTTACACCTTGCCCTATGGTTTTCATGGGCTTCCAGTCTGTCGGGGCTTCACCTGTCTGTACTAAGTGAAGCTGATAGCCAGCTTCTTGTTTAGCACTGTCGGGAAACTTGCATAAGCTCTCGTAGGCGTTGCCAATCCAATCTATTATTTTCATAGTAGCATATTATCTAAAATTTTATATAAAATATTCTTTAAGCGGTAGTATCATTTACCAGTGGGATTACATCGGCTTTTTGATTCGTGACATATTGCGCCCATGCTTCCATCATGTTTATTCTAGTGTCGAATAAGTCCGACCTTTGATAAGCCTGTTCTGCTTCATCACCCACCACATGAGCAAGGGCAAACTCACACACCTGCCATGGATAACTGGTTTTTTCAGTAGTCCATTGCCTAAAGCTGGTTCTGAACCCGTGAGGTACAGCATTTATTTTCAGGTCTTTCATTAGTTTAGATAGAGTCATGTCTGATAGAGGCTTGCCGCTTTTACAAAATATTAGCCCTGAACCATCGTGCATAGGTTCGGCTATGGCTAGTATCTCCAAACATCGAGGCGATAAGGGGACTCTGTGCGCCTTCTTAGCCTTCATGCGTTCTTTGGGTATCTCCCATTTATTGCCGTTTATTTCTGACCAAAGCGCGCCCCTTACATCGCCTGATCTTGTGGCTGTTAATACTAAAAACTCAAAGGCTAGTTTTGTTACTTCTAAGGCGTGGCTTGTCTTTATGATGTTTAATGCTTGCGGGACTTCATAATAGGGTAGGGCTTTATGATGCTTTACATCTTTTTTTATTTTTGGCAAGGCTTCTGCAATATCACGCGCGGGGTCGTCTTTACGCCACCCTTGCGCGATTGCCCATTTAAGTACTGTACTTATGCGCTGTCTGATTCTTCTGGCTGTTTCTGGTTTTTGTGTCCATATGGGTGAAAGCACGGCTAGAACATCGGCTGAATAGATTTTATCCATCCTAATGTCACCAATTAGCGGAAATACATATTTTTCTAATGAATTAATCCATTGTTTAGCGTGTTTTTCATTTTTCCATGTGGGTTTGGTCAATTCATACACGGCTAATGATGCGTCCTTAAATGAAAGTAAGTTTTGCTTTCTCTTTTTTGTTAATGGATCGCCACCGCTTCGGGCTAATGCTCTATTGTTATGCGCTTGAACTCGTGCTTCTGCAAGACTTACTAAGGAGGCGCTACCTAAACCCATATCAGTTCGCTTGCCATTGATGACAAGCCTTTGAACCCAGCGTTTATTGCCTGATTTATCAACCTTTAAATAAAGTCCATTACCATCGGCATAAAAGCCAGATACCTTTTTATTTTTCACTTGCAATGCAGTGAGTTTATTACTAGGATGCTGTCCTTTAGATTTCATAGCGTCGTTTTTAGTCCGTAGAACTTAGCGTCCCACATTTTAACCAACATTAAGTGTTGGTTTTGAGTGTATTACGTTAGACTACCAAAGACAAACCTTTTCGCTATGTATCTGAAAATAAAGAGGAGTTTTAGGTTTTATTGGATTCTGCTAGACTAACTAATGTTAGACTGCCTCTCCGCCATTATTCCTAAAGCCTGCAAGTAGTTTTCTTGCGGGCTTTTCTGTATGCGGTTTAATATATATTGGGATCTTGCACGAGTGAGTGGCGAAAGAAACAGCGAGTCCTAAAAATCGAGTTATCCGCTAAAAAACAAGCGGTAGCTTGCTAAAACGTGCAGTAATTTTACTGATTTAGTTATAAATTTAGTTAACGACTGGTTGTTAACAAGTGTTTTAACGAAAAGTAGTGGGACTTTACTCTTCATTTGATTCGTGCAAAGGCCTCATATTATCTCTTGATCAGGAAAACAGCTCCTTTCAATAGTACGATTTTTTCAGACCTTTGTAATTAAACAAACAAAACGTTAAAATCTCAGATTGCAGCTTGCTCTTTAATAAGCTGCTGACATACTTCCCCCGTATGTAATTACTTAGGAACGAGCTCTATGGATAGCCCTATGAAAGCAACAATACCCCAATACAATGACAGCATTAATATTAAGCAGTTGGTAAATAATATAGTGCGTGGAAAATGGTTGGTTTTATTATTTGCATTATTAGGTTTGCTTCTGGCATTTCTTTTTGCATTTGGGCAAGCACCAGTTTATAAAGCAGATGTGCTGTTACAGGTAACGTCTGACAAAAATAAACTTCCCGGAATTGATTTATTTACGGGAGAGTCAACGGCCGAAACAGAGCTTAAGTTAATAACCTCTAGAAATAACTTGGCGAAAGTTGTAAAAAAATTAAAGCTAAACATTACGGCTAAACCGAAAAAAGTACCTTTATTCGGAAATCTTTATAAAAACCTGTTTAATAAAAGGGGGTTGGATAAGCCATCGTTTTCATGGGCTCAAAAGTATGCGTGGGGAGATGAGTTTATACGTATCGAGAGTTTGAATATTCCGCTTAAGGATGTGGATAAAGAACTGACTATTGTTAGCGAAAAAAATCATCGTTTTGCACTTTTATCAGAAGATAAGAAAATTATCTTAAGAGGTACGGTAGGAGACTTTGCTCAAAAGGACGTAGTCCACGATACAATAAAAGTTACACCATTAACCTTAAACCTTGGCAATACCAATGAAGCTATTCTTCAAATTGAAAACGAGCTAAAGTTTATAGCGAAAGAAAAACCAATAAAAGCTAATGAACAGGCATCATATAGTTTATTTATTTCAGCACTTAAAGGTAAGTCGGGAACAGAGTATGTTATTCGAAGGTGGTCTGAGCTGAGTATTATTGATGACCTTAAAAAGCGTATAGAAGCTACGGAAGCCGGTGTTCAAACAGGTATTTTTAGTTTGGGGCTGGAAGGTCAAAATAAAGACGTCATTGTTGCAATATTAGAAAATATTACGGGTAACTATCTACAACAAACCAAGTTTCGTAGCTCAGAAGACATTACAAAAACGTTGTCATCTTTGCAAGATCAATTGGCTCGCCTTAAAAGTCATAGTGATGCTGCGGAAGAAGATTTAAGGATTTATAGAACCGAACATCAAACCGCTGATATGTCAGTAGAAACTCAGGCTGCTTTGGGCATCATTGCGGATATTGATACTGAGCTACAACGATTATCTCAGAAGAAAGATGAGGTCGGTCAAAAATATACAAGCTCTCACCCAATTATTAGAGCGATAGTTTCGCAGGTTGTTAAACTAAAAAAACGCAAAGAGCTAGCACAACAAAAAGTCTCTGAACTACCAAGAACGCAACAAAAACTATTAAAACTCGATAAAGATTTCAGTGTTGCCAATAAAGCCTATATCGACTTATTAAACAATATACAGCAAATTAAAATTGCAAAAGCGAGCAGTGGAACAGGAAATATTCACTTGATAGATTCGGCTGCGGCTCACAACAAGCCGGTTAAGCCCAATAAGAAAATGATTCTTATTTTGGGGCCTTTATTAGGTGCAATATTAGCTATGCTATTTCTTTTATTAAGACGCTTACTTAATCATAAGGTGGAAAGTCCTGACTCTCTAGAAAGTGCGTTAAGAATCCCTGTTTATGCTACTGTACCGATGCCTTATAAAGTAGGGCTGACAGGAAAAATTGTGGGTAGTACTCTTAGGCAAAAGTCACTACTGGAGATTGGTACAGACTTTTCTCCTGCGGTTGAAAGTTTGCGTTACTTGCGAAGTAATCTACAAGAGATTATTCCAAAAGCTAAAAATAACCGTGTTATGTTGACGGCTCCATCTAAAAAGGTCGGGCGCTTTTTTATAACGTCGAATCTTGCGGCTGTTATGGCAGAAGGGGGCAGCAAGGTGTTGTTGATTGATGCTGATTTACGTGAAGGTAGTTTGCATGAGTTGTTGGATAGAAAAGTGTCACCAGGGTTATCGGAGCTTATTGAAGGCGAAACTGAGCTTAAAGAGGCGATATTTAGTAAAGCGGTAGGCAATGGAACACTGAGCGTTATAACCCGCGGTCTTACCCCGATTAACCCTTCGAAATTATTGTTGAAACAAAGCTTTAGTCACTTGATTGAGTCATTATCAGAACAATATGATGTCATCTTGATTGATTCACCTCCGGTTAACGAGGTTTCGGATGCGACGGTTATTGGGAAACAAACAGCCACGACCTTGATGGTTGCTCACACCGGTATGCATGCTTTGACGGAGATAGATGATACCGTTAAAACACTATCTTTAGCGGGTGTAAGGACCAATGGTTTTATTTTTAACGATTGATATTCAAGCCAAAACTTAGCGTCACCAGTTATTAAATGAGACTTTCGCAAGAGTCAGTGCGAAGAAGCGAATCTCTAAAAATCGAGTTGCCCGGTTAAAGCTAGCCTTAGCACGTGAGTTATGATGAATTAATACTCACATTATTCTTACTTTTACGGTGCTTTGTGTAAAGAACTTTAGTAAAATGTAGGTGAGACAGAGCCTTGCTGTATCACGTAAAAGGCCAAAATTTGGTTGTATTATTATCCCCATAGGAATGCTTGACGAGAAACGTAGCTCTAATAGGCTAATCAATATCAGACAGCCTCTAGATAACCCCATCATGTAGCATTGTAAATGAGTTCATATTCCAAATCTTTTTCGATTATTTTTTTAATCGTACTTTTATTTTCCTGTTCGTTTTATTTTTACGGCTACGATGCTACGTGGCACTTATGGAATATTCATACAATGAGCCCTCAGTTTGCGGATGTAAGGACAATTACACACGGTGCTGAATCTTACGCTCAGGGTTTTGATCCTTTGTATAATAACCCTGAAGACCCTTGGCAACGAAAGCTGGCTTATCCACGTATTTGGCAGGGCTTATTTTCACTAGGGTTAAATTCAAGTCATAGTATTGCCATGGGTGTTGCTTGGTTGAGTGCGTTTTTAATGGGTATCGGCTTACTTTTAAAAGATGCAGATAATAAAACGCTTTTTTTTGTATTTCTTATAGTGCTTTCCCCAGCAACCTTATTAGGTGTTGAGCGGGGGACCTTAGATTTATTAATGTTTTTTATACTAACGTTGGCCATTCTTGCAATTCAACGTTCTTATTTTTTATCAGCAGCTTTTATCTTTACCGGCTATATTTTAAAACTATTTCCGATCTTTGCTTGGATTTTGTTTGTAAAAGGTGAGCGAACAAAATTTATAATTTCAACCTTAGGTGCTTTTTTTCTAGTTGGCTTGTATATCGCTTTTAATTACGAAGATTTTAAGTTTATATGGTCTTATGTGCCGAGAAGTACCGACATTAGTTTTGGTCGAAATGTATTTTGGATGGCTGTTGCTCAAAGTAATGAAACTATAGCCTTGGTGGCTAAACTATTATCATTTGTTGTAATTGCTACAGCTTTTGGCTTAGCTTATTTCGACCCTTTCAAGTCTAGGACAAAGGCCGTTATAGGGCATCAAAATAATGAGCAACTTTATCAGGATGGGTTTCGTGTTGGAGCCACTCTCTATATCTATATTTTTCTCTTATTTGGTAATAGTTGGGATTATCGTTTGATATTTTTAATTTTTACCATTCCGCAGCTATTGAAGTGGTCAGGTGGGGCTGAGAATACAGAAAGTGGGCTGATAAAAAATATCTCAAAGCTGGCATTGATGACTATTATTCTTTCATTTTGGTATTTAATGGTTGTCAAATTGTTTAGCGTTATGCCTTACGGCAAGAAGATTGCTTTTATCCTGGATGAAGTTAATAACTGGGTGGTATTTATTACACTTTTATATCTTTTATTCTGGTCACTACCTATAAAAATTAAAGCATTAATAGGTAAACGGAGTTATATCTAATTCCTCGGTATAAACCATTAATGACTCAAATTACAAGAGCTGATAATAGAAATAAACGCATAAAGCATACTGCTATTGTAGCGCTTGCTGCAAAGGGGATAAATGCGTTAAGTGGTTTGATAACGGTCCCAATTACTCTGAGCTATTTGGGTGCAGAGCAGTTTGGTATTTGGATGGCACTAACAGGTTTTGTGGCTTTTTTATCCTTTACCGACTTGGGTATCGGCATTGGCTTGCAAAATGCTTTAACCCGTTGTCATGGTAATGATGATGAGAAAACCCCCAGTTCACTTATTTCGACGGCTTTATTCCTAACCCTGTTACTGTGTTTGGCGCTCTGTGCGGTCAGTTGGTATCTTATTCCGCAATTTGATTTAACCCGCATCATCAAGTTAATGGGTGAGGGTAATCAACTCACTCTACTGCATACGACACAAGCTTTTATTATCGCTTTTGCGATTAGTATCCCGTTGGGAATGATTCAACGTATCTACGATGCCTATCAAAATGGTGTTATCAGCAATGGCTTATTGGCAGTGGGTCGCCTGTTTAGCCTCGCCAGTGTTTTCATCTCAGTCCAACTAGGTTACTCGCTTGCTGTGATGGTTTTTCTGTATATGACTTTACCTTTTGTATTTCTTGCATTAGGCGGCATTTATTTATTTATAAGTAATCCGGTATTAAGGCCATCCCCATTTAAAGTTAAAGCACAGTATATGAATCAGATGGTCAGAACAGGCGGCTTGGCTTTATCGGCTCAGGTAGGTGCAGCGATTATGAGTAGCGGGCCATTGCTTTTATTATCCAGCCAGTTTGGTGCGGTTGCCGTAGTACCTTTTGCGATTACCCAGCGCTTATTAAGTGTGGTGAGCTTAATGACATCTGCGGCGCTGATGCCACTTTGGCCTGCCTATGGTGAGGCCTATGCCCGCAGTGATAAAGAATGGATCACTGCGACACACAAGAAAGCACTATTGTTTACCCTAGTTATTATTACACCTTTATTTATAGCAATGAGCTTTTTTGGTCAAGCGCTAATAGAATGGTGGAGTAACGATCCGAATGCTGTACCAAGCTGGAGCCTATTAATGGCGTGTAATGTGTGGGCGTTTGTGATGGCCGTTAGCCGAGCAAACTCAATGCTTTTAAACGGCACCAATCATTTTAAAGGACAAGCAATCTATGGGCTTATTTTGCCCATCTCAGCATTACTTATAGGTTATTATTATGCAGAGAATACTACTTTAGTAATCACATTATGGGTGATGGTTTTATCGGGTGAATTAACGCGCTCACTTTTCCTATGGTGGGAGTCATCCAAAGTATTAGGTAAAATAAACGGCGGACATGTTACAAACTAACACTAAAATTTCGGATTATCTTTTGTTATTGGCAACAATAGCTGTTTCGGGTGTGCCTTTCTTTACGACCAGTACTTTGTACATGCCGTTGTTTGCAGTTTTATTGTTTGTATTTTTATTACGTAATAAAACCTTTGATATTAGTTTTCTGGTGATTATCTTATTACTTACAACGATTACCGCCATACAGTCCTATGTGTTTAACTTTTTCTCATTACAAACTAGCGTAGGAGTATTTTTGCGGGTTTTAACAGCCTATTTAGTCATTAAAACCCTAAACGATAAATTCATCCCATATTTTATACAAACCTTATATATAATGGCGATTATTTCATTGCCTTTTTATTTTCTAACTTCTTTTTCCCCTGTAATAGCTGATGCTTTGAAAGCAGTATCTCATTCAATTCAGTTTCTAAATATCTCACAACAAAACCTCCCTACCGTTATTGTTTACAACCTATATCGCGTTCATGAAATCAGAAATACCGGCCCATTTTGGGAACCAGGTGCTTTTGCAGGTTATTTGATTCTTGCTTATATGTTTAATGAATTTATAGAGAGTCAAAAGCAAAAAAGAATGAGAATTGTTTTATTGATCACGATATTAACGACTTTTTCTACCACGGGCTATTTGGCGCTAAGTGTTTTTTTAGCTTTTTACTTTTTTTTTACAATTAAAAGTCCATTGACGAAATTGATTCTTCTTCTTCTTATTCCTGCGAGTAGTTATCTGGCTTATTCAAACTTGGATTTTATAGGTAAGAAAATTGAGGCTCAAATTGAACGCGCTACCAGTGGAGCAGACCCGTACAGAAAAGATTTGAACACCCAGCGTTTCTTAAATGTATTGCGTGATGTGGTTGACTTTAAAGGGCATGAAACGGTAGGTCGCGGCTCTAATCCCATCACACGTTACTCTTATAATCCCGATAAACAAATAAGAACAGTAGGACTGACTGATATTTTAGTCCGGATGGGCTTGCCGTTTACATTATTGATGTTGATATTGTTGTACTACTCATTGAGTCAGTTTCTTCGCGCTAATAATCAATACTCTCTAATCAGTACTTTGGGGTTATTTTCAGCTATTTTGGTGACATTAATGTCGGAAGTTTATTTTAATTTCCCCCTTTACTGGTGTTTATTGTTTCTGCACTTCATAGATAAAGACAGCTTCGACAAAGAGATGCATGAAAAAGTATCAGCACCGACAAGATCAGCCGGCGCAGAATACTCATGATTTATATTATTACGCCTGTCTTTAATCGTAAGGGCTTTACTCAAAGTTACTTAAGCGCCTTAATGAAACAAACTAAGCAAAATTTTAAAATTATTATTGTTGATGATGGCTCCACTGATGGTACGGCTGAAATGATAGAACAGCTATTTCCTGAGGTTATTTTGTTAAAAGAGCTCGGTGATTTGTGGTGGGCAGAAGCGACTAATATTGGTATACGCTATGCCATTGATGAGGGTGCTGATTATATCATGACGTTGAATGATGATACTTTACCAGAACCTGATTATATTGAAAATATGCAGCAACAATCGCAACAAAACCCTAAGGCACTATTCGGGGCTTTTGCCATTAACGCTGAAAATAATCAGCCTGTTTTTGGTGGCGAAATTTTAAATTGGAAAACAGGTAACTTTGAAAACATACTTGATAAGCTTTTGCCTGAGCAATACCAAGGGCTTCATGCCGTGAATGTTTTTCCTGGACGAGGGTTATTGATTCCTGCCGAAGTATTTAAAAATATTGGCTTTTATGATTCCGAAAACTTTCCCCAAACAATTGCTGACCTAGACTTTACTGCACGGGCGACTAGTGCAGGCTATAGTATCTATTGTAATTTTGATGCGAAAATAAAGATATACCCCGAAGAAAGTGGCGGAGTTTCAATCCGAAAAGAAAAGTCTTGGGTAAACTACTACCGCCATTTATTTAGTATGCGAGGTGCAGGAAATCTAAAGTGGTTTACCATTTTTGCTTTTAAAAATGCCCCTAAACGCTACTTAATGAGATATTGGTTGATTGGTACGGCAAGAAGAATGGGAGGATACTTAATGGAGTGGGGCAAGGAACTTCGGGGAACAGGTAAATAGTTAAATGAAAAAAGTATTAATTCTATATAAGTTCTTACCCCAATATCGCGTTGAATTTTTTGATAAATTGCGGGATGCATTATTAGAGGAGGGGGTTGAGCTAAATTTAGTTTATGGTAAGTTGAAAAATCAAGACGCTAAGAAAAATGATGAGCGAGATTTACCTTGGGCAAACTATCGAGAGAATAAAATTATAAAATTGGGCTCAACAGAGCTTCTTTGGCAACCTAGTTTAGATATAGCTAAAACGACTGATTTAGTGATTGTTGAACAAGCCAATAAGCTATTAGTCAACTACGTTTTAATATTATTATCTAAGCTAACGCCTTTGAAATTTGCTTTTTGGGGGCATGGTATGGATATGCAGAATAACCCTAATAGTCTTAAAAACCGCTTTAAGTATTTTTTTCTTACCCATTCTGATTATTGGTTTGCATACACACAAGGTGTGAAAAATCTGTTAGTCAATAAAGGGGTACAGCCTGAAAAAATCACAGTCGTTGATAATGCGATTGATACAGCTACGCTTAAAAGTCAAAATGAGCAATACCCACAAAATGAACTCGATCGTCTTAAAAGCGACTTAGGTATACAAGGTGAAAATATTGCCTTGTATTGTGGTGGTATTTATTCCAATAAACGTATTGATTTTTTATTGGAGGCCGCTCAACTTATTAAAAATCAAGTGCCCGATTTTAATCTTCTTTTTGTTGGCGCAGGCGCAGATCAATTTAAAGTAATAAAAGCCGCTAAACAGTTTGATTGGATACATTATGTGGGCCCTAAATTTGGTTTGGATCGAGTGCCTTACTTTAAAATGTCAAAACTTTTTTTGATGCCTGGACTGGTTGGTTTGGCAATTCTAGATAGTTTTGCGACACAAACTCCGATGGTGACAACAGAGTATCCGTTTCATAGCCCAGAGATTGAGTATCTTAAAAACAAAGAAAACGGCTTAATGACCTCGAATGAGGTTACAGGCTACGCAGAAGAAGTGGTTGAGCTACTTAGTAATGAAAAAGCATTGGAAAGGCTAAAAGCAGGATGCTCGGACTCTTCTACTTTATACAGTACGGAAAATATGGTTCAAAACTTTAAAAATGGGGTTGTTAAGTGTTTGGCTTCATAAGGACAAAGCTTCTATCAATACGCGACCTCTACTTAGTTAAAGTAAGGTGGAGACGATATTCATTCGGGCATAATTTTCATGCTGGTAGGAATGTGGTTTTATGGGCGAGAAACGGTATTTCTATTGGAAATAATTGTTATATCGGGCGTAATAGCCAAATAGAATGTAATGTGAAAATTGGTAATGATGTGTTGATTGCAAATAATGTCGCATTTGTTGGGCGTTATGATCATCACTATCAGCAGGTTGGTACTCCTACTCGTTTAGCCTCGCAAATTAGAGATCCTGATTATAACTGGTTAGAAAAAGACAGGGTTACGCATGTCGAGAATGATGTTTGGCTGGGATACGGCGTTATTATTTTAAGTGGCGTTAATATTAAACAAGGGGCTATTGTTGCTGCAGGATCCGTCGTGACGAAAGATGTTGAAGCTTATTCTATTTATGCGGGCTGCCCCGCAAAAAAAATTGCAGATAGATTTGAAACAGAGGGAGATATTCATGACCATCTTGAAATATATAATTCAAAGTATTAGCTTCTTTTCTTAAATTAGATTGGGTGAGAATTTGTTTCACTCACCTTTTATCTAAAATTTAGTGATAGGTGGTAGGGAAATACATGGGTTAAGATATTAAAAAAGATAAACTTAGTTTATTGAAATTAGCTTATTTTTTAATCAAATTTAATCTAAAAAAAAGAGTACTATCATTTAAAGCGTTAGTTGAAAAATTAAAGTAACAACACTAGCAACTTAATAAAAAGAGTTATAGATTTAGGGTTTGCCATTGTATAGAACATTAAACATTATGGATTATGATGTTTTTGTTGATGAACTTTCTGAAATAGACATTAAGCCAAAAACAAAACAGATCATAGCCACTATTAACGCACATTCCTATGTGAAGGCTAAAAGCGACCCTGAATTTAGTGCTGCTTTGCATGCATCCGATACTATCTTACCGGATGGTGGTGGCATTGTGTTAGCTGCAAAACGTACAGTAAAACAACGTATAAATAGAATTGCAGGCGCTGACTTGCATAGTCACTTATTACAGCAATTGAATAAAAGCCATGGAAAGTGCTTTTACTTAGGAGCAAGCTTAGAAACACTGGCTAAAATACGCCAACGATTAACACGTGAATACCCGCATATTATTGTTGCTACATATTCACCTCCTTTTAAAAGTAAGTTTTCCTTAAAAGATAATGCTGAAATGATTAAGAATATAAATTCATTTTCACCTGACGTATTATTTATTGGAATGACAGCCCCCAAACAAGAAAAATGGATTGTAGCGCATCGTGATCAATTGGATTTTAAAATTGCAGCTCCAATAGGTGCAGTATTTGATTTTTATGCAGGAAAAGCCAAACGTGCACCCTTATGGATGCAAAAAAACCATTTAGAATGGTTACACCGTAGCTTTAGTAGTTGGCGTTTAGCTAAGCGCTATTTAAGCTCAAACCCGCAATTCATTTTAGACGTTCTTCTTTATAATCATAACAACAAGCCACAGCGGCAAAAGAGTGATAAGACTATACTCATAAAAACTGATTAAAAAACATCAGTTTTGTTCGTTTTTATATTCTTCATGCTACAATTAATCCCTTCGATTTCTGCGTTTTAAATTTTTAAAAAGGTACTTTATGAAGGTTGCATTAATTACAGGTATTTCTGGTCAAGATGGTTCCTATCTAGCCGAGTTTTTATTGGATAAAGGCTATGAAGTGCACGGCATTATTCGTCGAGCCTCATCATTTAATACTGAGCGAATTGATCATATTCATGATCATCAAAATTTGCATTTACATTATGGTGATTTAACTGATACTTCTAACCTCACGCGTATCATCAAAGAAACCCAACCGGATGAGCTGTATAACTTAGGTGCTCAATCTCATGTGGCTGTTTCTTTTGAAGCTCCTGAGTATACGGCCGATACGGTAGGGATAGGTTCACTTCGATTGTTGGAAGCTATTCGGATTCTTGGTCTAGAAAAGAAAACACGTTTTTATCAAGCGTCAACCTCTGAATTATTTGGTGAAGTGCAAGAAATCCCGCAAAAAGAAACCACTCCTTTTTACCCGCGCTCACCTTATGCCGCGGCTAAAATGTACGCTTACTGGATTACTGTAAACTACCGAGAAGGCTACGGTATGTATGCATGTAATGGTATTTTATTTAACCATGAATCTCCGCGACGTGGTGAAACGTTTGTAACCCGCAAAATTACTCGTAATATGGCAAACTATGCCCAAGGTTTGGGTGAAGTTATTCAGCTCGGAAATATGGATGCTTTACGTGACTGGGGTCATGCAAAAGATTACGTACGTATGCAATGGTTGATGTTGCAACAAGAAACAGCAGAAGATTTTGTGATTGCCACGGGTGTTCAATATTCGGTACGAGATTTTGTTATTGCTACGGCTAAAGAGCTTGGCATTACACTTGAATTTTCAGGTGAGGGTGTTGATGAGATAGGCATTATTACTGCTATCGAAGGTGATAATGCACCAGCCTTAAGTATAGGTGATCGGATGGTTGAGGTGAATCCACGTTACTTTAGACCAACGGAAGTTGAAACCTTGTTAGGTGATCCAAGTAACGCAAAAGAAAAGTTGGGCTGGGTTCCAGAAATTACCTTACAAGAAATGGTGGCTGAAATGGTTGAAAATGACTTACAAGTGGCTAAAAAGAATGCCCTGTTAAAACAGCATGGGTACACCGTTAATATTCCACACGAATAGCACCTGGTTTTTCATGTCAAAATTAACAGCAAATAATGTCATTTATGTGGCGGGTCACCGTGGTATGGTGGGTTCAGCCATTGTTCGGCAATTAGAAAATCAGGGTTGTAATAATATTATTACGCGCACCCATGCAGAATTAGATTTAACCAACCAAGCTCAGGTAGCGTCTTTTTTTACAGAGAATACTATTGATGTGGTGATTCTTGCGGCAGCTAAGGTTGGCGGAATACATGCCAATAACGAATACCCGGCCGAGTTTATTTTTGATAATTTAATGATTGAAGCCAATATTATCAACTCCGCTTGGCAGGCAGGCGTTCAAAAGCTTTTATTTTTAGGGTCATCCTGCATTTATCCTAAAATGGCAGAGCAGCCTATGCGGGAAGATGCTCTGTTAACAGGAGCATTAGAGGCAACTAACGAGCCGTATGCACTAGCAAAAATCGCAGGAATCAAACTGTGTGAATCATACAATCGCCAGTATGGTGTTGATTATCGCTCCGTAATGCCGACCAACCTCTACGGTGAGAATGATAATTTTCACCCAGAAAATAGCCATGTGATTCCCGCCATGATGCGTCGGTTTCATGAGGCTAAGATTGCCGAGAGTCATGAAGTGGTTGTCTGGGGTACAGGCAAGCCGATGCGCGAATTTTTACATGTTGATGATATGGCTGCGGCTTGTTTGCATGTGGTTCAACTTGATGAAGATACCTACCAACAGAATACTCAAGCTATGCTATCGCATATTAATGTCGGTACAGGCGTTGATTGTACGATTAGAGAGTTAGCCGAAACGATGGCACGGGTTGTCGGATTTAAGGGTGATTTAGTCTTTGATAGTAGCAAGCCTGATGGCACACCGCGTAAACTTATGGATGTGTCGCGCTTAAAGGCATTGGGTTGGGAGGCCAGTATTTCACTTGAAGAGGGTCTAAAATCGACCTATCAATGGTTCTTAAAAAATGTAGGCGAGCTTAGAGGCTAAAATTATGCAACTTGTTCCTGTTATCTTGGTCGGTGGTTCTGGTACACGGTTATGGCCAGTTTCACGCAAAAATCATCCCAAACAGTTTTTAAACATTACGGGTGATCAAACCTTATTACAGGCAACGCTATCTCGTTTAGATGGTATTGATAATTTAGATAAATCCATTGTACTGTGTAACGAAAGTCATCGTTTTACCGCCGCAGAACAACTCACTGAAATGGGTCACGATTTTGGCGCGCTTATACTCGAGCCGGTTGCTAAAAATACCGCGCCTGCCGTTGCTATTGCTGCATTGCGTGCCCTTCAAGAATATGATGATGCATTGTTATTAGTATTGCCCGCTGATCATGTGATTCAAGATACTCAAGCGTTTCATAAAGCGATTGAACTGGCAGAAGATGCGGCAAAAGATAATAAATTAGTTACTTTTGGAATAGTACCACATAAACCTGAAACAGGTTACGGCTATGTAAAGCGTGGCGAAGAAAAAACATTTGAAAATGGGATAATTTATGATGTGGCCGAGTTTGTTGAAAAACCCGACTTAAAAACCGCTGAAAGTTATGTGAATTCGGGTGATTATTATTGGAACAGTGGTATGTTCCTTTTTAAAGCCAGCATATTTTTGGACGAGTTAGAACAATTTAACCCCGCTATGCTTGATGCTTGTAAGCTCTCCCTCGACGGTGCTAAACCTGACTTGGATTTTCTAAGGCTTGAAAAAGAGGCCTTTGAGGCTTGTCCCAGTGATTCTATCGATTATGCCGTAATGGAAAAAACGCAAAAAGCGATGGTTGTACCGTTGGATGCAGCATGGAATGATGTCGGTTCATGGGATGCACTTTGGGAGATTGAAGAAAAACAAGAAAACGGCAATGTGTTACGGGGTGATGTCATTATCCACGAAAGCCATGATTGCTTGGTCCGCGCAGAACATAAGCTTGTGAGTCTTGTCGGTGTTAAAGATTTGGTTATTATTGAAACCAAAGATGCACTTTTGGTTGCCGCCAAAGATAAAGTACAAGATGTAAAAGCCATTGTAGAACAACTTCGTGGTAGTAATCGTTGTGAAACAGAACTACACCGTGAGGTTTATCGTCCCTGGGGTAAGTACGATAGTGTTGATGTGGGGGAGCATTTCCAAGTAAAGCGCATTACCGTAAAACCTGGGCAAAGTACTTCTATGCAAAAGCACCACCATCGCGCTGAACACTGGATAATTGTTAGCGGCACGGCGAAAATTAATTGTGATGATAAAACTTTTTTGTGTACCGAAAATCAAGCGGCATTTATTCCGCAAGGTTCTAAGCATCGTATAACAAACCCCGGTAAAATTCCGATGGAAATGATCGAAGTGCAAACAGGCGCTTACTTGGGTGAGGATGATATTGTGCGTTACGAAGATAACTATGGTCGCAGAAGTACCGATTAAATCACATCCAGAACCCCATTACTAAAACTTCAATTTTTCTATAAGTGAAATCCTAATTCAATGACTAAACTCAGCTGTTTTAAAGCCTATGATATTCGTGGAAAACTGGGTGATGAGCTCAATACCGATATTGCTTACCGCATTGGTCGCGCTTATGGCGATTACATAAAGCCGAAAAAAGTAGTTGTTGGCGGTGATATCCGTGTAACTTCGAATGAACTCAAACAATCGCTTGCTGAAGGCCTTATGGATGCTGGAGTAGATGTCATTGATTTAGGCATGACGGGTACAGAAGAAATATATTTTGCGACTTCTCACCTCAACATTGACGGAGGCATAGAAGTAACAGCTAGTCATAACCCGATTGATTTTAACGGTATGAAACTGATTCGTGAAGACTCTAAACCTATCAGCGGTGACACAGGCTTAAAAGCGATACAAACGTTAGCAGAAGAGAGTAATTTTGCAGCTGTTGATGCTGATCAAAGGGGGGCTTTACAAACTAAGTCATGTATGGCGCCTTATATAGATCATTTATTGACCTATCTCGATGTTAAAAATTTAAAGCCCATCAAACTGGTTGTTAATGCCGGTAATGGTGCAGCCGGCCCTGTGATTGATGCTATCGAAGTAGCTTTTAATAATCAGAAAGTTCCCGTTGAGTTTATTAAGGTAAACCATCAACCTGATGGCACTTTTCCCAATGGAATCCCCAATCCTTTGCTCATAGAAAATAGGACGGATACATCTAATGCGGTGATTCAACACAATGCTGATATGGGAATTGCATGGGATGGTGATTTTGATCGTTGTTTTTTGTTTGATGAGAAAGGTAAATTTATTGAAGGCTATTATATAGTCGGCTTATTAGCAGAAGCTTTTTTATTAAAAAATCCCGGCGCTAAAATCATTCATGACCCACGTTTAACGTGGAATACTATCGACGTAGTCAATGAAAACGGTGGAACTCCCGTTTTATGCAAAACAGGACATGCTTTCATCAAAGAACGTATGCGAAAGGAAGATGCGGTATACGGTGGTGAAATGAGTGCACATCATTACTTTCGTGATTTTGCCTACTGTGATAGTGGCATGATTCCTTGGTTGTTAGTGACGGCATTAATTTCACAAAAAGGTATTCCCCTTTCGCAGATGGTGGATGATCGAATTAAAGCCTATCCTTCATCAGGTGAGATTAATTTTAAAATTGACGATCCTGAAAAAGCGATTCAAGCGATTGTTGATAAATACAAGCCAGAAGCGCTGTTCGTTGATGAAACAGATGGGATAAGCTTAGAATTTGAGCAATGGCGCTTTAATCTGCGCTCATCTAACACTGAGCCAGTGGTGCGATTAAATGTAGAGTCCCGAGCTGATCAAGCGTTAATGCAGAAGATGACGGATGAACTTTGTGGAATGTTATCGTGATGACTGTTTGTTTATTGTACTCAAGGTGTTTTCATATAAGCGGACAATAGCTTTATCATCAACAATATTTCTAAACCCCAGATTACTTTTGTGGAAATCTTAAAAATCACCATGAAGGCATGACGTTTATAAAAGGTAAAGCAAGGCAATCAAAAGCTTTCATGTGCTTCAGGCTCTTCATGGTTCAAAGCTTTAATATTTTTTCTTGAACTATCGTTCATGCTCTTTATTTAAACGATTTTTTGATTCTGGTGTTACCACTCCTAAAGACATAACTAGCTTGAGAGCATCTTCTACATCAAGATCCATTTTTTTCACATCGCTTTTTGGGATAAATAAAATAAATCCCGAAGTTGGGTTGGGTGTGGTGGGTACAAATACGGTAATGAGGTCATCATCAGTTGCATCATTAAATGCCTTTGGGCTATCACTGGTTTTAAAGCATAACGTCCATATGTCTTTACGCGGATACTCAATTAACAGCACCTCATTGAAGGTGTTGCTATCCGATGAAAGTACCGTTTGAGTAACTTGTTTGACTGATGAATAAACACTCCGGACTAAAGGAATACGGTCAAGAAAACTTTCCCAAAAACGAATTAAACGCCGTCCTGCAATATTGGTAAGAATAAACCCTGTAATAAAAATAATCATGGCACTAATCACAATACCTAAACCGGGCACATCAAAACCGAAAACGGCCTCAGGCCGCCATGATGGAGGCAGAAGGACGATAGTGCGATCCATTAAATCAACGAGTAATTTAATGACTAAAATGGTAATTCCTAGTGGAATCCAAATTAACAACCCAGTGATAATGTACTTACGAAATGTTGCAAACATAAATGATTCTTTCTTAAGAGTTACTTTTTAAAGAGCTGGTCTGATAGACTTTTACTTTAATGGTTTCAGATGCTTGTACTAAAAAAGTGGCATCATGTTTATCTGACAATAAAATATAAGAATATGCTTATGAATATAGAGTCTATTAAACCTATTGCAAGTTAAATAATTACTTTTTGTCTATAAAATCAAGTGAATTTTTTGTTAAGATAAAACGATGGAAACAGTACTCGTAACAGGATGCTCAAGTGGCATCGGCTATCATGTCGCTAAAGGTTTAATGGAGCGGGGCTACAATGTTTATGCGACCGCGCGAAAAGATGAAGACGTACAGCGTTTAACTAAAGAAGGCTTTAAATGTTTGCAGCTCGATTATGCCAATTCGGCTAGTGTACAAGATTTAGCCAATGAATTAATGCTATTAGTTGGCACAAATCTTTATGGCGTGTTTCACAATGGTGCTTACGGTCAACCCGGTGCGGTGGAAGACCTAAGCCGCGAAACGATGGAAAAGCAGTTCGCAGCCAATGTTTTTGGTTGGATGGAGTTAAATAATCGTTTAATTGTTCTTATGCGCCATAACGGTCGTGGCCGAATTATTTTTAATAGCTCAGTATTAGGCTTAGTCGCCATGCCATTTCGTGGTGCGTATAACGCCAGTAAATACGCGATTGAAGGCTTTGCTGATACACTTCGCCTAGAACTCTCAGATACCCAGGTGGAAGTGTCATTAATAGAACCAGGTCCAATAGAAAGCCAATTTCGCCCGAATGCCCTAGCTGCTCTAAAAGCCAACGTGAATATGAAGGATAGCGTGCATCGAGATCGCTATAAAACTACGTTGGGCAGACTTGAAAAGCAAGGCAATGTTGAACCGTACACTCTAAAGCCTGATGCTGTATTAAAAAAAGTCATCCATGCGTTTGAAAGCAATAACCCCAAAGCACGTTATTATGTAACGGTTCCAACTTACTTTATGGGAATCCTAAAGCGTTTGTTACCGGCTAAGTGGCTTGATAAAGTTGTGCTAAAGTTTGTCGGCGATGAACTAAAAGATTAACTGAATAAAACCGGATAAAACCATGCTTGAATATTTATTTTTCACCCAGCCTGTCGCCGATAAATTTATTGCATTCTTAGACAATAAATCACTCCAATGGACACAAGTTAATGACCCCATGCTCGGCAGTATCGTGATTAAAACCTCAGAAGATATCCAAGATGATTTATGGGATGAACTTGATGATTTCCATGAATCATTAGGAGAAGAAGATCAAAAGCTGATTGAATCAACCATGGTAGATGATGAAACTGAAACTAATGCCGCAGGTATTTATATTCAATTAAAAAACGGCTCTCAAACGGTTGCACAAATAGACCCTGATGTGATGAACCGCATGCTCGATGTGATCAGCATGGATGAGTTTAACGGCCTGATTGAAACCATTGTAAGCAGTGTTGAAAACCCCGATGATTCACCCATTTGTAAAATGGTCAAAAAGTGATTCACTCAGGCTCTTGTCATTGTGGTGCTGCCACCTTTGAGGTTGAAGCCCCGGCTGATTTAAAGCTGACCGAATGTAATGGTTCAGTCATTTTTGCTCGTCATCTGAGTCGTGCAAAGGCCTCAATATACACCTTTGATAGTGCAGAGGCGAAACATCACTATTGCCAAACCTGTGGCATCAAGTCATTCTATATTCCACGCTCGCATCCAGATGGTTATAGCGTTAACGCACGTTGTTTAGACGACAAAAATATTAAATCTGTCAACATTACCCCTTTCGATGGTAAGAACTGGGAAGACAATATTGATGTGCTACCTAACAGTCGATAAATTATTTTTTTTTAAATACTGAATAAACGCCTTGCCCGCATTGGATAAACTTCGTCCTTCATGTTGAACGATCCCTAAGGTTCTTGCGATGGTTAACCCCTTAACAGGGATTTCGATTAATTTATTATCTAACATAGTTCGCGGTAAAGCACTCCAGCCTAAGCCAATGGATACCATCATGTGAATGGTTTCTAAATAATTGGTTTCTAAAATCACATCCAAAGCGCCGTGCTTTTGTATCACCGGTTTCTCAATTACAGTTCGGGTGTAAGTGCCGATGGCTGGTAGTATGGCGGGATGTTTAGCCAATTCATTGAGAGTAATTACTTTTTGTTTTGATAACGTAACCAAAGGATGCTTGGGGGCTACCGCAATGGCGAGAGGGTCGCTCCATAGTTCGGTAATATTTAAGCGTTTGGAAGGCTTTAAGGGGAGAGTCACCACACCTAACTCAAAGTCGCCTTTTTCGATGTTGTGGCAAGCGTTTTCTGAATCCATAAAGGCAAGGTCAAGACGTACTTGGGGATAGTCTTGGGCATACTTTTTGAGTATTTCAGGTAGGCGATGCAAACCAATATGGTGTGAGGTGACTAAAGATAAGTGACCGCTGACTTCGCCAGTAAGGTTATTAATCACGCGTTGGCTTTCTTTTACCTCTTGCATAATGCGTAACGCCACCGGTAACAGAGCTTTGCCTGCCTCATTTAACACTACTTTACGCCCGATGCGATCAAATAAGAGACAGCCGAGCTGTTCTTCCAGTAATGCAATTCGTTTACTAACCGCGGGCTGGGTGATATACAGCATTTCAGATGCTTTGGAAAATGAGTTGTGTTCAGCAACGGCAATAAAGGCTTTATAGGCAGATAAGTCCATGTTGTCCTCTAAACGTATAACTAATAGGAATGGCTAATATGAAAAAACACAATTATAGTTATAAATAAAAGCAGCGTAAACTCCATTCATTGAATAGGAGACAATGATGGCTGGTAAAACACTTTACGATAAAATTTGGGATGCGCATGTGGTGCGTGAAGAAGACGATGGCACGGCATTGTTATATATTGATCGTCACTTAGTCCATGAGGTAACCTCGCCGCAAGCCTTTGAAGGTTTACGCATGGCTAATCGCGGACTTTGGCGGAGTGACTCGATTGTTGCTGTGCCTGATCACAACGTCCCGACGACGACGGCCAACCGTGGTAATGGCACGGCGGGTATTACAGACCCCATCGCTAAACTACAAATTGATACCTTAGATAAGAACTGTGCTGAATTTAAAATTAATGAATTTCATATGGATGATATCCGTCAAGGTATTGTGCATGTCATTGGCCCAGAACAGGGCGCAACGTTACCGGGTATGACGGTGGTGTGTGGTGACTCACATACGTCTACGCATGGTGCATTTGGTGCTTTGGCTCATGGTATCGGCACATCAGAAGTTGAGCATGTGATGGCAACACAATGCTTGATTCAAAAGAAAATGAAAAATATGCTGATTAGTGTCGATGGCAAGGTGGGTGAGGGCGTTACTGCGAAAGATATTGTACTCGCTATTATTGGTGAAATTGGTACTGCTGGCGGCACCGGTTTTGCGATTGAATTTGCGGGTGAGGCGATTGAAGATTTAAGCATGGAAGGGCGTATGACAGTTTGTAATATGGCGATTGAAGCAGGCGCACGCGCTGGTATGATTGCGGTTGATCAAACGACCATTGATTATGTTAAGGGACGCCCTTACGCACCTGTTAATACAGATAAAGACAATACATGGGATAAAGCGGTGGAGGCATGGCAGGATTTACACAGCGATGATGATGCGGAATTTGATGAAATTGTGCGACTCTATGCCGGCAGTATCGAGCCTCAAGTGACTTGGGGTACATCACCCGAAATGGTGTTGTCAGTGAATGCAAATGTACCCGACCCTGCTAGCGAGACTGATGCTGTAAAAAGCAAAGGTATCAGCGATGCATTAGCTTATATGGGTTTAACGGCAGGTCAGGCGATTAATCAAATACACATTGATAAAGTATTTATTGGCTCGTGTACTAACTCACGTATTGAAGATATGCGCGAAGCTGCGGCAATCGTTAAAGGTAAAAAAGTTGCAGACAATGTTAAATTAGCTATGGTTGTACCGGGTTCTGGTTTAGTTAAAAAACAGGCGGAAGATGAAGGCTTGGATAAGGTCTTTATCGAAGCAGGGTTTGAATGGCGCGAGCCAGGTTGCTCAATGTGTTTGGCAATGAATGCTGATAGGCTAGAACCACAAGAGCGTTGTGCTTCGACCTCCAATCGAAACTTTGAAGGCCGCCAAGGGCAAGGCGGTCGCACACATTTAGTCAGCCCTGCAATGGCAGCAGCGGCAGGCGTAGCCGGTCATTTTGTTGACATTAGGGAGATTAAGTAATGGAAAAGTTTACCAAACACCAAGGCATTGTTATCCCTTTAGACCGCTCTAATGTCGATACGGATGCGATCATTCCTAAGCAATATTTAAAATCAATTAAGCGCAGTGGCTTTGGCCCAACCTTATTTGATGACTGGCGTTATCTAAAAGCTGGTGAGCCGGGTATGGATCATTCAAAGCGAGAAATTCATACAGACTTTGTTTTAAATCAGCCACGCTATCAAGGAGGCTCTATCTTGTTAGCACGTGAGAATTTTGGTTGTGGTTCTTCTCGCGAGCATGCGGTATGGGCGCTAGAAGATTATGGCATTCGCGCCATTATTGCCCCAAGTTTTGCAGATATATTTTATAATAACTGTTTTAAAAATGGCATTTTGCCGATTGTACTAGTTGAAGAAAAAGTGGATGCTTTATTTACAGAAACGAACCTGAAAGAAGGCTATCGCTTAACCATTGATTTAGAACATCAGTTTGTTATTGAAGAGGATGAGCTATTAACCGAGAAGACCCCCTTTGAGGTGGATGAATTTCGTAAATATTGTTTATTGAATGGGCTTGACGATATTGGCTTAACTCTGCAATATTCGGACGATGTTCGTGCGTATGAAGAGAAGCGTAAGCAACAAACACCTTGGTTGTTTGCTTAGATTTAATTATTTGCATGAAGAATTTGAAGTTAGTGAAGGGCAGACAAGCCAATCATATTTTTCATACGACTTCATGGTTAATCAAAATAGGTTAAAAAAACATGACACAAAATATTCTAGTATTGCCTGGTGATGGCATTGGTAAGGAAATCATTGCTGAGGCATTAAAAGTAATTGATGCCTTAAAAGAAAACTCGGGCTTGGATGTAGAGATAACCGAAGGACTAATTGGCGGCGCCGCTTATGATGCAGAAGGGCATCCGTACCCACCATTAACTCAAGCTCAGGCAAAACAAGCAGATGCGATTTTACTTGGTGCTGTCGGTGGTTATCAATATGATGGCTTGCCACGTGATGTGCGACCTGAACGTGGCTTATTAGGGATTCGTGCTGACCTTGAACTTTTCTCAAACCTTCGACCTGCCATTTTAAATGCAGAGCTGGCGGATGCTTCATCCTTAAAGGCAGAAGTGGTTGCAGGTTTGGATATTATGATCGTGCGCGAACTCACTGGCGGCATCTACTTTGGTGAGCCTCGCGGTATTAGAACCTTAGACAATGGTGAAAAGCAGGGTTATAACACCCTCGTTTATAAGGAATCAGAAATCGAGCGCATTGCACACTCGGCATTTAAAATAGCCATGAAGCGTGATAATCGTCTGTGTTCTGTGGGTAAATCAAACGTGCTTGAAGTGATGGAGCTGTGGGATGAGGTTGTTGAGCGCGTTGGCAAAGAATACCCAGAGGTAGAGTTAAGCCACATGTACGTTGATAATGCGGCCATGCAATTAGTCAAAGCACCAAAGCAATTTGATGTCATGGTTACAGGCAATATGTTTGGTGATATTTTATCTGATGCGGCGGCAATGCTGACCGGTTCTATCGGCATGTTGCCATCGGCATCGTTGGATAAAAAGGGTAAAGGCATGTATGAGCCTATTCATGGTTCAGCGCCTGATATTGAAGGTAAAAATGTTGCGAATCCATTAGCGACGATCATGTCCGTAAGTATGATGTTGCGTTATTCATTAGATAATGAAGTTTTGGCTGAGAAAATAGATTCAGCCGTTGAAGCGGTATTAAAGCAAGGGCTACGCACAGCGGATATTTATGTAGAGGGTGTTGCAGGTACTAAATTAGTGAGTACGTCCGAGATGGGTGATGCTGTTGTTAGTGCGTTAAGAGGTTAAAAGAGATGTCAGATAAAACTTATGATGTGGCCATAGTCGGTGCAACAGGTGCGGTCGGTGAAGTGATGCTAGAGATACTAGCGCAGCGCAACTTTCCGGTAGGAACGGTTTATGCGCTGGCAAGTGAGCGCTCCGCGGGTAAGCGAGTAAAGTTTGGTAATAAAACCTTAGTGGTTGAAGATTTAGCCAAGTTTGATTTCTCAAAAGTACAAATTGGTTTGTTTTCACCCGGTGGCGCAGTCTCAAAAGAGTTTGCACCGATAGCTGCTTCACAAGGCTGTGTGGTGATTGATAATACTTCTGAGTTTCGCTACGAGGATGATATTCCCTTAGTAGTGCCAGAGGTTAATCCGCATGCTGTTGCTGACTATACCAATCGTGGGATTATCGCCAATCCTAATTGTTCAACCATTCAAATGTTAGTTGCGTTGAAGCCATTACATGATGCGGCAAAAATTACTCGTATTAATGTGTGTACCTATCAGGCAGTTTCAGGGTCGGGTAAGCCCGCGATTGATGAGCTTGCCGGTCAAACGGCTGCTCTATTAAATGGTAAAGAAGTTAAGGTGGATGTTTACCCTAAGCAAATTGCCTTTAATGTGATTCCGCAGATTGATGTGTTTTTAGAAAATGGTTACACCAAAGAAGAAATGAAAATGGTTTGGGAAACACAAAAAATCATGGAAGATCCAGATATTTTGGTCAACCCGACTGCAGTACGTGTACCAGTATTTTATGGTCATTCAGAAGCGGTGCACATTGAAACACGCGATAAGCTGAGTGCTGAGCATGCAATAGAGTTATTAAACAATGCTGATGGTGTCGTTGTGATTGATGAGCATAAAGACGGTGGATACCCTACCGCAATAACTGATGGTGCTAATAATGATGCTACTTATGTGGGACGTATCCGTGAAGATATATCACACGAAACAGGTTTAAACTTATGGGTGGTTGCCGATAATGTTAGAAAAGGCGCCGCATTAAACAGTATTCAGATTGCTGAGGTTTTGATTCGCGATTATTTGTAGATGCGCTGGGTTAGTCCCTAACTAAAGTAAAAGTGGTTTTCCACCTTTACCTATTAGGGTTAGTCTTGAATTGGCTTTATATCGGGGGTTCTATAAGTCGCTTAGATAAGGCGAATAGCTTACCTTGTAAGGTTGTTTATCTTGTTTTTTGACAAGCCACAATATTTAGTCAGAATGTGACACAAAAGTCACCCCGTTTGTAAGTATGTGACAAAGAATCAATGTTATTCAGTTTTGATTCAGACATGAATTGATATTATTCCTCCACTATCCAGATATTAGGAGTCTGGAGCCATCAGCAAGATGCAGATCAAACTGGTGTTTATAATAAATGTTGACCATAACTACAAAATAATTAGGTCACAAATAAAGAATCAAAAAGATTCATACTGAAAGGGGAATAATACGTGAATAAGAAAGTCTTGAGCCTAGCCATTTGTGCTGCATTAGCATTACCAACTGTATCGGGCGCATTAACGCTGGGTGAGATAGAGTCTAACTCACACCTAAATCAACCATTTAGAGGTAAGATTAGCTTACACTCAACAAATGCAGCAGAAGCAAAAACGCTTCGTGTGCGAATTGCTCCACCAGCTGTTTTTAATCGTGTGGGTATTGATCGTCCAAAATTTTTAAACGGAATTCGTTTTAGAACGACCGTACAAAATGGCAAGCCCGTTATTTTAGTGAGTTCTAATTACCCAATTAATGAACCTTTCTTAAACTTTCTATTAGAAATTAGCTGGCCTAACGGTAAGCTTTTAAAAGAATACACGGTGCTTCTTGATCCACCTGTATTGATGACCCCAAATACAGCTATAGCGAGTAGTACAGCTGGTGTTCGCGCAGAACCACAAGCACGTGCTAATCAAGCACAAACTGATAATCAACAATTATATCGTGATGCACAACGTGCATTACAGCAGCCTCGTCGTGTAGTTCGAGCATCGCAAAACCAACGTTCTACCGCACGTAGAGTACGACCTCAAGTTCGTCGTGTAGCAGCATCTCAAGTAAGAACCTATCGTGTAAAACGCGGTGATACTTTAAATAAAATTGCTAAACGTATTGGATACCGTGGAGTGACTACGGATCAAATGATGCTGGCACTTTTTGAGAAAAATAAGCGTGCTTTCGTTAAACACAATATGAATAACTTAAAAGCTGGGGTTGTACTGCAACGCCCATCAGCGGCACATGCAAAGTCTGTTTCTAGAAGTGAAGCACGAAAAACAAGGATATCGCAGGCACGTGCATGGAAGAAAGCTCATGGAACTGTTATTGCAAAGAGCAATGCATCTAAGGATTCGTCATCTAAAACTAATCAGGCTCGTCTAGAGGTTTCAGGTAAGACTGAAGCTGCAGTAGCAGCTGGAAATGCATCTGTTAATGAGTTGCGTAAACAACTAGTCATGACATCTGAAGCATTACAAAGTCGCAGAAAAGAGAATCAAGAGTTGAAATCTCGTGTTTCAGAAATGGAGTCTATCTTACGTAAGAAAAATCGTATGATTTCAATGAAGAGTCAGCAGCTTGCTAAATTACAAGAGTCATTATCGGGTAAGCCTGCTAAAACGGAGGGGGCTGATATTGAAGCGACGGTAAAAGAACAAACGGAAGGGAAAGGAGTAGGCACGATTATTCGCCCTAATGATTTAGTTAACGATGCAACATCAGAAACAATTACAAGCGTTGATGATGCAACAAAATTGGCGGAAGAAAAAGAGCAAGCAGCAATCTTAGCGGCACAAAATAAGTCAGATGCTGCAAAAGAAAAAGTAAAAATAGCCGCACAGCAAAAAATACAACAAGCGGCAGTAAAAACGAATATTGAAGAAAAGCCCGAAGGTATAATGGGTAGCGTAATGGGTTTAATGGACTCACCTGACGCACTTAAATATGGGGCTGGGGGTGGAGCAGCACTTGCTCTATTAGGTGGTTTTTGGTTTATGCGCCGTCGTAATGCTTATAAAGAGTTTTCCGCTGAAGATTATGTTGATGCAGACATCTCAGGTGAAGCTTTTGAAGGGGATAACGCCAGTGATTTATTTGATAATGATTCTGTTAATGAATTAAATTCAGAGCTAGCTTCGAATGAGCTTATGGATAATCCTCAAACAGCTGTTGAGGATGCTGACGAGGCAAGTGCTAATACAGAAGATGATTTGTTACAAGAAGCCGATGTTTATATTGTTTATGGCTTATACGATCAAGCAGAATCAGAGCTTAAAGAAGCGATTAATCAATCCCCTAATAATCTAGCTTTCCGTAAAAAACTGTTAGAAAGCTATAAAGCATCGGGTGATAAATCTTCGTTTGAACAAGAAGCTAGAATATTTAAAGATATTGATGGTGCAGGTAAAGAAGAGCACTGGGAAGATATTTGTGAATGGGGACGTGCTTTAGTCCCTGATAGTAACTTATTTGATGGTTCTTCATCAATAGCGACAGGTGTGGCAGCAGCAAGTGTTGCGATGGTGGCAGGGACGGCTATTGCAGAATCTGATGATTCTGAAGACCTTGAAGCATTATTAGGGGCTGATGGCATGGTTACAGATGAGTTTTCCAACATTGATCTTGATGAGTTTTTATCAGATGATTTGGATGAAGATTTGTTAGGTGCAGGGCTGAGCGAAAGTTCAGCTGATGAGAATATTGAAATAGGAAACGTTGATGCTTTAGATTTGACTGCAGAGCCTGACTTTGGTGATTTTGACAAAGAAACTCTTAGCGCTTCAGATTCTAGCAACTTAGATTTAGGTATTGATACTGAATTTGATTCATTGGACTCTTTACTGGATGAGGCAGTTGAGGAGCCACTAGTGACAGACATGAATATTCCAACGATAGATTTAAACATGGATATTGAGGATGGCCTTAGCCCTGAAGGTAGTGAAAAAATAACGAGCCTTAGCGGTGATAAAGAGGATGGCTTGCTGACAGATTTTGATGATAACTTATCGTTTTTAGATTTAAATGATGAAGTCATTGAAGAAACTGAAATAGGTACAAAAATTGATCTAGCAAAAGCCTATATTGATATGGGTGATATTGATGGAGCCCGTAGTACGCTTGAAGAGGTGATGCAAGAGGGTAGTGATGAACAAAAGCTTGAAGCTGAAGAGTTAATGCAGCACACAGGTTAATCATTTAGTTATCTATAAAAAAAGCCACATTGATTCGTGGCTTTTTTGCTTAATTTTCATGTGAAAAATGCTTAACTCATAGGAAGACGAATTTTTTGACCCGGAAAAATAAGGTCAGGGTCTTTAATAACTTCAAGGTTTTCTGCCAGTATTTTTTTATACTCATTACCATCACCATAAATATTCTGAGCAATTTTCCAAAGTGAATCGCCTTTAACAATTTCATAGTAAAGCACTTCTTCCGTTTGCTCTGGTGCTTCGACCGCATCAACGTTAACGGTTTCAATGCCCATGGCATTCCCTGTCATAAGGACTACTTTTTCAAGTGCCGCAGGGTCATCCACCTTTCCTGAAATAGTAGCAACTCCATCATCAACATTTATTTCAAGGGCTTTAATCCCAGGGTTATCTTTTTCTATGTGTTCTTTTAATTTTTCTGGTGCTTCTTTTTCACTACCAAAAATTTTATTACCAATGTTTTTTGCAAAATCAAATAAACCCATGTGACTATCTCCTTAAGTGTGGATTTTTGTATACATTAGAGCAAGCTCTAAAAACATAATAAGGGGAAATGACAAAAAATCAACTATTTAGCAAGAGTTGATTTAGTCGCGGCCGCCAATTAACTCAATTTCATAGCCATCGGGATCTTTTAAAAAGGCAATAATAGTTGTTCCTGCATTCATTGGGCCAGCTTCACGGATAATCTCCCCACCTCCATTACCTTCAAAAATAAGTGTTTTCATCTTTTCGCAAGCTTCATTCACATCAGGTACACCGATAGCGATATGTCCGAAAGCATTACCGTTTTCGTAAGTGTCAACACCCCAATTATAAGTCAGTTCTAACACGGTATTGCTGGCTTCATCGCCATAGCCTAAAAAGGCTAAGGTGAATTTTCCATCAGGGTATTCGTTACGGCGTAACTCGGTCATGCCGAGTACTTTTGTATAAAAGGCAATCGACTTTTCTAAATCGCCAACGCGCAACATGGTGTGTAAGATTCGCATAAGTGTTCCTATTTTGGTTACGCTGCTAGGAGCCTGTCCGAGAACTAGAAACCTACTGCAAATTCCACAATCATCATAACTTGAGCTTATCAAAATCGTTAAATAGCCGTGCTATTCGCCTCTTTCGATAATCACAACTTATGATAATTCTGTAATTTTCGCTACGGTCTTAGTTCTCGGACAAGCTCCTAGGGGTGATTAGCCCAGCGCTTTCATTAAGTCCTTTAACATGCCAGAAACTTCACCCGTCATCAAGGCAAACTGAATATCAAGGTGTTCGGCATGCGTTTGTGGGTCATTGTCATTCAGCTGTTCTTCAAGCACGTCTAGAAACTTAAGTTTCTTTATTTGCAAGTCTTCTGATAAGACAAAACTGATTTTTTCATCCCACTCAATGGCAAGTTTAGAAACATATTTCCCCGACTGTAGGCTGGTTTGCACTTCATCCGTGGTTAGGTCATGCATGCGAAATGATGCCACTCCCTTATCATCATCAGCTTGATTTTTTAATTCACACTCCATGCCTAAAACAAAGGGCTTAGGGAGTTGCGTTTTACTCAGCCAATCAGTCATCGCAACGGCAGGTGATAGCTCAGATTCAGGTAAAGTAACGGGCAAACTACCTAACGTTGTGCGTAATAATTTGGTAAAAGTTTCAGCACGTGGCGCTGAGGGTGTGTTTAAAATAAGCCAACCGTTATCTGGGTCAATCCAAGCATCAATTTTTTGAGTGCGCGTGAAAGCACGGGGTAAAAGCTCATGCTCAATGTCTTCACGCAGGTCTTTTTTCTCGCGGGCGCTGACTTTTCGATCTTCTTTTAATTCAATTGCTTCCACCTTTTCTTGTAAGGTTTCTTTAATAACAGCCGCAGGTAATAAGCGTTCTTGGCGAGCCATGCTCATTAAAATGTAATTGCCAGATGCATGTGTATAGGCGCTAGTGTCCTTGCCGAGTGGTTCAACCCAGCCCATGCTTTCACGCTGTGTTGCCGAGCAGGGTGTAAATGGTTTGTTGCTCAGTTGCTGATGTAATTCATCCGCATTTAATGCAAAGTCTTTTTCAAATTTGAAAAGGTAAAGATTTTTAAACCACATAGAATTGCCCTATTATTTTGAGTTTTGGGCGAGAGATTATGCAGTAGTTACTGGGGTGAAAAAAGATAAAATTTTACTTTAGTGTTAAATAAATATTTTTGACTATACTTATATTAGTAGTGATGTTTGTAAACAACGCCTCAGGGAGATTATTTGATAACCATACCAACAAGAAGCCAACCAAAACCCCTTAAAAACGGTGTAGAAAACCGTGTACTTTCACTATGGAAAAAACTCGGCGGAAATGCCATTGGGCGAAAGCTCTTTAATCTCACATTATCTCGTTCTGTACCGTACTCAGGCTCTATCAAGGCCGACGTTAAGCATATCGAACCCGGCTTCGTTAAAGTTGTTTTAAAAGTTCGTCGTAAAATAAGAAACCACCTGAACTCTATCCACGCCATTGCCTTAGCGAATTTTGGTGAATTATCTAGCGGGCTTGCGATGATTACCGCGCTACCGAGTGGAACACGTAGCATCGTAACTCATCTTGAAATTGAATACCTTAAAAAAGCCCGCGGTCAATTGCTGGCAGAAGGTCGTGCTTCACCGCCTGATGTTATTGATAAGCCCGTCGATAGCCTTGCAACTGCCGATATTCTGGATGCGGAAGGAGATTTAGTTGCTTGTGTAACTGTTCTCTGGCGACTATCTCCTAAGATAGACACTGAAGAAAGGGTAAAGCATGAATGAAACCAGTTTCATACAAGATATAGGTATCAATGTTCCGTTAATTTGTGGGCCGATGTACCCATGTTCAAATATTGAGCTGGTCGCAGCGGTTTCAGAAG
>JALSJN010000059.1 GCA_026989335.1 Thiotrichaceae bacterium
TGTGACCGATTTATTGAGTAGTGCTGTATATAACTTAGATGCAGATGTTGAACAGGGCGAAGGTCGCTTTCAACGGCAACTCGTTTATAAAAATGTACCAAATAATGTTGCTGATGAATTTCAAAAATTGAGCAGTAAAAAAGCACAGACACTGTTAGAAGAGCTTAATGCCTGGTTAGCAGAAAAAACAAAGGTAGATTCAACTCACTCAAACACAGAAGATACGAAACAAACAGCCACGCAAAATAATTCAAATAAAAAACGAGTCGGGCTTGGTCTATATTATTTTGAAAATGACGCTGATTAACAATTAAAAAGCAAGGAGCATTCCTATGAAATCTTTTACCACATCAAAACTAAGCTTAAAAGCATTTGCACTCGCTTTTACCCTGTCCTTACTTACTGCCTGTGGCGGTGGTAGCGATGGTGAAGAGACTGCAGGTAACGATGGGGGTGGAGAAGGTGGAATCATTGGAACCGCTAAAATCATTGTTAAGTCAGATGATGTTAAAGCCAAAGCAAAAAATGGTAATTCTTATAAGGCCAAAATTGGTAAGAATGGCAAATATAAATTCACAAAGTTAAAGAGTGGTAGTTATTTATTACGCTCAGAATCAAAAACAAGGCAGTTATACAGCGTTGCATATGTCAGTAAAGGTAAAACAGCTACGAGTAATGTTCACCCAATTACGGACTTAATTATCCGTAACTGGTTTAAACAAAACGGACAAGATATTGATGCACAGTTTAAAGGCGCTGGCGCTATTGCAAAAATGCCCAGCCTTGCTGAAATCAATAAAATAGAAACAGCAATTGAAGGTATTTTAGCCCAAGCCCTTAAACAGTCTGGTGTGAAGGGTTCCGTTAATTTGATAGGTAATTCCTTTGAAGTCAAAGCAGGGGATACCTTTAATACTTTTCTATCAAATAACCAAGTGGTTATTAATAATAATCAGGTAACCCTAATATTTACCGGTGACAAGGTACAGACCATTAGTATCAACGGCAAAGACTTAGAAACCGATTTCACCGTAGATAAAGCAAACCCTACCACGCCAACAGAGCTTCGCGCACTGCCTGCTGGCACACATGAAATTGTTGTTGTATGGAAGCCCTCAACCGATGATCGCGGTGTTGCTGGATACAATATTTATAGAAATGATCGTCTCGTTGCAATCACGCCATACCCCGTCTATACCGATAAAAACCTTTCACAAGGCACCAACTATGATTATATGGTTGAAGCGATTGACGGTGTTGGCAAAAAATCCGGCAAAGCAAATTCAGAGGTGGTAACAACCTTATCTGCCCCAGATAAAACACCACCACCTGCCATTGCCAACCTTAGCGCAACAGCCAATGATGATGATATAGCACTGCGTTGGGATATAACTCAAGTCAACGATATAGCCCGTTTTATTGTAAAACGCGGTTTAAGAGGAATGGCGAAAAGTGAGCTTGCTAGTATTACGGCAAACACCTTTACTGATTTCAATCTCAATGACGGTAACTACTGTTACAGCATCACAGCGGCCGATGCAGCGGGCAATAAATCAGCCGAAAGCGCCGAACAATGTGCTTTGATTAATGCCGGCGGGACTACGCCACCTATAAGCCGTACGATTACTTGCACAAGCTATATAACGTTACAGAAAACGACGATTGATCAGGATACTACTTTGACTGCTGGGTGTTATAAGGTAAATAGTAATCTTACGGTCAAAAACCCGGCTAAACTGACTGTTAAGCCAGGTGTAAAGTTAGAGTTTTCTGCGGGAACGAAATTAAAAGTTAATAAAGGTGCATCATTATATGCAGTTGGTACTAGTAGAGGTCCAATTATATTCACGGCAAGAGAACCAACCCCTGGATAT
>JALSJN010000060.1 GCA_026989335.1 Thiotrichaceae bacterium
CTTCGTGGTGATTTTCTTTTTATCATAGGCTAGGCTGGCAAAGCTTTGTTGTTTCATTGAATAACCCCTTTCTTTGGATTATGCTATTTTCTCATGATCCTAGGACTTAATCAGGAATTCCTTAAGAAAGCCTAGATCTCAACCATTTCAAAATCTGACTTACCTACGCCACAATCAGGGCAAACCCAGTCTTCTGGTACATCTTCCCACTTTGTACCGGGTTCAATACTATCTTCAGGGGAGCCTTTTGTTTCATCGTAAACCCAAGCGCATACCGCGCACATATATGTTTTCATTCATTATTCCTGTATTGATTTCTAATGGTGATATTGCATGACAGTAGAGGTTTCTATCAATGCTAAATTAATAATAGTTATACCGATTATCTAGTGATTCTTTTACTTTTACCAAAGTCCTCGTAGAATAGGTAGGAACATCTAAAAATAAAAATAACTAAAAAGATATCATTCAATGGAAAAGACTAAAAAAATCGTACTCTCAAGCTTGCTGACTCAATTAGTTGCTGGTGAGATATTGACTTTAGAAACAGCAGAGCAAGCTCAAACTGATTCTAAGTCACGAAAAATATCGATAACGACACACTTAGCTCAAAAGAAGCTCGTTGATCCAAGTATATTAGCAAGATACAACAGTAATGAATATGGTTTAAGTTTTGTTGATCTTGATGTTATCGAAATTCCACTCGATGTAAGCACACTTCTTAATACAGAGATGTTACGTAAGCTACAGATTGTGCCACTATTTAGAATGGGCAAAGCTTTGACAGTGGCAGTTGCTGATCCTTTTTTCTTGTCTAAACTCAGCGATGTCCGGTTTGCAACAGAGCTAGTACCTGAGCCTGTCATTGTAGAATACGGCAAGTTTCAAAAAATACTTAACCCTGACTACAGTGAATCTTCGGTTAACACGGGTATGTCAATTTCATCTGATGCCGCAGCGCAAGATTTAGTGCTAGAAACACAAGACTTAGAAAATGAAGAAGATGAAAGTGAAGACGACTCAGGCGTAGACGTTACGACTTTTGTAAATGAGCTATTGACTCATGCGATTAACAAGAAGGTATCAGATATACATATAGAGCCTTACGAGAAAATTCTGCGGGTTCGTTACCGTATCGACGGCATCTTGCAGGTAGTTAGTATGCCTCCTAAATCTATCGCAAGGAAAATGACATCGCGTTTAAAGGTTATGGCGCGTTTAAATAGTTCTGAACGACGTGTACCACAAGATGGACGTATTCACTTTAAATATGGTGAAAGACATATCGACTTCCGTGTCAATACTTTACCGACACTCTACGGCGAAAAAATCGTCATGCGTATCCTAGATTCGGATACTGCCGCTTTAGGTGTTGATAACCTTGGCTTTGATAAGCGCCAGAAAAAAGACTTAATGGAGGCATTGTCAAAGCCAGATGGCATGATATTAGTAACAGGGCCAACAGGTTCGGGTAAAACAGTAACGCTTTACGCAGGCTTAAATATATTAAATACTTCTGAAAAAAACATTGCCACAGCAGAAGATCCAGCAGAAATACAAGTGCCGGGTATTAACCAAGTTAACGTAGATGCAAAAGTGGGATTAACTTTTGCCAGTGCGTTAAGAGCTTTCTTACGACAAGATCCAGATATCATCATGGTAGGTGAGATTCGTGACCTAGAAACTGCTGAGATTTCAATTAAAGCAGCACAAACAGGTCACTTAGTGTTATCAACGTTGCACACAAATAGTGCGCCAGAAACCTTAACACGTCTCATTAACATGGGTGTGCCAGCCTTTAGTATAGCTTCGGCGGTACATTTAATTGTGGCACAGCGATTGGCTAGGCGTTTGTGTAAGTCATGCAAAGTCTTAGCAACAACTATTCCAGATAAAGCACTTGTTCAGCTAGGGTTTGCTGAGGATGAGTTAAGATCCCTTAAAATATACGAGCCGGTTGGCTGCGGAAGTTGCTCTAATGGTTACAAGGGGCGCGTTGGTATTTACCAAGTGATGCCAATATCGACCCAAATGCAAACGATGATTATGGAAGGCGAAAACTCTTTACAGCTTGCCATACAGGCTGGCAAAGAAGACATTAACGACTTAAGAACATCTGCACTTGAGAAAGTACGTGAAGGCGTTACTTCGCTCGCCGAACTTGAACGTGTAACGAAAGATTAATAATAAAATTAAAACTTTAGGTAAACAATAATGGCCACGACCGCAGTTGCAAAAAAAACAAATTCTAAGCCCAAAGAACTCCAACTTTTTGAGTGGGCTGGCATCAATAAATCGGGTGTTAAAATACGCGGAGAAAACTCTGCGATTAATGAAAACTTTTTGAGAGCAGAGTTAAGAAGACAGGGTATTAGCCCCAAGATGATCAAAAAGAAAAGTAATCGAATGACGGGTGGTGCCGTTAAGACTGTTGATATTTCACAGTTTGCTCGCCAGTTAACCACCATGATGCGCGCTGGTGTACCGATGGTGCAGTCATTAGAAATTATCGCTTCTGGTCATGAAAAGCCCGCAATGCAAAAACTCATCAAGCAGCTTACTGTAGATATCGAGAGTGGTTCTGATCTAGCAGGCGCGTTAGCTAAACACCCTGATCACTTTGATAATTTGTTTGTTAACCTTATTCGTGCTGGAGAGCAGGCGGGAACGCTTGAAGATATGATTGATAAGGTTGCAACCTATAAAGAAAAAACTGAGACAATGAAGGCCAAAGTGAAGAAAGCAATGATGTATCCCATCAGTGTTTTAGCCATGGCGCTTATTGTTACTGTTATCATGCTTGTTTGGGTAATTCCTACCTTTAAAGATATTTTTGAGGGTTTTGGTGCAGACTTGCCTGCTTTTACATTGTGGGTAATTGGTTTGTCAGAGTGGTTGCAAGCTTATTGGCTTTACCCGACCAGCGTTGCGGTTGGACTCCGTATTGCTTACACTCAAGGTAAAAAGCGCTCTGAAAAATTCCGTCACTTTTTGGATAAAGTGGCACTAAAGCTTCCAATTATGGGACAAATTATCAATAAATCAGCCATAGCGCGTTTTTCAAGAACACTCTCTACTATGTTTGCTGCGGGTGTTCCTCTGGTAGAAGCAATGGATGCGGTTGCCGGTGCTACGGGTAATGTGGTTTATGAAAAAGCTACCTTGCAAATTAAAGAAGATGCTTCAAAAGGTGTTCAGCTAAACGTTGCAATGTCGACCACCCAGCAATTCCCTAATATGGTTATTCAAATGACCAAAATCGGTGAAGAGTCAGGTCGCCTTGAAGAAATGTTGGATAAAGTTGCCGATTACTTTGAAGAGCAAGTCGATGACTTAGTTGACTCATTAGCCAAGCAAATTGAGCCGTTAATTATGGCAATATTGGCCGTCTTAGTGGGTGGATTAGTTATTGCGATGTACCTACCTATCTTTAAAATGGGCGCGGCAGTAGGCTAATTAAAAACAAGCATAAAAAGAAGAACTAACCATTATGGTTAGTCTTCCTAATAAAAAGGATTTTGGGAATATGGAAGTTATTGCATTACTAGAAACTAACAATACCTTCTTTTTGGTGGTGGTTGGTTTATTTTCGCTACTCGTTGGGAGCTTTCTTAACGCAGCAATTTATCGTATACCGATCATGTTACAAAATGAATGGCGTAGTGAATGTCAGGAGTTATTAGGCGGTGAAGATTCGTCTGAGAGTTCACAATCCTCACAGCCGTTTAATCTATTTGTGCCTCGTTCTCAATGTCCTCATTGTGGTCATATGATTACAGCCTTAGAGAATATTCCTGTACTCAGTTATTTGTTTTTAGGCGGGAAATGTTCATCCTGTAAAACAAGAATTTCTATCCAATACCCTTTAATTGAAATTTTCACTGCATTATTGTCAGTTTTTGTTGCGTGGAAAATCGGTTTTGGTTGGCCTGTTCTCGCGGCATTATTATTTACTTGGGTACTTATTTTGTTATCGCTCATTGATGCAAAAACCATGTTGCTACCTGATAACCTCACGCTTCCCTTAATGTGGATTGGTATTGCCGTAAACTACTTTTCTGCCTTTGTAGATTTACAAAGTAGCGTACTTGGTGCGATGTTTGGCTACCTCTCATTGTGGTCACTTTTTCATGTCTTTAAGCTGATTACTGGCAAGGAAGGTATGGGTTATGGAGATTTTAAAATACTCGCTGCAATAGGTGCATGGGGTGGCTGGCAGATTTTACCTTTCACTGTTTTTGTAGCATCCTTCTTAGGCGCATTTTTCGGAATTTTGTGGATGCTAATCCAACGCAAAAAGGATAGCCAAGCTATACCTTTCGGACCTTGGTTAGCTTTAGCCGGTTTTGTTGCATTTATTTGGCGTGATGAAGTGGTGCAGTTTATGACTAATTATTTTATGGTCTAGTTGCAATTTTTAATACACACTTTTTTTGATTTTACTCCTCCGCCACAACTTGCATAAGACTGTCTAAAACTTGCTTGACAGCCACATTGCTGAGAGCAGTTTTGCGCACGTGTACGGTTAGTAACACTTAATAAAGTCGGCTTAATAGGTCGGCCCTTATTAAAATAAGGTCGGCTCACTGAAGGCATTAAACTAATATAAGCATGTCGGCTCGTACATTTACTTTTCTTCGTGCCTTGTTTCATACAATGACCAAGATAAGTTTCACGTCGTGCTTCTGCCAAATCCATTCTTAATTCATAAAAGTCTAAATCTCGACGGTATTGTTCCCTTTCATTGAGCCACGACTCAAGCTGTAAAGGGTATTCTTTTAACAGATTAGGTAACTTTTTCTGGGCTTGATTTTGCGAGGTTTTTAAGCAACTTTGATACTGGTAAAAACAGCTGTTATTACACCGGTTTAATTGTGACTGGCTTTGTTGAATACACACTAAGCCCTGCTTGGTTTTAGGCGGGGTATAATCGTAGGCAATTTTATAAGAAGAGCAGGTTGATAAAAGCGGTATCATCAAGATTAAAAGGAATGATTTTAGCGCTGCTGTTTTTAAAGTGAAATTAGGCATAGATTCTCCAGAACCAATGTTTACAAGGCTTAGTCTATAAACCGTTAGAAATGTTCAAACAATTAACGCTCAGGATAATTTATGACCTCCACCTTTAAGTGAAAACTCCAATTATCACCACTAAAAGCATAAATGCCGTTTTTTACAGGCACCATCACTTGTGTTTTATCCACTAAGTCATAGTGATGATTAAGTCGCTCATATACCCCGTATTTTGCAGCATAGTCAATTTCTTCGACTTTAAAATCAATTCTGAGTTCTGTTTCATTAGCTGGCACAAACTGATCTAAAATGAACTGATTCAACTCCCTTTCATCTCCATCTTCATCATAATGATGCACGGACAAAGTTGCACCACTCCGCGTATTTTCTGCAATCGCTTCCTCAATTCCCCACTGTTCATCAACCTTAGAAGAATGCACTTTACTGGCAAACACAATCTCTGCTCTTTCATTGTTACTATACCAATGATATTCCTCTTTAATATCTTCAACTTTAGCATTCACTAAAGTAATTTTGACCCGTTTTTTTGCGTTTAAAAAAATCATGACATTCGCCCAGACACCTTTATGATCCTTTAAGCTCAAATGATTTTTGTGTATTAACGTAAAAGTGGGTGGCTGATCATTTAAACGTGCTTCTGTCAAAGTCTCATCAAAGCGACAGTCTTTAACTCGCTGTGTACCATCATTGGCAGAGAACTGACCATTTAAAAAAAGTAGCTTCGTTAATGCTCCGTCACTTAACTCGTCGTCTGTTGAAGCTTGCTGACCCAGTAAAATATTTATGTAGTATGGACTGCTTGCATCACTTACTGGGTTTTGAAAGTTTTCTTCAATCCAGTCAGAAGTCATATGGGTAATATCAATACTATCTAGTGCATTACCACCGTAAATTTTTTGAATATACTTTTTTCGATCAGCCGCGTAGTTGCCCGTAATCACACCTTCAAGGCTGTACCACTTGGCTTTTTTTTATTACTTGCTAAGCCTTCTACATCCTTTTCAATCATCCAGCGAGTTACTAAAGAACCCATACTGCCACTGACAATATTGATGCGGTTAACCTTTTCTTGTTTCATTAAGTGCTTGGCATATTTTGCAATAATCAATGCATACCGAGGTATACCACCATCCCACTGCGCAGTGATGGTGGACAAATCTTGAATATCTTGCTTTGAATAATAGTTAGGCGGGGTATCACCATAGTAGGTGGTAGATTTGGTGATATTGATGACAATGGTATCTTCTGTGACGGGATAGTGTTCACCAAGTGCTTGAAATTTTTCTAATGCCTCGTCAGGGTGATTATTACCAAAAGTACCTGAGGTTTTATAACCGTCTTTATCAAAACCGTGCACAAATAAGGTGAGGTTTTTAACTTTTTTTATATCTGAACTGGTGTCGCTTCCGCCACAGGCAGACAACGATGCAAGAAAGAAAAACATCGACGCAACAAACAATAAGCTATTAGCTTTTTTAAACATGCTATATTTTCATAAATTCAGGCAAACATTATATATCTTTCAAGTCAGTCTTCACGTCCATATTTTGAGCACGGTGCCTCAACATTTGATCCACTAAGGTAATTGCTAACTGGGCTTCACAAATTGGGGTCGCGCGAATCCCCACGCACGGGTCATGTCTACCTTTCGTAATCACCTCAACCTCTTCACCTTGAAGATTTACGCTCCGCCCTGGTAGGCGTAAGCTAGACGTTGGCTTAAAGGCGGTGTGCACCACAATATCTTGCCCCGATGAAATTCCGCCTAATACACCGCCTGCGTTATTTCCGATAAAACCATCAAGGGTAATTTCATCGCGGTGTACTGTGCCTTTTTGAGTGATTGAATCAAATCCTGCGCCAATTTCTACACCTTTTGCAGCATTAATACTCATCATAGAGTGAGCAATTTCAGCATCTAAACGATCAAAAATAGGCTCGCCTAATCCAGGGGGAACACCTGTTGCTACTGTGGTGATTTTCGCACCGATGGATTCGCCCTCTTTGCGCAAGGCATCCATATACGCTTCCATTTCGGTAACTTTACTTTCATCGGGCGAAAAGAAAGGATTCGTGTTAATTACATGCCAATCAACGGTTTCTATTTTTATAGGGCCAAGTTGTGATAAATAACCTTTAACCTCAATACCATAACGCTCTTTTAAATATTTTTTAGCGACACCACCCGCAGCTACACGCATTGCTGTTTCGCGTGCCGATGAGCGTCCTCCACCACGGTAATCACGTAAGCCATATTTTTTATAATAAGTATAATCTGCATGACCTGGGCGAAAGCTATTCATAATATCGCCGTAATCTTTGGAGCGTTGATCGGTATTATGAATAATCATCGCAATTGGTGTACCGGTGGTTTTACCCTCAAAGACGCCCGATAATATTTGCACCTCATCCTGCTCACGACGTTGCGTAGTATGCCGGCTGGTGCCCGGTTTACGGCGGTCTAAATCACCTTGAATATCGGCTTCGGATAATTCCATACCCGGAGGGCAACCGTCTACAATACAACCAATTGCTGGGCCGTGGCTTTCACCAAATGAGGTGACTGTAAATAATTTCCCGTAACTATTTCCTGACATTAAAAGCTTTCCTGAATTAATTGTTTTAATATTAAGCTTGATTATATCAGCATTGAAACCAATCCGCCTTTAACTGCGTATAATGAAAGTTATCTATCCTTTTTTACTGAAGAACCGTCATGAGAAAAGCATTTACTTTTTTACTCTTTATATTCGTTATACAAACGCCTATCATTGCTAATGATTTAAAAAATCATTCTTCTCCCTACCTTGGCTTACATGGCAATGATCCCGTCAATTGGATGGAGTGGGGCAAGCCTGCCATTGAAAAAGCGCGTAAAGAAAATAAATTATTGTTTATTTCCATTGGCTATTTTTCTTGTCACTGGTGTCATGTGATGCAGCGTGAAAGTTATTCAAATAAAAATATCGCAAAAAAATTAAACAAAAATTATATTTCAGTAAAGGTAGATCGTGAGTTAAACCCTGTTCTTGATAAACAACTGATTGAGTTTGTACAAATCACCAATGGTACTGCTGGCTGGCCGTTAAATGTTTTTGTCACGCCTGAGGGTTATCCTCTAGTTGGCGCTACCTATATGCCACGAAAACAATTTTCTAGTGTGCTCGATCAGCTCGATCATAAGTGGCGAACAGAGCAAGCTTCGCTCACAGCGCAGGCCTTAGATATGAGTAAAACGCTTACCTCAATGGTACAAAAACAAGAGCGTAATACAACAGGGAAGACGCTACAACAGCTCCAGCAAGGCTTTGTTCCTACAGCGATGCAATATGCAGATAAAATGCAAGGTGGCTTTGGTGAGCAGCGTAAGTTTCCTCAAATACCGCAACTATTAGCACTATTAAACCTAAACGCTAAATATAACAAGGATAGAGAGGCGGATGATTTCATCCAGCTCACCCTTAAACAAATGGCCAGTAAAGGTCTGCACGATGAGCTGGGTGGTGGCTTTTACCGCTACACCACAGATCCAGATTGGGAGACACCTCATTTTGAAAAAATGATTTACACCAATGCGATGATGCCAATTTTGTACTTTAATGCTTTTGAGCAATACAAAAATGAGAATTACAAAATAATTGCTTTAGAAACCTTGCATTTTTTAACAGATTCATTACGTGGTGGAAGCAATGCTTTTATCGCCAGCTTATCGGCAGTAGATGACAAAAATGAGGAGGGCGGCTTTTACCTTTGGACACAATCAGAACTAAAGAAGATATTGAATAAAGAGGAGTTAAAGGTAGCTAATCAATATTGGAATTTAAACCGCTCGAATGAATTACCCGCAGGTAATTTGCCTCGCCAAGCAATGACGTTAAATGAGTTAGCTAAAGAACTAGGGAGTAGCCACGAAACTACGCAGAAGCAATTAGCTTTAGTTAAGACAAAGCTTAAAGCGCATAGAGAAGAAACACGCAAGCTACCACGAGATACAAAATTACTCGCAGGTATGAATGGTTTAGTGTTGTCAGCATTTGCAAAAGGTATTCAATATGATTCTGCGCTTAAAACAACGGGCACTCATCTTTCCCAATTTCTAATTAGTTTATGGGATGGTAAAACACTACGCCGATCTGCTGCGAATTCAAAGCCAGGAACCTTATATGACTATGCCGCTGTTTCACTTGGCTTGATAGAGTGGGGCACTGCCACGAAAAATAGCAGTGCTGTCAACATCGGACAGGTAATAGCAAAGGCTGGGTGGGATACTTTTTACCTGAAGAAGAGTTGGGTAGAAAACCCAGATAACTTATTGCCCAATAGGGCGATACAAGTGCATATCGCTGATAGCTCTTTAGTTTCGTCTGAAGCATTATTACTTAAAGCCAGTATACTTTCTGGGCAACAACAATTAATCAAACAAGCACGGAAAGTTCAAAATATCATGACGCGCTCATTAGAAGTTGATAGCTATTCTTTTCCTTCCTTATTGAGCTTGCCTTAATAGGGACTAATTTATTTTTTCTTATGCTTTACCGCAGGCTTCGCTTTTTTATCAACCACTCTTTTATTTAACAGCTTACTCAAAGACTGCAAGTCAGCTTCGGATAATGTGCCAGTCGCCTGTTTAAGTTTAAGCGTATTTAATAAAAAGTCATAACGAGCGCTAGAATAATCACGTTGTGCTCTAAAGCTTTCACGCAAAGATAACAGCACATCAACGGCTGTACGCGTACCTGCTTCAAACCCTGCCTGCGTTGCACTCGCCGCTACTTTGTTTGAATTAAGTACTTGTTTAAATGCTTTAATCTGAGACAATCCAGAAATTATGGTCGTATAAGCTGCACGTGATTTCTGTGTTACTGCACGTTTTTGTACTTCGAGCTGTTGTTGCGCTTGATGTAATTTGTGCCGGGCTTCACGTATTTTAGATGAAATGTTTCCACCACGATAAAGCGGCATTTTAAACTGAACTCCAACGGATGCATCAAACTTATCACGGTCAAACTGGGTTTCACCATGAGTCGAATTTCCGCCATGCTTGGCAAATAAATCCAAGGTGGGCGACTTTGCAGAGCGTTCAATATCTATGCTTGTTTGAGCTACCGACACGGCATGTTTTGCCGCGAGTACTTGCTTGCTATTTGCAACAGCTGACTTAGCCCATTGATCGATATTATTAGGTTTCGGAATTAACAGGGGGGTATTTTGAGCTGCACCACTTAAGCTTTTATAGTATTTACTGGTGATCGCTCGTAAGTTTTCACGGGCTAAATCAATCTGCTCCTTAGCGATAACTACTTGGGCATTTGATTGGAAATAGCGAGCTTGTGCTTCTTTAACATCGGTAATTGCTGATCGGCCGGCATCAAAATATGCTTTTACTTGGTTTAGCTGGCGACTTACTGCGCCCTTCTCTGTATTGGCAAATGCGTAGGAATCTTTTGCTTTTAAAAATTGGAAGTAGGCTTCTGCAACACGAATAATTAAATTCTGACGCTCTGCTTCGAGACCTGCTTTAGCTTGCAGTATAACGGCGTCAACTTGGTTTTCTTGCGCCTTTAATTCACGATGAATTAAAGGTTTAGTTAGCGTTAAGTCATAACCAAAATTTAGAAATGCACCTCCTCCATCCCCTCTGCCAGTTCTTTCGATTTGCTGGAGATTATAAGTAGCGCTTGCACCTAAATCAACACGAGGCTTGGATGCTGATAATACCTGGGCTTTCTTTTCTAGCGTGGCTAAATAGCCTGCTTCGCTCGCTTTCAACTGTGCATCACTTTGTTTTGCTTGCTGGTAAACTTGAAATAAACTTTCAGCGTTTACGCTTAAAGGCAACAGTAGAGCGCTTGTTGCAATGGAGAGGCTAAGAAAACTACCAATAGAACGACGTATTTGTGTTTGTAACATTATGTAATCCAAAATTAATTTTAGAAATATAGATGATTTATTATACGATAATTAAACATTAAAGCAGAGTAAGCTTAAACTAAAATGAAAATTTTGCGATTTCTTTTGCGCCCACCATTTTTTTTAGTTTGGTCTCAAATAGACTTTGGCGAATAAAGGCGTTATCTTTTCGAACAACCTTTAGAGCATGCATCGTCTCATCGCTACCTACGATAATAAATAGCCGCCCATTGGGTTTTAGTAATTGCTCAAAGAGTGGCACATACTCTGGTAAAGAGCAGGTTACTGCGATGGCATCATACTGCTTATTGGTATTTTCTATGAAAAGTGCATCCTGCTTACTTAGCTGGATATTTGAGATGTTAACTTTTTCTAAATTGCGTGCTGCGCTTTCTAAAAAATCATCATGAATGTCGATACTATCAACATGGCTCGCCATAGTGGCCATGCAGGCCGTAACAAAGCCGCTGCCCGTACCAACCTCTAAACATTCGTCATCAATGTCTATCTCAAGCTCTTGCAACATGCGTCCTTCAACCCGAGGAAACATCATGGTCTCATCATGACCCAATGGTATTTCAATGTCTGCATATGCCATTGAAACTAATGACTCAGGAACAAATATATCACGGGGAATATCTCCCATTGTTTGTAGTACAGTTTTATCCAGTACTGACCACGGACGAATTTGTTGTTCGATCATATTAAAGCGTGCTTGTGCTAAGTCCATTGTTCCACCAGTTTAGTAATAAGTTGTGTCTAGAGTACGAATAATCCTTCAGTAAGGCAAGTAAACGTAAAAAACAGCCACAAAAAAGCCCGATAAATCGGGCTTTTAACAATGTTAATACAGGTTGTTATTTTCGAGCGCCTGGACCGTTAATATCCATACCATCAGACATTACAGCTTGGAAGTACTCTAACGCTTTGTACTCGTCACTTTGTGCTTTGAATGGCTTAGCTCTTACTTGTTTATTACAACCACCATAACGACGGTGTAACGTACCTAGCTCGCCCCATTTTGAGCGGAATACTGGGAAATGAGTAGCTTGACCTAGTGCTGGGCCAAGGTTGTCACCACGAATCCATTTGCTAGCATTGTACATATGGCAATCTGCACAAGATAGATTGAGTTGACCACGCTTAGCGTAAAAGAAGTTCTTGCCTTTATTGTACCAAGCAAGAGCTTTATCACCTTTTACTTCAACTTTAATTTTCTGACCGTCAGCAGCGCGCGCAATGTAACCAGATAATGAGGCCATTTTGCCTTTTTTCCACTTAAGTGGCTTTTCATCATTATCAGTTAGGCATTTGTTGATGCTACCTTCCAATGTAACGATAGTGTCGTTCTTCTCATCAAAGTGCGGGTATTTAGCACGAATGGTATCAAGCTTACCTAGACAATTTTCGAATGATTTACCGTTGGCAAATTTCTTGTTCCAAAGCTCTTCACCTTCATCCAATTGAATCTCATAAGGGGGAAACTCTTCAATTTCTTCCCATTGCTCGCGCGCATCTTTGTTAAAAGCGTAAACACCATTTTTGTAATCAGCAAGATCATCACTAGGCATATTCTTCTTAAAATACTCTCTAAAAGCTTCTCTGTCTTCTGCTGGCGTTGCTGCCTGTGCAGTTAACAAAGGAGATAGAGCTAATGATAGTAGCGCAACTACTCCAATTAATTTCTTCATTTATTCCTCCTAATTGTGCACCATTACATGACTAAAATCATGAATGGCAACACAAGACTATGTTTCAAAGTAATACTATACTGTGAGCTTATTTTTTGCCCACGGTCTTTTCTATTGAATCACTTTTCCCTGTATTATCTTTCCAGCTAAGCTTAATCGCATCGCCTTCTTTACCTGCGTAATTAAAAGATAAGAACGGGTTTTTTGAAACAGAGCCAGTCCAGTTAGCCGTTAAAACGGGTTTTCCATTAGCTTCTACAAGTACTTCGGTAATGTATTGCGCAGGTATTTTTTCACCTGTTTTCTTGTTTTTAACAAGACCTGTATGCATTGGATGAGTGATCAAAGCTTTAACTTGAACTTTGTCGCCTTTAACTTTAGTACGTAATTTAATTGTTGATTTTGCCATGATATTAGCCTCCGCAGCCGCCTTTAGTTACTTTAACAGCTGCTTTCGCAGTGTAGAATTTGTCGCCTGCTTTTACAATAGCGACAACATCACCTGATTTACCCATTTTAAAACGAGATTTTATCGATGCTTCAGCACCTTCGCCAAACGTGTATTTAGCGGATAGTGGCGTTGGGTTGTTAGATGAAATTGAGTAAATTTCAGTGGTACCTTCAATCTTAGATGTGATTGTTACGGGAACTACAGCCCCATTTTCTGCTATTTCAGGCGCTTTGATTTTAATTTTATCGGATGCCTCAGCAGCTGTTGCACCAATCATTTTTAAAACTTCATCAACTGATTTAGATTTAAAAGGATCGTCACCGTGCTTTGCTGCAAGCGCCATTGATGGGCTTAAAATACCCGCACTTACAGCTACGCCTGTGGCGCTAGCGATGATAGTGTTTTTTAGAAAACTTCTACGTTTCATTTAATTTTCCTCTTCTTGAAAATTTTGGTTTGGTGTTGGTTAAATTATGATTATAAACTATAGATAAAATCTACAACTAAATCGATTTCTTTTCCTGAAAGAACGCCATGCGCACTAAAAGGGGGCATTATGCTGTTTGGGTTGGCAGTACGTGGCTCAGCAATTTGTGCATGTAGCTTTGCCTTATCAGGGAAGCGTGCTTTCATTCCTATCAAAGGTGGTCCAATATTGCCGGGTTGGTCCCCTCCTGGTATAAGGTGACAAGCTAAGCAGTTACCTTTTTTCTTACTAAAAGCAAGTTTCTTGCCATCCTCCATAGGGTCAGCACTAACGGTTGCTGATAATCCTATAGCTCCTATAAGTGCCAATGCAGATAATGTTGTTGACACGATGCGAAAGTTTCCTCGCATATTAACCTCCTAATTAAAAAATACTTATATGCAGATATTTTTACTTTTATAGGGCTGCTTAAAATAACAGCACCGTAAATTACCTGAAGTTTCAGCATACCCCAATAAAACCAACGATGCAAAAAATACTTTATAAATCAATGCAGTATAAGAATATTAACATGTTTTAATATTCGTATTTTCTGTATCTCAAACCCAACAATTGATTGAAAGGTGGTTGCAGAACGATAAGCGGTCAAAATAGTCTTCTATATGCTAATGAAGGTAGTTTAGAGAGAGCTTTATGGTTTAATAAAGTTTTCAAGTAGTGATAACGTTTGTTTTATTTTATAGTGGCTTTTCCCCTTTTTAGGTAGATTAATCGCTTTTTTGAGCTGAACTTTTGCCACCTTATACTTTGAAAGCCGGATATTACGTTGTGCTGAAGCATAATATGCTTGAGAAGAATTTTTAGTTAAGAGGGCAGCTCTTTGCTTGATTTCAAAAAGCGCTATGCTTGTTTGCTCCGAGACTTTTATGCGTTCTAATACCTGCCAAGCTTTATGTGCTTGATTTAAGGCGATATAAGCTTCAGCTAACGGTATTGTCACTGCCTCGCTATGAGGGTGACTAGTTAATAGCGGCCGCAACACATGCTGTACTTTTTCATATTGATTTGTTGTTGCCAGTAAGCGTGCAATTAATAAGCTTTCCGAGAATTGTTTTGAACTTACACCTAAAAGACCTAATGCATTGAGGTATTTTCTTTGCCTGTTTAATTTTTGAGCTTTCCCATATTTTTTAATGGAGTCCGTCATATTATTCGGGGTTGATAACGGTGAGTTTGATAAAGCTCTAATTTTTTCACGTATATAAAAAAAAGTGGGCTTCTCTATTCCTCTGTACTTTCCTAGGCGTTTAGCTCTTGCCAAGGTGTCACTCACACGCCGCTGAGTGAGTGGGTGGTTTTGTAAATACTCGCGAACTCCTGCGGTATTATTGTCGCCAAATTGCTCTAGTTTTTGTAATACTGTAGGCATTGCCAATGGATTAAATTCGGCTCTCGTTAAAATGCGTAAGCCTTCTCTGTCGGCCTCTGCTTCGGCTTCACGCGTAAAAGCTAGTTGATTATGAGCGAGTGTTGCAATAGTTGTATTAATGATGGCTTGTCCTGCTTGTGCATTTTTTGTACTCGCAATCATTCCTGCGACAAGCGCTGCTTTTGACCCCCATTCATTCTTTTTTGCTTTGGCTTTTAGGCGCGTGATATGTCGCTGCGAAACATGGGCTATCTCATGTGCGAGGACTGCGGCAACCTCACTTTCAGAATCACTTTTTAAAATAAGCCCTGCATTAATAACAACAACACCACCTTCGGTTGCAAAGGCATTGAGAGAGGTTTTTTTAGAGACTAAAAAATAAAAAGGGCTGGTAGAACCGAGTGAGCGAGAAACTAACTTACTACCTAGGGCGCGAATCCATTCACTGATTTCTGGGTCTTCCAAATAATGCTTAGAGCCTCTGAGTTTACGTACAAGTTTCAGGCCATTAATCTGTGACTTTAAGGGTGCGGAGAACTGCCGTTGATTAGCTGGAGCTTGAATAGGTGATGAAAAACCCTGTGGTAAATCAAGGTTCAAATCTGCTTTGGTATTGAAAGCTAAGAAAATACTCAGTAAGAATAAAAAAGGTTTTAGTGCATTTATCATGGTTCTTTGATGTTTTTTGATATATTTAGTTCAGAGGCACTAAGTATTATTTAATGAAATTAACTGAGACCTTTGCACGAAGTATGCGAGACTAATCATAGTGACTCTTTCTGATTTTCTTAATAATGAGGTTAATGGCTGAGCTAGTGATAGAGTTTTTACGGAGATCATTTTTAATCTGTCATGTCTCTTGTACCAAGGTTTCTAACTGTTTGCTTTAAGTGCAAGTTGCACCACGAACCAAACCGCTAAGACAAAAACCAAGGTCATAATAAGTCCCGCAATGATAAACGGAGTTGCGCTATTTTTAGAAAAGTCCTCTTTAAGGTTTTTCTTATTTTGTACGCCGATCATCGCTGACATAACACTTTTTAATGTGCGTAAAAATTCCATAGAGCCTCTTTGGTTAGTGGAGATAGTTGTACAAATTAGTGATTAATAGAGACCTTTGCACGAATCGGATGACGAGTAAAAATAACTGAAATCCCACTGCTTTTCGTTGAAAAACTTGCTAATAACTCGTTATTAGCAAGTTTTCCGCCTCAATCAGTGAAATTTCATCCGATTTTTCTTTCGCCACCGACTCGTGCAAAGGTCTCTAATAATATGTCATTGTTTCTGCTGTATTTTAAGTAAGTCGAAAAAGAAAGTAATGATCAATTAACAATACGATAAACAGTAGCATTAAGTAGTTGATGGAATAGCCAAATGTTTTCATGGGTAGTTGTTTGTTGTCAGGTAAACGCAGCATTTGTATGGCAAAATATAAAAAAACTAGCCCAAGTAGCATCGCGCTTAAAAGGTATATTAAACCACTCATGCCGACTAAATAAGGGATAACCGTAATCACGACCAGAAGGATGGTGTAGAGCAGAATTTGTATACGAGTAAAGTAGTGACCATGGGTAACAGGTAGCATCGGGATATTGACTTTGGCATACTCTTTTTCACGGTGAATCGCTAATGCCCAAAAGTGGGGAGGAGTCCAAATAAAAATAATTAAAAACAGCAGTAATGCACCGAGTTCAATGGAGTTCGTGATGGCAGCCCAGCCGAGTAATGGGGGCGCAGCACCTGCGGCACCACCAATGACGATATTTTGCGGAGTTGCCCTTTTTAGATACATGGTGTAAAAAACGGCATAGCCGATGAGCGCCAATAAAGTTAATACTGCCGTGAGCATATTTACCCCAATAGCTAAGGTTCCTATGCCGACTACCCCCAGTATAATGCCAAAAACTAACGCTGTTTTGGCGGTAATTTTACCCTCAGGTAAAGGCCGGTTTTTGGTTCTGAACATTTCATTATCTATTTTTTGATCAATTATATGATTAAAAACAGCAGCGGAAGATGCGGCTAGCGCAATCCCAATGGATGCTAAGATAATAATCTTTATTGGGGGTATGTCTGGTGTTGCTAAAAACATGCCTACCACCGCCGTGAGCATAATCAAGGAGACAACTTTCACTTTACAGAGTGTTAAAAAGTCTGAGACGCTGGGCTTTGGCTTAAGGGTTGAAGTTATAGAATCCGACATGTGTATCTAACCTAGGTGAGAATATTTAAGTAATTTTTGTAAATCTTTAATCATTTTTTTTGCATTAGGTTTAACTTGAGGATAGTACATCATAAGATTTCCAAGCGGATCTAACAGATAAATGGGGTTTTTATTAAGCTCCGGGAATTGTTTTAAAAACATTGATGGATTTTCATTAGCTGCTGCTGGCGTGTGAGCGAGGTTCGTTAAAACCAAATCCGGATTTTCTTTTTTTGAAACTAGGCGGATGGTTGCCGCCTTGGATACAAAAACGGTTCTAACACGGCGCATCTGTTCATTCATTAACAGTCTAATACGTTTTATAAGCAATAAACGCTCTAGACAAAGACTATCGCAATTACCTTGTTCGATATAAAGCATTGTCCATTTTTTGGCCAATGTGTTTTCTCTTGGTGCTTTTTTGTCTCCTTGCATCAGATTATAAATTTTAGCGGGAAAAGCGGGTTGAATGAGGGTTCCATAATTCACACTGCCTTTTTTAATACCTAATTTTTCTAAGTTGAAAAATAAAAGTGTTCCTATCAAGATGGGTGCAACAAATACTGCTATTAGCCATAAGAATGATTTTTTCCCTTTATCCATTTACTTCTCCTGAGTGATTAATAAGACTTTAGCATTAATTTAGAAACTGTGAATGTATTAACGTTCTTTAAACGTGATTAACGACTACAGGGGTTTTGTATTACCTATTCTCTTGTCGTTAAATAAAAAATATCCAATAAGTGATAGATAAATTCTTTTTGAAAAGGTAGACTGCAAAAAAATACCTACTTAATTTGATATTTATCAATGAAAAGAATCATAATTTATATTAACCGCTATTTGGTAGTTATTGCTAGTTTTTTTGAATTTGTGAAGCCTTAAACTGAAAAGGTTTCTACCAAGGAGGTTGCATGCTAGGTAATAGATTCTTATTACACCCTAAAAAAGTGTCATTCTTTTTTAAAAGTCTTTCATTTCTTCCCTTGTTTTTTATTTCTCAAAACGCTTTTGCAGAATTTGGTTTAAACCTTCCTAAGGGGGTAACCTCGATTAGTCGTGATATTTATGGTTTACATATGCTGATCTTTTGGGTTTGCGTGGGAATTGCCATTTTAGTATTTGGTGTGATGACGTGGTCGATGATATTCCATCGTAAATCGCGAGGCGCTGTCGCTTCAAACTTTCATGAAAGTACCGCGGTAGAGTTAGTCTGGACATTAGCGCCACTGGCTGTCTTGATTGCAATAGCCTTTCCAGCAACCAAGGTTTTAATTGATTTAGAAAATACTGAAAGGGCTGATATGACAGTCAAAATCACAGGCTATCAGTGGAAGTGGGAATACGAATATATGAACGAAGGGGTAAGCTTTTTCAGTAACTTAGATAAGGCTAGCCGAGATGCTACAGGGGACGCGGAAGCAAGAGCAAACCATGCTAATTATTTATTGGATGTTGATAATCGTTTGGTTCTACCAACCGGCAAGCGAATTCGATTTTTAATGACTTCGAACGATGTTATCCATTCTTGGTGGGTACGTGAACTGGGTGTTAAGCAAGATGCAAATCCTGGGTTTATTAATGATTCATGGGCGAAAATTGATGTTCCTGGTGTTTATCGTGGTCAATGTACAGAGCTTTGTGGAAAAGATCATGGCTTTATGCCAATTGTCGTTGAGGCAAAATCTGAGGCTGATTATCAAAAATGGCTTGAAAATAAAAAAGTAGAGCAAAAGGCTGCTGCCGCTGCAGGCGATAGAGAGTGGACGAAAGATGAGCTGATGGTGCAGGGTCAGAAAGTTTATAGCTCAACCTGTGCGAGTTGTCATGGAGTTACAGGCCAAGGTGTGCCAGGTGCATTCCCTGCAATTACAGGTAGCCCTTTTGCCTCTGGCGATATTAAAGCACATATAGGAATTGTAATGAACGGCAAGGCCGGGACAGCCATGCAAGCGTTTGGCAAGCAGTTAAGTGATAGTGATTTAGCCGCTGTTATTACGTTTGAGCGAAATGCTTTAAATAATCACACAGGTGATCTCGTTCAGCCTGCAACCATAAAATCAGCACGATAGGAGATCCTCATAATGTCTACAACAACGACCGACTTACAAAATGAGATTGATGCAATTGAAGGATCTCATATTTCACATAATGACCATCATCATGGACCTGAAAAAGGCTTGATGCGCTGGGTTAAAACCACCAACCATAAAGATATTGGCACGCTTTATATTTGGTTTGCTTTCACCATGTTATTAATAGGTGGTGCAATGGCAATGGTGATTCGCGCTGAGTTATTCCAGCCAGGATTGCAATTGGTGGAGCCGCAGTTTTTTAATCAGATGACCACATTGCATGGCTTGATCATGGTATTTGGTGCCATAATGCCAGCCTTTGTAGGCTTGGCTAATTGGCAAATTCCTCTGATGATTGGTGCTAAGGATATGGCGCTACCCAGAATGAATAACTGGAGCTTTTGGATTCTGCCTTTTGCAGGTGCAATGCTCTTAAGTACGATGTTTATGCAAGGTGGTGGCCCTGCATTTGGTTGGACTTTTTACGCGCCACTTTCAACAACTTTTGCGCCTGCTAGTACCGACTATTTTATCTTTGCGATTCATATGTTGGGTTTCTCTTCCATCATGGGTGCGATCAACGTTATTGCCACGATTATGAATATGCGCGCACCTGATATGAAGCTGATGGATATGCCATTATTTGTATGGACTTGGTTTATCACTGCTTTCTTATTGATAGCGGCGATGCCTGTATTAGCAGGCGCAGTAACCATGATGCTAACGGATCGTAATTTTGGGACTAGCTTTTTTGATGCCGCTGGTGGTGGTGACCCCGTTTTGTTCCAGCATATTTTTTGGTTTTTTGGGCACCCTGAAGTTTATATTATGATTCTTCCTGCTTTTGGTATCGTGTCTCAAATCATCCCGACCTTTGCTCGTAAACCGCTATTTGGTTATAGCTCAATGGTGTATGCGACAGCATCAATCGCTTTATTATCGTTTGTCGTTTGGGGGCATCACATGTTCCTAGCGGGTATGCCGATCGGTGGTCAGCTCTACTTTATGTATGCCACTATTCTTATATCTGTTCCTACAGGGGTGAAAGTTTTCAATTGGGTGACGACTATGTGGCGGGGCTCGATGTCATTTGAAACCCCTATGTTATGGGCAGTTGCATTTGTTATTTTATTTACCATCGGCGGTTTCTCAGGGCTTATGTTGGGTATTGCCCCTGCAGATATTCAATATCAAGATACCTATTTTGTGGTAGCTCATTTCCATTATGTATTAGTAACCGGCGCACTATTTTCAATCATAGCGGCAGTCTTCTACTGGCTACCTAAGTGGTGTGGTCGTATGTATAACGAGAAACTAGCTAAGATTCACTTTTGGTGGGCAATAATTTCAGTCAATGTTTTATTTTTCCCGCAGCATTTCTTAGGGTTAGCAGGTATGCCGAGAAGAATTCCTGATTATTCATTACAGTTTGCCGACTTTAATATGATTTCAAGTATTGGCGGATTCGCTTTTGGAGCTTCCTTTATTCTTCTTACCTATATTATTGTTGATTGCATTAGAAATGGTGAGCCTGTTAAGGATGCAAGAGTATGGGAAAGTGCGAAAGGTCTTGAATGGACTGTGCCAACCCCAGCGCCATACCATACCTTTGATAAGCCACCGTCAAAGGAGTTAATTCTTGCCGAGTCTAGCCATATTCATGTCGAAGGAGTGCACTGATGTCATCCCTAACAGAAGATGAGCTATTAGCCAAACAACGTAAAGGTGCAAGGGTTACAGCACTTATCGTTGGTGCTATTGCTCTAGGGATTTTTATTTTTACTATTTATGTGAATAGACGATGAGTCACATGAATAAGCCGAAAGTTACTAGTGAATCTAATGGCAGAAAGCCAATAACGAAAAGCTTTTGGATTAAACTCGGTCTGGTGCCTTTTGGCATGTTTGGATTTGCGTTTGCGTTGGTTCCGCTTTACAACACGTTTTGTGATATTACAGGATTAAATGGGCGCACTAGCCTTGTTGTTTACGATGAAAAGTCGATAGGTGAAGTCGATTATTCTCGCACCATCGAGATTGATTTTTTATCAGCCACCACACCAGGCTTTCCTGTTAAATTTTATCCCGTAACAAAAAGCATGAAGGTGACACCGGGTAAAATTTATACGGTAGATTATTACGCTGAGAATCGCTCTGATGAAGTTATTGTAGGTCAAGCCGTTCCTAGTGTTGCACCTGGTCAAGCGGCAACCTATTTAAAAAAACTAAAGTGTTTCTGTTTTGAGAATCAAACGTTTGAACCCAAAGTGCCTGTAAAAATGCCAGTGCGCTTCTATATTGATAGCAAGCTAGATAAAGACATTATCAATATTACTTTGTCGTACAATTTTATAAGAATTAAACAAACGGCTGATACTAAAAACCACAAAAAAAGCTCAGCAGGACTTTAAAAGGAGAGAACACGATGCAATCGAGATTAGACTATTTTGTACCCGAGGGAAGTTATTGGCCTATTTTAGGCTCAGTCGGTATGGCTGCGATGCTAGGCGGTTTTGCTAGCTCCTTGCATGGTAATACGGCTGGTACAGTTTCCATGATACTGGGTTTTGGGATAATCATATTTATGGTGTTTGGTTGGATAGGCCAAGTCATTAATGAGAGCGAGACGGGTACTTATAATTTACAAGTTGATAAATCATTTCGCATTGGTATGGGCTGGTTTATATTTTCTGAAGTGATGTTTTTTGCCGCCTTTTTTGGCGCCTTATTTTACGCGAGAACGTTATCTGTGCCTTGGTTAGGCGGGGATGGGAATAATCTCTACACTGGTGAGGTTTTATGGCCAGAATTTAAGTCGGTTTGGCCATTAATTCAAATGCCAGATTCAACTAACTTTACGGTTCCAAAGGGGATTATTGAGGCATGGCATATTCCTGCCCTGAATACACTTACGCTATTAACTAGTGGTGCAACGCTTACCTATGCACATTGGTCTTTAATGAACAAAAATCGCATCGGACTTATTGGCGGGTTAATCGCTACGATTATTTTGGGCGTAATATTTTTAGGTTTACAAGTCGCCGAGTACATGGAAGCGTACCAGCACCTAGACTTAAAGTTAACGTCGGGTATTTATGGTAGCACTTTCTTTATGCTTACAGGCTTTCACGGCTTACACGTGACGCTGGGCACGATTATGCTAATAGTTATTTTGATGCGCGCTATTCGTGGTCACTTTAGAGAAGATCGTCACTTTGGTTTTGAAGCCGTAGCATGGTATTGGCACTTTGTAGATGTGGTTTGGTTGGGGTTATTTATTGTGGTTTACTGGCTATGATTTCAGCTAATTGAGAAAGGTTATAAGCAATGAATTACATCATTCTACTATTTTTCATATTCATAATTTACAGCTTGGGCTCAGCCTTGTACTACATGATGAATGATAGCGGTGGTGGCTCCAAACGCATGGTAAAAGCATTAACCATTCGCGTCGCTGTTTCCATCGCGCTGTTTGTCTTCGTTTTATTTTCGTTTTGGATGGGGTGGATTAAACCCGCAGGTGTAGCTTAGGCTAATGATTCGCGTACAAATTGGAAATTATCTGTTTTCTCCTCGGTTAATTCCCACACTTGCAGCTATTATTTTAGTCCCTTTATTGGCTTCACTAGGGTTATGGCAACTAGATAGAGCCGAACAAAAGCGAGAAATTGATGCGGGTGTTAAGCAAGCCCAAGCAAAGGAGCCATTGGATTTAAATACAGTTATTAACAGCAATAGTCGCTATGACTTTACAAAAGAGATATACCGTACAGCGTCAATAACAGGTTACTACGACAATCAGCGTCAGTATTTATTGGACAATAGAACACATAAAGGCAGGGCAGGGTTTCATGTTCTGAGCGCTTTCATAGTAGATCGTTCAAGTTCATTAGGCAGTTCAAGTTTCAATGAAACAAGTAAAGCAATTCTTATAAACAGAGGCTGGATAGCTTACAAAGGAACAAGAGATAATATTCCCGACATAAGCATTACAAAAGACACACGGACTATTCATGGTGTAATGAAGCAACAAGCTCGTGCCATTGTTCTTAATGATAGTAGTGATACTGTTGTTAAATCAACGTACCCAAAGCTGGTTCAGTCGATACAACTCACTGAGCTAGCAAAAGCGTTAAAGCTAGAATTATTACCCATCATTATTGAACTAGATAAAGAGGATGAAACAGGATTTATCAGAGACTGGCAGCCGTACTATGGCAGCATCGACAAACACAATGCCTATGCAATGCAATGGTTCTCTTTTTCAGCCATTTTGTTATTTTTATTCATTAAATTAAACACAAAAAAAGTTAAGAAGTAACTTTCTTAAACTAAAGACTACGGATACTTAGGAGGAGAAATGTCAAAAGCACACGATAAATTACCCAAATTCTTTTGGATGCAACTCGCTTTAGCCGTCATTGTCGGTATAGGCTTTCTGATTACATACTTTCAAGGTGGCGGGAAGGATGATGGCGCCAGCGAAAGTCAGATGAAGAGTGTAGCGAAAAACCTTAAACCCATAGGTGCTGTCTCAACTAAAGATACAGCCTTATCGGGTAGTAGCAAAGCGCGATCAGGTAAGGAAGTTTATAACGCAAGTTGTATGGCCTGTCATGCAACAGGGGTTGCCAACGCACCTAAACTAGATGATAAAGCCGCATGGGAACCTCGTGTTGCCACAGGGTTTGATACGTTGCTAAAAACCGCTATAAATGGCAAAGGTGCTATGCCAGCACGGGGAGGAAACCCTGCGATAACCGATGATGAGATTAAGGCAACGGTACTTTATATGACTAAGACAGCAGGTTTTGAACTCAGCGAAGAAAGTATCTCTAAGATCAAAGAGCCTGAACAAGTAACGGCAGCCGTTGAGCCAAATACTGAAACGGCCACAGAAGACACAGTCGCATCATTAGCGATCATGAAAGAACCTGTAGCGCCAGCTGCACCTCAAGAGCCTGTCGCGCCCAGTGAGATGAAAGTAGCTGAAAAAGTAATAGCGGTAGATAATAAAGAGGGCGAGAAAGCTTATAGAAACTCATGCTTTGCTTGTCATGATATGGGTATCGCTGGTTCGCCAAAGCTGGGTGACAAAGCTGCATGGGTAGATCGAATTGCAACGGGTAATGATGCACTCTATGCATCTGCTATAAAAGGTAAAGGAGCAATGCCTGCGAAAGGTGGAAATGCAGGCTTATCGGATGAAGCGGTATCAGCAGCGGTTGATTACATGGTGTCTAAATCGAAATAAACGCATAAGGATTACTCGTTTCTATTGCTCTTACAAAGAACGCTAGACCCTTTAAATAATAAAGTTTAGACTGCTTAAATGTCGATGCTTTTGCCCGTTCTATTTCCTATCTTCGCCATTATATTGGTGGGATTTCTCTATGCGACTTATCATAAAAAAAATAAGCAAACGGTAGATATAGAGTTTGCCAATCGGATGAATATGGAATTATTCATCCCGGCGCTATTGATTGATGCACTCTCAAAACAAAATTTTGCACTTTTAGATTACCAACCGTTGGCCTTGGCAGGGTTGTTAGTGGTGTTATTATCCGGTGTATTCGCATGGATTTTCGCTAAAGCTTTTTCGCTCTCAACGCCTATGTTCATCCCATCTATGATGTTTAATAACTCAGGAAATATGGGCTTGCCGCTGGCGGTGCTAGCTTATGGCGATGATGCATTAAGCGCCGCCGTTATCTTGTTTTTAATGAGTAATTTACTGCACTTTACCTTAGGTACTTATATCGTCGGCGGCAAAATATCATGGTGGAATTTATTAAAAATGCCCGTCAATATTGCCACAATAATCGGCTTAATCATAAGCTTTAGCCATTGGGAAATGCCAGAAATACTACACACGCCGATAAAAATGCTGGCTCAAATAGCAATACCCTTAATGCTCATTTCACTCGGTGTGCGCATGACATCGGTTGATTTCAGTGCATGGCGAATCGGAATTATTGGTGCAATCATGTGTCCATTGGTTAGCGTAATCGCGGCATTTTTAATACTGCTCTTTATACCTTTAGAACCGATGCAACGTACCCAGCTATTACTATTCGCCACACTGCCGCCAGCTGTACTCAACTATATGTTCGCAGAAAAATACCAACAACAACCCACAGAAGTTGCCTCAATGGTAGCGGTGGGTAACGCACTGTCAATTTTTAGTCTTTCATTAATGTTATTGTATCTAGCTTGATCGGAGATCTTTTGTAGAGCATCCATGACTGCCTTTTTAGCGTATTAATTAATACCTGCCTCCATTTGGAGGAGGATATTAATGTATTTCAAAAAGGAGAAAAGAATGTCTTTATTAAAAATCAGTGGCCTTTTGTTTTCAGCATCAGTTTTAGCTGCTTGCGGTAGCTCTAGTTCAAATGACAATAATAATCCAGGTGGCGCTTCCAGTGATGGACGTTTTACACCAACAACCATGAATGAAGAAATTGTGATGCGTGATAAAACAACCGGCTTGGAGTGGGTCAACGGTTTAGCAGAAGGTAGTAGTAAAACGGTGACAGGATGTCATCCAATGCCACCTGGGTTATCAACAGATGGTGTTGTTACGGAGGCCAATAACTTTTGTAATAATTTAGATTTTGCAGGTCATACTGATTGGACTGTTCCTAAGGTGGGCGATCTTCAAAAATACACGGTTGATATGAAAACAGCTGGTCTAACTCCTTTTTATCAAAATCGTTCATGCCCTAGAGTGGTTGGTTTCAATGCTGATAAAACCATTAGCACGATCAATACACACAATACCGACCCCATTGGAAAAGTGAATCCATGGGGTTCTAGTAATGCCGGTGTACGCTGTGTAAGAAAAACAAACTAGAGCTTTTATTAGCAATAATTTGTTGTAACTATTAAAAAGGCGGTTAGGTATCAACCTACCGCTTTTTTTACATTTCGTATGCTTCTTAATCCTGCTATATTAATTTCTCACTGTTATTAAAGTAAACATCATGAGTAAATTCTGGAGCAAACGTACCCACGAGTTAGACCCGTACACACCGGGTGAGCAACCACAAAACCAACAATACATTAAACTCAATACGAACGAGAACCCCTATCCGCCTTCACCCAAAGCGATTGAGGCAATGCGCGCAGCGGCGGATGAAAATATGCGTTTATACCCAGATCCAATGGCGAAAAGCTTAAAACAAGCGATAGCTGATTTTTATGACTTGGATGTATCGCAGATGTTTGTCGGCAATAGCTCGGACGAGGTTTTAGCCCACACCTTTGTTGCGCTTTTGAAAAAAGATAAGCCGCTTTTCTTCCCAGATATTAGTTACGGTTTTTACCCTGCTTATTGTGGCTTGTTCAATATCGAAACCAAACGTATCCCTTTAACAGATGCGTTTACAATTAACCCCCAAGACTATACTGCTGACAGCGGCGGCGTTATTTTCCCTAATCCTAATGCGCCAAGTGGAATTGCACTTTCACTGGATGATATTGAGATTATTCTAAATGCCAACAAAGACGTTGTGGTGGTAATTGATGAAGCCTATATTGATTTTGGTGGCGAAACGGCTGTTCCATTGATTGATAAATATCCCAATTTATTAATCACTCAAACATTCTCAAAATCTCGTTCACTAGCGGGTTTGCGCGTAGGATTTGCGATGGGGCAGGCAGATTTAATTGAGGGTTTAGAGCGGGTTAAAAATTCGTTTAATTCTTACCCGTTGGATCGTGCAGCGATTGCTGGTGCAACAGCATCCATTAAAGATAAACCACATTTTGATGAGACTTGCCAAAAAATAATTCAAACTCGTAAGAACGTCAGCGAAGCGTTGACAATAATGGACTTTACCGTATTGCCTTCGCAAGCTAATTTTGTCTTTGCAAAGCCCAATAGTGCGGATGCCGAGAAACTCTATTTAGCATTAAAAAAAGAGGGGGTTTTAGTCCGTTACTTTAATTCACCACGAATTGCGGGTTACCTACGAATAACGATTGGCACGGATGAAGAGATGGATGTATTTTTAGAAAAGCTAGTAGCACTTGTTTAGCGTAAACAATGAACTATTTCATGTCCCATTTTTTGTAGCATTGCAAAGATAGTATTTTTGTTAAGAGCAAGCTCCGTACTTAAAATATCAATAATGCCTGTATTTACCGATAAGCTTTCGGTCAATGTTGTTAACCGTTGAGCCTTAGTGTTGGGGTCGGCGAGTACGCAATGAATATTCGTATCCTGAATTTTTTGCCGAATCGTTTTTATGCTTTTAATACCAGCCGAAATACTTTCATGGAAATCTACAATAGTCGGTTTTTGTAAACCAAATTGCTTTGAAAAATACTGCCATGAGTTTTGAAAGACAATATAAGGTTGTTTTTTTATAGGCTGTAATTCAGCTTGAATTGTTTTTGTAACGGTTAAAAGCCTATTCTTAAAGTGAGCCAAGTTACTTTCATAAAGTCCTTTATTGTTAGCATCTAATTGACTTAATGTTGTAGCGATATGGCCTGCTAAAATGTGTAAATTTTCTGGTGAAGTCCATATATGTAAATCTTTTTTGTCTTCCGAATCATGGTTATGATGCGCGCTATTTGGTTGATGCTCTACAGCGGGCGCAGAATGCTGATGCTTTCCTATACGATCTAATAAATGAATATTATCATCATCAGCCAACGCAATAAGGGGTGTTGTCGGTGATTTATTTTCAAAGGCGTGATTAAGTAAAATCTCAAAGTTTTCATCAATCCTAAAAATCACATCGGCTTGTTGTATGTGTGAAATATCAGAAGGTTTAAAGCTGTAGTTATGAGGCGATGCAAAATCAGGAATAAGTTGCGCACTTTCAACCTGTTCGCCAGCGATGGCTAAAACGATTGCATGAATGGGCTTAATCGTACTCAGTACACGTAGTTTTTCTGTTTGGCGTTTTTCTTGCTGGCTTTCAGTTTGTTGTGCGCTGACGCGGCTTATTGAAATTGATAACAAGCCAAGTAGTAGAAAAACTATTGAAAAGAAAGGTACAATACGGCGCATGTCTGCACTCCAAACAAAAAAAAACCCAACGCCGCTATTAGCTTCGTTAAAACAAATTAGCTTAAGCCTGCAAGGCAAGAGCATTTTGCATGATGTCAGCCTAGAATTGCAAGCAGGGAAAATCTTAACGGTTATCGGCCCAAATGGCGCAGGTAAGTCTACCTTAATTCGTGTTTTATTGGGTTTGCAAAAGCCTGATTCAGGTGAAGTTTGGCTCAAATCAAGCTTACGAATCGGCTATGTGCCGCAAAAGATAGCCATTAACAAGCTGATGCCTTTAACGGTCGAGCGGTTTGTGGCATTAGCAAAATACCAGAATAACGATGATATTGCTAAGTCACTCGCTGAAACTGGCATTACCCATCTAAATCAACAAGCCATACAGAGCTTATCTGGTGGGGAGTTTCAACGTGTTTTATTGGCACGCGCCTTACTCCAAAAGCCGCAGTTATTAATATTGGATGAGCCGGCGCAAGGCGTTGACGTGATTGGCCAGGCGGAGCTTTATGAAAAAATTTCGGCACTTAAAGACAAACATGGTTTTGGTGTGTTAATGATTTCACATGACTTGCATTTAGTGATGCAAAATACCGATCAAGTGCTGTGTTTAAACCAACATATTTGTTGTAGCGGGCAACCCGATGATGTGAGTAGTCATCCAGAATACTTACGCTTGTTTGGTGATCTTCCTGCTGAGGGTTTGGCGGTTTATACCCATCAGCATGACCATTGTCATGACTTGCAAGGCAATGTCGTTACGGGGAGTTGTAGGCACCCAGAACACAGCAACAACCATAATGAGACTAACGAGCATGGATGATTTTATTCTTCGTGCTTTATTAGCGGGATTAGCGTTAGTGTTAATAGCGGGGCCACTGGGGGTTTTTATTTTATGGCGGCGCATGGCTTATTTTGGTGATGCGCTATCTCATTCGGCTATTTTAGGTGTTGCGTTGGGTTTCTTATTGAGTATTAATATTAATCTCGGTATTTTAATTACCTCCATCAGTATGGCTGTTTTATTGATTCTGTCGCAACGAAAAAAACAACTCGGCAGCGATACCATGCTAGGTATATTGTCACACAGCGCCTTGTCTTTAGGGTTAATAGTGATGAGCTTTGTTGAAGGGCGAGTAGACTTAAATGCGCTTTTATTTGGCGATATTTTGTCGGTAAGTTGGCAAGATTTATGGATAATAGCCGTGGGCGTAATACTTGTTTTAGGAGTGTTAGCTTTTATTTGGAAACCCCTCTTATCCCTTACTGTGCACGAAGAGTTAGCCCGCGTTGAAGGCGTGAATGTTGCCTTAGTGAGCGCGTTGTACACGCTATTAATTGCCATTTTAGTCGCAATTTCAATGAAAATTATAGGTGCGTTATTGGTGACCTCATTATTAGTTATTCCCGCTGCTACTGCGCGGCAATTCTCCTCAACACCAGAGAGAATGGCGCTGTTATCAGTTGTGGTTGGTGTGATTGCGGTAATGCTAGGGCTGTGGGCATCCTATCTTTGGGATACGCCAGCGGGGCCGTCTATTGTTGTTGCGAGTTCTAGCTTATTTTTAATCAGTCAGCTGGTAAGGATTTCCTGAGCACATTCTGCATCTTTCACAATTTGTTTCTTTAAGGCTTGAAAATCATCAAACTTTTTCTCGGCGCGAATAAAGCGAAACAACTCTACACAGATATGTTTTCCGTAAGCGCTAAAGTCTTTATCCTCAAAATCAAAAAGGTGTGTTTCTAGGCGGTTTTCTGTGCCTTTTACTGTTGGCCGAGCCCCTAAGTTGGCAACGCCAATGAGATTTTTATTCGCTAAACCTGCTATTCGCACGGCATAAACGCCTCTTGCTGGTGCAATGTTTTCTGGTAAGCGTAAATTCAAAGTAGGAAACCCAATGGTTCTACCGCGCTCATCGCCATGCCGAACTCGTCCTGACAATTGATATTTGTGCCCCAAAAGTTGATTAGCGTTAGCGATATCACCCATCTCTAAATATTCACGAATTCGGGTACTACTGATGCGTTGCTTATCGTGTTTGCAGGTTGATGTATCAGTAACGGTCATTCCAGATTTATCGCCCATGAGTTTTAATAAGTCAAAATTTCCCGTGCGTTTGTGGCCAAAACGAAAATCATCCCCTACTGCTAAATATTTCACCTTTAAGGTATCTAATAAAATATCTTGAACAAACGCTTGCGGAGGAATTGCGGCAAAATCTGCATTAAACTTAAGACAAAGATAATTATCTACCCCTAAGTGCTTGAGTGAGCGGATTTTATCGCGCAGTGGATAAATACGTGCGGGTGGTTTAGGCGAAAAGAATTCAGCAGGCAATGGCTCAAAGCTGATAACCGTTAACGGTAAATTAAGCGACTGTGCTTTTTCTTTTAATTTATTGATTACTTTTTGATGCCCAAGATGTAACCCATCAAAGTTTCCTATCGTGGCTACGCACCCTTTTTGCGAGTGGGGAATAGCATTTAAACTTCGTATGATTTTCATAACCAGACCTTTGTAGCAGAACAAACCTGCATTTTATTATCCCAAACCTTCAAAACCTTGCTGGCGTAATGCTTCGTAACTTACGATGGCAACGGTGTTTGATAAGTTAAGGCTGCGGCTATCTTCCAGCATTGGTAAACGTAGCTTGTTTTGAGTCGTAATATTATCGAGTACTTCTGTGGGTAGGCCACGGGTTTCTGGGCCAAATAAAAGTACATCACCCGGCTTAAATTTTGCATGGCTGTAATTTTGAGTGCCCTTAGTGGTTAGCGCAAAGAGGTTTTTATCTTTCATTTTAGCGATAAATTCTGCAAAATGTGTATATTCGCTAACCGTTGCTGCATCTCGATAATCCAGCCCTGCGCGACGTAAACTTTTTTCATCCAGCTTAAAACCTAAGGGGTGGATTAAATGTAAACGACAGCCGGTGTTTGCGCAAAGGCGCATAATATTCCCTGTGTTGGGGGGGATTTCTGGTTCGTAGAGGGCTATTTCAAACATTATGAGTCATTTACTAAAGAAGTAGATAAACCCATTATGGATTCAATGGGCACGAGCTTCAAGTGGCCTCTTTTATAATCAAATCAACCAGTATCTTGGATAATTGATTTGATAAGTCTTGCAGGTTATTGGTAATCCCTAAATCCTTACATTGCGTGACTTCTAGCCCTGCATACCCGCAGGGGTTAATATTATTAAAGGGGGATAAATCCATATCAATGTTTAAACTCAAACCATGTGTCGTACAACCTTTAGAAACACGCAGGCCGAGCGCCGCAACTTTTTTATCATCAACATAAACACCTGGTGCTTTTGGCTTGTTACAAGCCTTAATATTAAACTCGCTCAGTAAGGAAGTAATCGCTTTTTCTAACAGCGTAACTAAACGACGAACACCTAATTTCCTGCGTTTCAAATCAATTAAAGTATAAATAATAAGCTGCCCCGGGCCGTGATAGGTGACTTGTCCGCCTCTATCGACTTTAACTATGGGAATACCGCTCGGCTTGAGGATATGTTCTGCCTTGCCATTGCGCCCTTGCGTATAAACGGCAGGGTGTTCTACTAGCCATAATTCATCGGCTGTATTTTCGTTGCGGGTTTGGGTGAAACCTTGCATCGCCTGCCAAACAGATGCGTAATCTTGTAAACCTAAGTTTTTTATAAGCGGAGGGGTTGAATAAGGCTTGGTTAAAGTGCCCAAAGCACAAGCTCGTTAGCGGTTAAATCAAGGTAAAGTGCATCAAGCTGGGGTTTGTCTTTAGCGTGAATATTCAGTGTTAAACTGACATATTTACCTGTCTTGCTTACATTTTTTGTGGTTTCATTATTATTAAACTCACTGTCATGCTTGGCGGCAATGTTTGCAATGGCTGTATGGAGCTCAGGTATTGCTGCTCCCATGACTTTTACAGGGAAGTCACAGGGGAAGTCAATAAGTGACTCTTCTATTTCAGGTGGAGTACATTGATCCGTCATATTTAAATAAGATTCTATTTCAAAGTTAGGTTGGATTATTTCACAAATATTTTTTTAATGCTATCCGTGATACCTGACCAAAAGCCACCTTCATCGATGTTATCAAGCGCTAGAAGGGGGACTTCAATAACGTTAGAATCACCATCTTTAATAATAGCTTTGCCAACTACATCACCGCGTTTAATGGGTGCGTCAAGTTTGCTATTTAGCTCCATTAGGCCTTTAAGGTTTTTATAATGACCTTTTTCGACCGTGACATAAAAGTCATTTAAAATACCAACGGGTACTGTACTTTGCTGACCTTTCCAGATTCTTGCTTCAGAGAGAACAGAGCCAGCATCATAAAGCTTGTGTGTTTCAAATAAACGAAAACCATATTCAATCAGCTCCTGAGAATTGTCGGCACGAGACTTATCATCTTTTGCACCCAATACGACAGAAATTAAACGCATATCATTTCGTTTAGCTGAGGCTACTAAACAATAGCCTGCCGAGTTGGTATGGCCTGTTTTAACACCATCTACGGTCTTATCACGCCATAATAGCTTATTTCGATTGTATTGTTTTATGCCGTTGTATGAGTACTCTTTTTTCGAATATAACTTGTAGCGTTCAGGATAATTTTTAATAAGTGCGCGAGTTAGAATTACAATATCTCTGGGTGTTGTATAGTGATTGTTATCGGGCCATCCTGTCACATTTACAAAGTGCGTTGCGTTCATTCCCATGCGTTTTGCTTGTTGGTTCATTTTTTCAACAAATGCCGCCTCAGTACCTGATATATGCTCTGCTAAAGCAATTGCTGCATCATTGCCAGATTGTATGATTAAGCCATGTAATATACGGTTAAAGGGTACGTTTTTACCTGCTTCCACAAACATGCGTGAGCCTTCCATCTTCCACGCTTTTTTACTGATTAAAACTTTATCTTTCAGCGAAGTAGTCTTTTTTTCTAGCTCTTGGTAAATAATATAAGCGGTCATTAGTTTGGTGATACTGGCTGGTTCTACACGTTTGTCGGGGTTCTTCATGGCGAGCTCTACGCCGCTATGAAAGTCCACTAATAGATAGCTTTCAATATCCAGCTCCGGACCTTTAGGAAATGAATTTTGGGCCGCATATGAAGGCGTAGCAAAGCTTAAAAATAGAAGGAAAGTAATTATGCTCTTTTGTAATGGCTTGTGTTGAAAGTTAATTTTCATTTATAAAATATCACGTTTGTTAAAAATAATCGATTTGAGACCTTTTGTAGGAATCGGTGCCGAGTAAAATGACTAAAAGTTCACTGTTTTAATGTTGGAAAACGTGAATAAGCTATTTTCAGTAAAGTTTTAGCCTGTTTTTTCTTGCGTCACTGGCTTGTGCAAAGGACTCCGTTTAGTTTCCTACAACTTTAAATTGTGTCATACCAGCATTGGTTAAGGTATCTTTTGTTTTATCAATATCAATTTGTTTATTAAATGGGCCTAAGCGTACCATGTGCAGTGAACGCCCTTGTTTAGTCGTGCGAGTCTCCATCGCTGTATTGGTGAAACCGAAGGATGACATTTTAATAAACATATCTAAAGCTTGATCATTGTTTGGGTAAGTGCCAACGACAATATAGTAGTTTGTATTCGCGTTAATAATGGTTGGGGTTACCTTAGCCCTTGCTTGACCATTCATTTTTTCAGACGTGCTTTTGGCACGCTTCAACGGAGGTCGTGATTGTATTTTTTTGAGTGTAGGCGGAAAGCTCATTTCACTCGAAGCAGAAGGTACTTTTTTAGTTTTTTTTGCAAAGTAGCTACAGCCACTGGTAGAAATTAAGGTTAGCGCTAAAGCGCCTAATATTATAGGCTTTGATTTCATTTTTGATCCCCAAAAAGTAAATATTTTTATTTTTGGCGATAGTAGCACGAATCGGGATTTTAAATAAATATTGAGAGAGCTAATTTTTCATTAGCTGGGTGAAACATTCAACTGTCGTAAAGTTATCAGCGTTTTCCCCTGCTTGGCGTGAGTCTGGCTGATGAATGGCCAATAACTTTTCCACGCCAAATTGATTGGCCGCATTTAATACCTCAAGATTATCATCAATAAACAGACTACTTGTTTTATCAAACACCTCGACTTTCTCCAGTTTTTGCCAAAAACCTGCCTCTTCTTTAGCTAAGCCAATATCATGCGCTGTAATTATTCGATCAAAATAAGGGCGTAAGTTGACATATTGAAACTTTAGATCAACCGTTTTTTGGTGTGCATTTGTCAGTAGTACAAGCCGTTTACCTTTATTGCGCAGATACTCTAAGAATTCAGTAACATTGGCGCGAATCGCGATGCGATCTGCCACTTCATGTTTAAGGCTGACTATATCCATCTGTAAAACATCTTGCCAATGATCAAGGCAATACCACTTTAGAGAGCCTTCAAAAGATTGATAATTTCTCATCAAATCTTTTCGAGCATTTGCCAACGTAAGGCTATGTTTTTCAGCATAGCGTTGCGGCATGTGCTCTAACCAAAAGTGATTATCAAAATGTAAATCCAGCAGCGTGCCATCCATATCTAAAAATACGGTTTCAATGGTTTGCCAATCAATAGGAATTACTTGCATCAACCTGTACACTTGAGAGCTAACTCTCCGTAATTAAAATTATGAAAAAAAAGCCAACTATACACAAGACAAAAATTGTTGCCAGTAGCCAATTAATAAATATAGAAGCAGTTGATTTGGAATTTTCAAACGGCGAAAAGCGTGTTTATGAGCGCATAGCGAGCCGTGGTGATGGTGCAGTCTTAATTATACCGATTCGGGGAAATAGTAGCGGTGATGAAATCTTGCTGATTCGTGAATATTGTGTGGGAACAGAGCGTTATGAACTAGGTTTCCCCAAAGGGAAAGTAGAAACGGGTGAAGAAGTACTTCAAGCCGCCAACCGTGAAATCATGGAAGAAGTTGGTTATCAGGCAGAAAAGCTTACTTTGCTTAAAAAGCTTAGCCTTGCACCGAGTTATATGGGGCATCTTACACATATTGTTCTTGCTGAAAGCTTGAGTGAGCGCCGCGAAGAAGGCGATGAGCCAGAGACGCTAGAAGTAGTACCATGGAAAATCAGTGAGGTAGATGCCTTACTTGAGCGTGATGACTTTGCGGAAGGGCGCAGTGTTGCTGCTTTGTATTTAATGAAGCACCACTTGGATTTATTATAATAAAGTCCACGAAAGTCACGAAAAAAACGATAACCTAATCAGACCTATTAACGTCTGACTTTTAGATACTTTATTCATTTTTTAGGTTGTGTGTCAGCCTCATTATAACATCTACTATGTTATGATTGCTTAATGATTAAGCAACCTGACAAATCACAGAAAACTTCGCATCAAACTTTTATATTGCCTGTTCGTGTGTACTATGAAGACACTGATGCGGGTGGCGTTGTTTATCATTCGAACTATATTAATTTTTTCGAGCGAGCCCGTACAGAGTGGCTTCGTCAATTGGGCTATGAGCTTGATGAATTAGCTAAAACTGAGCAATTAATTTTTGTAGTAAAAGCGTTAAGCTGTGAGTATTTACGTCCAGCAAAATTTAATGACGAACTTTTTGTCTCTGCAGAAATCATACAGCTAGGGAAAACCAGCATACAGTTTGAACAAAAAGTAATGCGGGCTTCGAAAGGCGCAGAAACAGAATGTGAAATATTAGCAAAGGGGCAGGTTACTGTCGTTAGTGTTCATGCGACTAAATTTAAGCCTACGCGCTTACCTGAACAAGTTATGGAGAGTATAAAAAGTGTTATCTGAAAAAATGTCCATCGTAAATTTGATTATTGAAGCAAGCCTTGTCGTAAAAATTGTTATGGTTATTTTATTACTTGCCTCCATCGCATCATGGGTACTTATTTTTATAAAAAGCGGGCAGATCAATAAAGCCTTAAATAAACTGAATAAGTTTGAAGACAGCTTTTGGAGTGGAATCTCACTGAATAAACTCTATGCTGACCTCTCTCAGCGTCAAGATCGCGAAGGTATGGCAGCGATATTTTTTAACGGTTATCACGAATATGCGCGTCTTAACAAAGGTGCAACTCCGCGCAGATTACCTGTTGTTGATACTGCGATGCGAGCAATGCGGGTGGCTGAAACGCGTGAAATTGATAAGCTCGAACAAAACCTCAGTTTCCTTGCTACCGTAGGTTCGACCAGCCCGTATGTGGGTTTATTTGGCACTGTATGGGGTATCATGAATTCATTTTTATCTTTGGGTCAGATGCACTCTGCGACGCTTTCAGTCGTCGCACCCGGAATAGCCGAGGCACTGATTGCAACCGCGATTGGTTTATTTGCGGCGATACCTGCCGTCATTGCCTATAACCGCTTTACCGATAAAGTTGACCGTGTGGCGGTACGTTATGAAAATTTCAGAGAAGAATTCACTACCTTGTTAGAGCGCCAAGCGATCATTAATAATGAGGAGAAAGCCTAATGTCACGCCGCTGTAAAAAACGTAGGTTGATGGCGGAAATGAATGTCGTGCCTTATATCGACGTCATGTTAGTGCTGCTGGTGATCTTTATGGTTACCGCACCGATGATACAATCAGGCGTACAAATCGACTTGCCCGAAGCCAATGCTAACCCTCTGGAAACCAAAAATGATGAGCCACCTCTCATTATTAATATAAACCAAGCAGGTGATATTAGTATTGATGATAAAGGCGAAACAAGTGAGTTACAAAGCACTGCAGATATTACTCAGCAACTTACGGGCTTGCTCGGTAAAGAGGGCAAGCGTCCTGTTTATATTAGTGCAGACAGCCAAATATCATACAATATTGTGTTACGAGCGATGGTTGCGGCGCAACAAGCAGGCGCTAAGAAAATTGGTTTAAAAGCCGACCCGGAAGCAAATTAAATCTTGGTTAATACAGCTCATGATTAAAACCTTCTTAAAACATCCCAAAGCAATAACAGGCGCAATACTCTTGCATCTTATTATTATTGCGTTATTTGTGGCGGGTTTTGATTGGGCTGATAAACCCAAAGAGGCGGAGGGTGGAATTCCTATAGTGCTAATTTCTGCAGAGTCGTTAGACGTTGTCAGCAACTCAATAGCCAAAGAAAACAATGGTGACCCAAGCAAAGAAGTGAAAGAAATTTTAGAAGATGAACAGGAAAAGCCTCCAGAAATTAATAAGAAGAAGGCCGCCGCTTTGGCAGCACTAAAACTAAAGAAAGAAACTGAAAAAAAATTATCAGAAAAACGACGTAAACTAAAGCTCAAAGAAAAAAAAGAGGCGAAGAAAAGAGCTGAGAGAAAGGCAGAGCGTCTAGCAAAAATAGAAAAAAGAAAAGAGGCAAAAGCAAGGCAGACTGCAGAACTAAAAAAACAACAGGAAGCGGAGAAAAAAGAGCAAGCTGAGATAGAAAAAAAGCAACAAAAAGAAAGGGATGAGAAGGTTGCTAAAGAAAAATCTGATGCTGAAGAAGAATTAAAGCGGGAGCAAGCAGAAACCGAGGCACTTGCAGAGAAAGAAAAAGAAGCTGAAAAAGAAAAGTTAGCACTAGCTGAAAAGGAAGCAGAGAAAAAGGTAGCACGTAAAAAAGCTAAACAAGAGGCGAAAGAGAAAGAACAGGCTGAAGAGGAAGAAAAAGCTAAGAAGGCACGTATAGCTAGAAAAGAGCGTGAGGCAGAAAAAGCAGCCGAAGCTAAAAAGAACGCTGAAGCCAAAGAAAAAGCTGAGAAAGAAGCGAAACGAAAAGCGCGTAAGAAAGCTAAAAAGAAAGCAGCAGAAAAAGCGGCAAAGGAAAAAGAGGCGGCTGAAGCTGAAGAAAAATCTAAAGTAGAAGAAGCTGCGAAAGCGAAAGAAAAGGCTCAGGAAGCAGCAAAAAAAGAAGCCCAGGCCAAAGCTGCCCAAGAAAAAGCAAGGGAGGCAGCAGCAAAAGAAGCGGCTGAAAATGCTGCAAACGAGAAAGCCGAAAAAGAAGCCGCTGAAAAGTTAGCGGTCAAAAAAGCAGAATATCAGCGTAAATGGAAAGAAGCGCAAGAGAAGAAAAAGGCCGCAGCAGCGGTGGCTGAAGCCAAAAAAATATCGGATGCGAAAGCCGGAGCAGAAAGAAAGTTACTTGAAAAGGCTAAAGGAGGTGCGCTAAATTCCTGGGGCGGACAAGTTGTAAAGCATATTAAGAGACATTGGCATAAGCCATCTGACAGTCAAGGTAGTAAAGGTAGAGTAGAGTTTACCGTTTCTGGCAGTGGTTTTATTTCAGGCTCAGTGAAAGTATCTTCTTGTACAGGAACTCCGGGGTTTTGTGCTTCAATTAAAGAGGCTGTGATGCGTTCAGAGCCATTACCAGTGCCACCTAGCAAGTACCGCTTTAGTAAAGGTGAAAGAACAATTGGTTTTACTTTTAAAATTAACTGAACTATTCGAATGAATAGTGACTAATTAAAAGTGTATGATTTTTACCACAACTTTTTTATTAAGATAAAATAAGCATTATGATTAAAGCATTTTTATTATCAGCCTTATTGTTAGTACCTACGTTAGGCTTTTCTTTAGAGTTGAGCTTAGAAGAGACTGATGACAGCATACCAATCACAATCATGCCAATCTCAGGTAAAGCCAGTGGGATTATTGAGGCTGATTTAAAACGCAGTGGTCGCTTAAAAATTATTAGTCATTCAAAAATTACAGGGCTAACGCCGTTTGGTGGGTCAATAGCCGGTATTAATAAGTTTTCAGATATTACTGACTACATTGTTCGGGGTAAAATAAGTAAAGAAGGGTCTTTAGCGATTGAAGTTATTAGTACCTCAGATGCGGCTGTAACCCGTTTTAATATTCCCGAAAATAAACGAGCACGCCGTGTAGCGCATCAAGCTGCGGATAAAATTTATCAAAAAATTACCCGTATCAGGGGCGCTTTTGATACACGGATTGCGTATGTAGTGGTGACCAATAAGGCCAGTCCGAATCGACAATTTCGTTTAATGATTTCAGATGCTGATGGGTATAACCCTCAAACAATTCTTACTTCAAAAGAACCCGTTATGTCACCGGAGTGGTCACCCAATGGCAGGGTATTGGCCTATGTTTCTTTTGAAGGGGGTGAATCAGCTATTTATATGCAAAATATTTTCTCTGGTGAGAAGGTCATGGTTTCAGGTAGGCGGGGTATTAATGGCGCTCCGGCATGGTCGCCCGATGGAAAACGCATGGCGATGAATTTGTCTATTGATGGGAACTCAGAAATTTATACGGTTAATTTAGAATCAGGGCAGTTAACGCAGGTAACTAAGTCAGATGCAATTGATACTGAGCCGGTTTGGAGCGGCACTAATTCTATTATCTTTACCTCAAACCGAGGGGGGAGCCCGCAACTTTATCAAATTCCTGCTGGCGGTGGTAAGGCACGCCGATTAACCTTTAATGATAGTTATAATAGTGCGGCGGATGTTGCCAATAATATAATCACGTTTGTAACAGGTCAGCGGGGTGCATTTCATATTGCCCTTAAAACATTAGGCGGTACAGACAAAGTGATTTTATCTAACGGGCGTTTAGACGAGTCACCCTCCGTCTCACCCAATGGAGCTATGGTGGCTTACGTAACAAAAAAGGGCAACCAAAATAGATTATCTGTCGTTAGTGATAACGGCAGAGCTCGGCAATTTTTATCAGCGCCTGCAGGAGATATAAGAGAACCTGCATGGTCGCCATATTTACGTTAGAATAACAATATTGAACAATATTTAAGCAAAGGGATTATTAACAATGAATTTAAACATAAAACTTATCATACCAATGTCCATTGGATTTCTCATTCTGGCAGGCTGTAGCCAGCAAGTCCAAAATGACCCTAATGCTGGAGTTGCAGTGAGCTCGGGTGGAACAACAATAAATAGCTCAGGTTCAGGGGCTAATCGTGGTTCGAAAAAAAGTAATGTAAAAAGTGCTGCGGAATCAAACGTTCGGAACAAGAAGAACCGCGGCGGTACAGGAAGACGCGGCGGTGGAAGTGCTGCAAACATGAACCGCGCAGATGGCAGTGATTTAACACTGTCTGGTTTGAAAGATCCGAATAATTTACTTTCACAACGCATCATATATTTTGACTATGATAAAGCGGCAATCCGGCCTGAATTTATGGTGGTGATCAACACCCATGCAAAACTGGCTGCAAAGTTTCCACAGTTAAGAATGCGTTTAGAGGGGCATGCGGATGAGCGTGGTTCACGTGAATATAACGTGGCACTTTCTGAAAATCGTGCTAAGTCAGTAAAACGTATCATGGGCACACAGGGTGCAAGAGCAAGTCAGATTCGTACCATAGGTTATGGTGAAGAAGTGCCAATTGTTGCAGGAAAGGGCGAGCGTTCGTGGCAGAAGAACCGTCGTGTTGAGATTAAGTACGATAAGTACTAAAATGGTTAAAAACTACCCAGTACTATTTGGTGTTGGGTAATTTTAAGGGCATTTATAGAAAGGGGAAACCATGTATTCAATTCGAGCGGGGCTATTAGTCAGCGTACTTTGCTTATTTTCAACAGCTCAGGCAGAAGTTAGCCCTGAATCTATTGTTGATATTTTTAATCGCTTGGATAAGCTTGAAAGCCAGTCACGAGAGTTACGTGGCAGTAATGAAGAGCTTAAAAACGAGCTTCAACAACTTAAAAAATCACAGAAACAAGGTTTTTTGAATATTGATGAACAGATTGAAGCACTGGGTTCATCGTCATCTGTTGCAAAAATGGGTGCTAAAAATAAGCCTGTAGTGCAAAATAATGAAACCCCAGTAGCTAAGGCTCCAGAAGTGAAAAAGATGGCGCCTGCTGTTGTTACTAAAGCACCTGAAAATCCAACTGCTTCAGTCAAGCCAGCTCAGGCTGCTCAACAACCCAATGCAACAAAAGTAGCCAATAATAAAATTAGACAGCCGACACGTTATGAAAAAGAAACCTATAAAGCAGCGTTTAATAAAATTAAAGTATCGCCATCTGCCGCCACTAGAGCATTCAAAGAATATATAAAAATGCAACCCAATAGCCCGCTATCGGCAAATTCGCAATATTGGATAGGCGAGATTATGTACTCACATAACAACTATAAAGGGGCAGTACAAGAATTTATAAAGGTATTACAATCCTATAAATTTAGTGAAAAAGCACCTGATGCTGCAATCAAGTTAGGTTACAGTTTTTATGCGCTAAAAAAATGGGATTTAGCACGTCGCACTTTTGAAGATGTATTACGTTTTTTTCCTGAAAATAAAAATGTTGTAAATCTTGCCAAAAAACGTTTAGAGAAAATGAAAGAAAAAGGTAAGTAGAGTTTTATTTGCCTTATACGATGCTTCAAGAGCTTTCTTTCGCTAAGTCTTTAATTGCTTTTGTTATTTCTTCAGAATCCCACTCAACGCCCCCATACAGTGTGTAACGAATTTTACCTTTGGTATCAATAACGAAGTTAGAAGGCGCGGCAAACACATTCCATGCTTGGACATTCTCTCCTTTTGAGTCCAGTAAAATAGTGAATTCAGGCTTCACCGCATCAACAAATTTTTGCACTTCTGCCTTTGTTTCCCCCATATTAACGGCAATAATTTTAAAGGGCACTTTGTCCGCTTCTAGTTTTTTGATTAACTTGTTCATCGATGGCATTTCTACACGGCAAGGTGTGCAATAAGTTGCCCAAAATTGTACTAGTACCACCTTTCCTAGTTCATCTTTTAAGTCTAAGGATTTACCATCAAGGGTTTCTAATTTGAGAGAGGGTGTTTTTATTTCACTTTCAACTTTCTTGAGCTCCGCAGCATTTAGGCTACTAAGTGAATAAATGCTCAACAGTGATGCGAGCAGAACCTTTTTTATAGATATAGATACTTTCATTGGTGTGCCTTCCCTAGGTAAAATAAACTTGCTTTAATTAACCCTGACATTTGTGAAGTCACAAGGTCTTCAGGTACGTTAGGATCGTTGCGTTTAAAGAAATAGCCTCGTACATCAGGAATTAATTTTGCGTAAACTGTACTACCGCCTTTTTTAAGTGCATGTGTTAAGTGTTGAATTCCCCAACGGTTAGGTGTTCGCTCACCTTCTAAGACCATGATAGGAAGTTTTGTTTTTCCGACAATATCTTGGTAGTTTGGGGCTTTACCTGGCTCTGGTTTGGTTTTATTAAGCCGAGGAAACATTAAAATGGCACCACCAAGTTGTTTGTCTTTATGAGTTGACTCCCACGTTTGGGCTGCTCGTAGAATCAATTCAGTATCTGGACCGCTGGCAACTAAGTAGATATTTTTATTGGTTTTTTGGGCCTCTTCGATAATTTTTATCAGTGAGTCAGTGGGAATATCGCTTAAACTGCTACGAACTTTAGGTAGCATATAAGCTGATAGCATATCAGGCATCCAAACTTCAACTCCATCTTTAGCTAATGCCTTAGAGGTTTCCTCTTCTGCTTTGCTCGAGCCTTGGTCGCAAGCAAAGCCAATTAAAAGCTTGTCTCCTTTGGCAGAAAAAATACGAATATCAATATCTGTAGAATTAGCCATTTCAATTGTTTTAACTTCGTCAGCTGCAAATAGATTGGAACTGAGGAATAGAAAGAATAAGCCTACTGTTATTAGTTTTTGAAGATAATAGGGTGAAGTTTGACTCATATCATGATCTCTTTAGAATATGACGTGAGTATAAGTATATAATGATATTATTATATTGATATTGGTCAAGTAGAATATTATGAAGAGAATTAAATTATTTAGTACGTTGCTCTTGTTACAAGCTCTGAGCCCACTTTCTTATGCTGGAGAGGAGGTTGCAGAGGCAATAAAATTAACTCCCAATATAGAAAATGGTAAGAAAACCTATGAACTCTGTGCCTCGTGCCATGATGCGAGTGGTTGGGGGAAGGTTGATGGAAGTTTTCCCGTAATAGCGGGTCAACATCGGAGTGTTATCATTAAACAGCTTATTGATATTCGTGCGAGAAACCGGGAAAATCCCACGATGTTTCCTTTTTCAGGCAATGATGTTATAGGTGGTACACAGGGTTTAGCTGATATTGCTGCCTATGTTTCTCAATTGCCTAAAACAACGAATATTGGAAAAGGTGATGGAAAACAATTAAGTAAGGGCGAGGCTTTATTTAAAGAGAAGTGTGTAACATGTCACGGAAAAACAGGGCAGGGAGACTCTGATAGTTTTTTCCCTCGCATTCAAGGGCAGCATTACAGTTACCTTTTAAGACAATTACAATGGATTCGTGATGGACGACGAAAAAATGCTAATCCAGCGATGTTGGCACTAATTAAAAACCTAGATGATAAAAGCTTAAACGCTATTGCTGATTATGTGTCTCGAATTAAAGCAGAGCAGAAGTAGCTCGTTTCCTAGATTTTAAGCGTTATAATCCCGTCGCTTACGGCGACGTAAACCCATTAAAAGCCCAAATGCAGCCATGAGTGTTATCATGGATGTGCCACCATAACTAATTAATGGTAAAGGTACGCCAACTACAGGTAATATGCCACTTACCATGCCTGTATTGACAAATAAATAAATAAAGAAAGTCAGGCTTAAGCTGCCCCCTAATAGGCGCGCAAAGCTATCATGGCCTTTTGTTGCTAAATACAAGCCACGCCAAATGATAAAAATATATAAAGAGAACAAAATCATATTACCGAGTAGTCCAAACTCTTCACCAAATACGGCAAAAATAAAGTCAGTATGGCGCTCAGGCAAGAAATCTAGGCGAGATTGATCGCCATTTAACCAGCCTTTTCCGTGGATGCCACCTGAACCTATAGCGATGGTTGATTGAAAAATATGATAGCCAGAGCCAAGTCGGTCTAATTCAGGATTTAGAAATGTTAAAACGCGCTGTTGCTGGTATTCATGCATACCGTATTTAAAAACTAATGGAACAGCAACTGCAATTGCAGCTAAAGAAGCAAATAGCCACTTCCACGGTATTCCCGCAAAATAGATAACAAAAAAACCTGCCGTCGCCACTAATAAAGCCGTACCTAAATCAGGCTGCTGTACTATTAGCAGCATCGGAATGATGACTAAAATACAGGCTATAAATATTTCTTTAAAGCTAGGGGGTAAATTTTTATTTGAAAGATAGCTGGCAACCATCATAGGCACAGCAAGCTTCATTACCTCAGAGGGCTGAAAGCGTATGCTTCCCAGCTCTAACCAGCGTTGTGCGCCTTTCCCCATCGTGCCTTGAATTAGCACTAAAATTAGCACAATAAGTCCAATAGTATAAATCCAAATGGACCAGCGGTTTAACGTTTCACTGGATAGTTGTGAGGCGATTAGCATTACGGAGGTTGCAAGAATAAGATGAACCGTATGCGTATTCATCATTCTCATATTTTCGCCTGAGGCACTGAAAAGCGTGACGCTACCTAGTGAGAGTAATAAGATGAGAGTAACAATTAACACTAAATCTATGCGCGATAAGAGCCGAAAGATTGTCTTCGATAAGCTAGAATCATTGTTATTGTAGTCCATTTTTTCTCCCCATTAGCGGCGCCTGCTTTTTTTCTTAGCTTTATTTTCAGCCTGCTCTGCAATAGCTGCCTGCTTTTCTTTTAGTAATTGTTTATCTTCTTTGGATAATAGATAGGTATCAAGTAACTGTCTGGCTATTGGTGCTGCCACCTTACTACCACCACCGCCATTTTCTGCGATTAATGCTAATGCAATTCGTGGATTGTTGACGGGAGCGAAGGCAACGAACAAGGCATGGTCATGTAATTTCTTTTTAAGTTTTGAAGCGTTGTAGGTTTTGTTTTGTGCAATGCCAAAGACTTGTGCGGTGCCTGTTTTTCCTGCAAAACGATATTTTGCACCAGCACCTGAGCGTCTTGCAGTTCCTCCAGCACCATGCACCACATTCACCATGCCCCGAATAACATCGTCCCAGTAGCGTAGTTTTGTTACTCCAATGGAGGGAAGCTTGACGGTCTTTACCAGCTTTTCTGGCAGGTTACGAGATACTCTAGTTGCCCATAAAAGGTGCGGTTTAATTTTTCTGCCACGGTTTGCTAAGGTCGCTGTAGCAAAGGCAAGCTGCATTGGCGTTGCGGTAAAATAGCCTTGGCCAATGCCTGTGTTAACAGTATCCCCAGGGTACCAAAACTTATCATAACGTTTGCGCTTCCATTCTTGTGTTGGCATTAGCGCAGAGCGCTCATGAGGTAGATCAATTCCTGTTTTCTTGCCAAAACCAAACTTATTCATTGCTTTTGAATAGCGGTTAATGCCCATTCGAAATGCTAAATCATAAAAGTAAACATCACAAGATTGGTAGATTGCACGGTTTAGGCTGATATGTCCGTGACCTGATTTTTTCCAGCACCTAAATCGATGTCTGTTACCGGGAATTTGAAAAAAACCTTTTCCGTAAACCGTTTTGGAGGGAGTGGTAACCCCTAAATTTAGACCAGCAAGTGCGGCCATGGGTTTAATGGTTGAACCAGGCGGGTAAGCACCTTGAATGGCACGGTTGAAAAGGGGGCGGTCAGGGTTGTCTCGTAAGGCATTGTAATTTGCGTATGAAATACCGTTAACAAATAGGTTGGGATCATAACTTGGCATGCTTACCATTGCTAAGACATCACCATTGCGAGGATCAATAGCAACAGCCGCACCATTGTAGTCTTTCAATAATTCTTCGGCTTTAATTTGTAATTCAAGATCAATACTTAAGAAAATATCTTCGCCGGCAATGGGTGCTTGCTCAGATACTTTTCGTTGTGGTTTGCCATGCGCATCGACCTCAATAACTTCATAGCCAGCTTTTCCGTGTAGACGTGTTTCATATTGCTTTTCTATCCCAGTCTTTCCAATATGGGTGCTACCTTTATACTCTTTTTTATCGAGTTTTTTCAAATCTCGTTTATCGATACGCCCAACATAGCCCAATAAATGTCCCGCGACTGAGCCTAGTGGATACGTTCTTTCCATTCGTACACTAACCTTAAACCCAGGGAATCGGAAACGATTTGCGGAGAAGGTGGCAATTTCTTGTTCAGTTAGATTTTTTCGTAAAACGACTGGGTGAAAACGCGAATTTACGCGCATTTTTTGTTTAAACTTTTTAATTTCTTGCAAATTAATGGGCAGTAATTGCATCAAACTTCGAAGCATTGATGGCATGTCATCGACATCATCTTCCTTGGCTTCTAAGACATATTCTATGTGATTGTCAGCGAGAAGCACCCCATTTCGATCGTAAATTAACCCTCGTACAGGAGGAATTGGAATTCGTTTGAGGTAGTTTTCTTTAGAGAGTTCGGTGAAGTGATCGTATTGCTGGACTTGCAAATTAATTAAGCGAAAAAAAACCACCAGCATAGCGAGTAAAACGAGCGCTGCAGCGACATAGGCGCGTGCGCGGAAGAGCCGATATTCGCTTCGTTCTGTTTTTTCCGTGTTATCTTTTATTGCCATATTTAAGTCGTTGTTATAACTTGAGACCTTTGCAGGAGTCAGCGACGAAAGAAAAAAGGGCTAGATTTTACTGATTGAGGCGGAAAATGAAGCTAATAATAGGTTGTTAGCAAGTTTTTCAACGAACAGCAGTGAAATTTTAGTTATTTTTACTCGTCATCTGATTCGTGTAAAGTCTCACCTTATTATGTTTGCCCAAAAGCAGCTAGCTGTGTGTTCAGCTAGCTTGATAAACTACTTATTGTATAAATCGATACTGTCCATGATAGCTTTTTTTGCGGCATCGGCATCAGCCCAGCCTGCAATTTTAACCCATTTATCTTTGTCGAGAACTTTATAGTACTCAAAAAAGTGCTCAATTTGCTCTAATAATAAAGGAGGTAAATCTGTATAGCTTTGGATGTAGTCTGATGCTGAATGAAGTCCGTGTGCAGGAACAGCAAGTATTTTAGCATCTTCACCCGCTTCATCTGTCATATTTAAAACACCAATTGGGCGCGCTGGGATAACACAGTTATGAACTAAAGGTGTTGGTGTCACCACAAGCACATCCATTGCATCACCATCATCGGCAAGTGTATGCGGGATAAAGCCATAGTTTGCTGGGTAAAATATGGGTGCTGACATGAAACGATCAACAACAAGTGCACCACTTTCTTTTTCTATTTCATACTTTACAGGGGAAGATTCTGCAGGTATTTCAATAATTACATTTACTACGTTGGGCGTATCGTCGCCAATTTTGATTTCATCAATAATCATTTTATAAAGTTCAGTCTAAGGAAAAAGAAAGTATTATAACGACTTGATGGCTATCAGGCTAAGATTTCTTTTTAGGCACAGGGTCATAGCCGCCAGCATGCCACGGGTGGCACTTTCCGATACGACGAAGTCCTAGCCATAAGCCTTTTAAAGTGCCATGTTGATCAATAGCTTGGTGCGTATAGCAAGAACAGGTCGGCTCGAAACGACAACTGCTGATAAAGAGCGGGCTTAAAAATAACTGATAGCCTCTGATAATTTTAAGTAAAATCCAACGCATTGTTTACAAGCTCATTCCTATTGTTACTACTTGAGTGATTCGTGCAAAGGTCTTACTTATTTGCCGTACAGATCTTTTGGATCAATCAGTGGCTCAGAATCAATGTTTAAATTTTCACCATCAGCAACTTGATAAAAGCACGTTCGCCGACCTGTGTGACAAGCAGGGCCTGTTTGATCAACGAGTAACAGCAATGTGTCATTATCACAATCCACACGAAACTCCTTAAGCATTTGAACTTGCCCTGAGCTTTCACCCTTACGCCAAAAGGCTTGGCGAGAGCGAGACCAATAGCAAACCCGACCTGTATCTAGCGTTTCTTTGATTGATTCAGCATTCATCCACGCCATCATTAACACTTCGTGCGTGTCATGCTGCTGCGCAATAGCGGGGATTAAGCCGTCTTGGTTATATTTTAGGTTTTTTATCCACATGTGAGAAATCCACGAAAGGTATGAAAATTATATAAGTTGAGATCTTTGCACAAGTCGGTGGCGAAAGAAACATCGGGTGATATTTCGCTAATCGAGGCGAAAAGTGGTGAAATTTCAGTCATTTTACTCGTTATCCGAGTCATGCAAGGGTCCCAAGTTGTAACTCATTGCTAATGGTGAGGAAGCTATTTTTTTGGGTTTTAACACAGTGCTAGTAGTTTAGTACAAAGTAAGTTTGTTTGTTTATCGCACACGTCGCCGATGAAGCTGGCGACATAATCGAGTTTACCATTTGTTACACAAATGGGAAGCTCGCTAAATAATTTGTCCAGGCTCTTTACGGGTATACCCAGCTTCATCACAGCGTGCTAAATAATCTGCCCAATGTTTATCGTAGTTGTCACCAAGGTCGCGAAGTAGACCCCAGTCGTAAATACCACTGTCGTGATTATCATCAAAGCCTAGTTTTACTGCGTAGCGACCGATGGCTTCTACTTCTTTGATATTGATGTTTTCTTTGCCGAGTTGCAGAGTTTCTTGTCCTGGGGCGTGTCCACGCACTTCGGCAGACGGTGAGTAAACTCGTAAGTATTCACAGGGTAGGTTATGTACCACGCCGTCTGGCCATGTGAGTTCTAATACTCTGGATTTTTGGTGTAATGCTATATTTGTTGGGGTCATCTTTATAGTCTCTTTAACATATTGCTTATGATTGTAACGTATAACTGCTGATAGAGAGGCGAAGCCTTACAAAATGTAACGGCTTAAATCTTCATCCTCAATCAATTCACCTAAAACTTCATCAACCATTTTGGCATCAACGACAATATTATCGGTACAATCAGGTGCGCAGAAAAGGACTTCTTCCAAGAGTCGCTCGACAATGGTGTGTAAGCGTCTTGCACCTATATTTTCAGTTTGTTCATTGACTTGATAAGCCGTTTCGGCAATGCGTTGGATACCATCGTCCGTAAACTTAACATCAACACCTTCTGTTTTGAGTAAGCCCTGGTATTGCTCAGTCAATGATGCATCTGGCTCGGTCAAAATACGTTTAAAGTCATCTGCAGTTAATGCGGTTAACTCAACCCTAATCGGTAAACGACCTTGTAACTCTGGGATTAAATCAGAAGGTTTGGCAAGGTGAAAGGCACCAGAGGCAATAAATAAAATGTGGTCTGTTTTAACGCTACCGTGTTTTGTAGTCACGGTGCTGCCCTCAATAAGTGGAAGCAAATCACGTTGTACGCCTTCGCGCGAAACACCAGCGCCACCCATTTCACCTTTTTGAATTACTTTGTCGATTTCATCTAAAAACACGATACCATTTTGCTCTACATTTTCTAAGGCTTGAGCTTTTAAATCATCCGTATTAACGAGCTTATGGGCTTCTTCTTCGGCGAGTTCTTTAAGCGCTTCTTTAATTTTTAGTTTGCGTTTTTTTGTTTTTCCTTTGCCCATGTCTTTAAACAGGCCTTGGAGTTGATCGGCCATATCTTCCATACCGGGCGGTGTCATTATCTCTACACCGACGGGGCTGGCTTGCATGTCTATTTCAATTTCTTTGTCGTCGAGCTTGCCTTCACGCAGCTTTTTACGAAATTTTTGGCGGGTTGAATTTTCTTCGCTTGCTTCGTTTTCGGTCCATTCATTATCTGCTTTTGGCTGTGGTAGTAAAATATCTAAGACACGATCTTCTGCCGCATCTTCAGCACGATTCTTTACTTTTTTTATTTCTTGCTCGCGTGTTAATTTAACCGCGACATCAACGAGGTCACGAATAATTGAATCAACCTCTTTACCCACATAACCCACTTCGGTAAATTTTGTCGCTTCAACCTTTATAAAAGGTGCATTAGCAAGTTTGGCTAAACGACGTGCAATCTCCGTTTTACCCACACCGGTAGGGCCAATCATCAAAATATTTTTAGGCGTTACTTCTTGGCGTAATTCGCTATCAAGCTGTTGTCTACGCCAGCGATTACGTAACGCAATCGCAACGGCACGCTTGGCATCATCTTGCCCGACAACATGCTTATTGAGTTCTTGAACAATTTCTCTTGGGGTCATTGACATAATGTTTCTCTATTATCTTTATTCGATACGCTTTTTTAATACTACAAGTTTGGTTTAACTTTCAATTAATGGCTTTAGTGGTGCAGAGTATTTATAGTTTACTTCAAATTAAGGCATTTTCGCGCGGAGAATGTGAGCATACTGAAGTATGTGATCATTCGAGCATGAAAATAACGCAGAGTTGGGGTAAACTAAGAATGCTCTGTGCACTAAAGTTCTTCTATGGTTTGATTATGGTTGGTATAGATACATATATCACCCGCAATACCCAGTCCCTTTTCAACAATTTCTCGTGCAGACAAGTCTGTATTTTCTAATAACGCCCGCGCGGCAGACTGCGCAAAAGGCCCGCCCGAACCAATCGCAATCAAGTTATCTTCTGGGTCAATCACATCGCCATTTCCCGTAATAACTAGCGATGTTTCTTTATCTGCTACGGCTAATAATGCCTCTAACTGGCGCATCCCGCGATCAGTTCGCCAGTCTTTAGCCAGCTCAATTGCGGCACGGGTTAAATTACCGTTGTATTCATGTAGCTTAGCTTCAAATTTTTCAAACAAAGTGAAGGCATCAGCTGTGCCACCCGCAAAACCGGCAATCACTTTGTCATCATACAAACGGCGCACTTTACGTGCATTGCCTTTCATCACCGTATTCCCCATCGAGACTTGGCCATCTCCCCCGATAACAACTTTGCCATTACGGCGAACGGATAAGATAGTAGTGCCACGGTATTGCTTCATGATTTGATTTCCGATTTCTTGTAAAATGAGACTGAAGATTGATAGATTATTGGGTTACCTAAAACTATTTTCAAGCGCAGTTTTGTTCAAAACTATTTCAAGTCAGTATGATAAGCTTAGCTGATGAATAAGCCAACCAATCAAGTCCGTTATAGTAGCGCCAATGACCTAGGTGGTTTGGAGCTATTAGATGCTCAGTTTCATAACCATACCTTTTCGCGTCATGTGCATGAGGGGTATTGTATTAATGTTATTGAGTCAGGGGCGCAGCGTTTTTATCGTTCTGGTGTGAATCATCTGGCGCCACAAAATAGTATAGTGTTGGTGAACGCTGATCAAGTTCATGATGGATCTAAAGCGGTAGAAAGTGGCTGGTCGTATCGAGCGATGTATCCCACGCCTGAATTGTTATCAGATGTGTCATTGGAGTTGCAAGGCGCTAAGCGTGATGCGCCTTGGTTTCCTCAGGCAGTTGTCAGCGATGCATTTATGGCTAATAAGCTACGTGAGTTGTTTTCTGTGTTGAGTCAATCGCGCAATACACTTGAACGCGAAACGCTTTATTTATGTACCATGCTACAACTCCTATCTCGCCACGCTAAACAGGCTAAGCCCCTGCTTGCTCTTACGAATGAGCCTCAATTTGTCAGGCGTATGCGTGAATATTTAGATGAGCATTTTGCTGAAAATATTTCGATGCAATCATTGGCTGATTCAGCCGAGTTAAGTCCCTTCTATTTGGCCCGTTTATTTACCAAAACGGTAGGCTTACCTCCGCATGCTTATCAAGTACAAAGGCGTATTCGTAAAGCTAAACAATTATTACGGTGCAACTCTGGTTACAAGTTATCGGATGTCGCAACAGACTGTGGCTTTAGCGATCAAAGCCATCTGAATCGGCATTTTAAACGTGCGCTTGGCGTAACCCCCGGTATTTATCAGCGTAATTGTCACGCCTTAAATTATCGTTAACTTTTTTCACGCCGAGTAGCAAGCCAAACAGCAACGGTACTAAGAATAAGGCCTATAATAAGTTTGGTCATTTGTGTGTAATGCGTTAGCCAAATAAGTAATAAGAAGCTAATCATCATACTGCTCACAGCAAGGTATTTAGCTTTACGTGAAACGATTCCATCTGTCATGAAGTCCTTTACGCCTTGCCCGTAACGGGTGTTTTGATAAATCTTCTCAGTGAGTTTAGTTGAGCTTTTTGACCATAACCAAACGGCTATTATCCAAAAAATAGTGGTGGGTAGTAACGGTAAAAATATTCCCAGTACGCCGACTGAGAAACTTAGCCAGCCTAAGGCAATCAATATATTTTTATTTAGCTTATGTAACTTCATACAGTTCGGCTATTACTTTTTAAACCGGAATCGCGGTAAGTTTATATCAAAGTGTAAGGCTAAAAGCCGAGCAATAAAAATAGCTAAACCCGCAATGATAGCGGCATGTGCAGCATCAAACTTTAAGTAGATAAGCCCAATAAATAGCATCGAGCCTAGCCATGATACGGTTGCATACAGCGGACTAGTGAAAACCATCGGTGGCTCATTACATAAAATATCTCTAAAAATACCGCCCATGGTTCCTGTCATAACCCCCATAAAACTGGCGATTAACCACGGTGTTCCGACCATTAATGATAGCAAAGTTCCAGCAATACCAAATGTCGCAAGCCCCGCAGCATCAGGGATAAGAAAAAATCTGGGCGAGATGACGATTAAGCGCGCCAGTGTAAAAACTGCAAAAGCACTCACCAGCGAGGCAATAAAAAACATTTGGTCCTTGATCCAGAAAACATCTTGATCCAGTAGCATGTCTCGAAGTGAGCCACCCCCTAAGC
>JALSJN010000061.1 GCA_026989335.1 Thiotrichaceae bacterium
AATAGCCGTGCTATTCGCCTCTTTCGATAATCACAACTTATGATAATTCTGTAATTTTCGCTACGGTCTTAGTTCTCGGACAAGCTCCTAGGGGTGATTAGCCCAGCGCTTTCATTAAGTCTTTTAACATGCCAGAAACTTCACCTGTCATCAAGGTAAACTGAATATCGAGGTGTTCGGCATGCGATTGTGGGTCATTGTCATTCAGCTGTTCTTCAAGCACGTCTAGAAACTTAAGCTTCTTTATTTGCAAGTCTTCTGATAAGACAAAACTGATTTTCTCATCCCACTCAATGGCGAGTTTAGAAACATATTTTCCTGACTGTAGGCAGGTTTGTACTTCATCCGTTGTTAAGTCATGCTGTCTGTAAGATGCAACACCTTTATCATCATCCCCTTGGTTTTTTAATTCACACTCCATACCTAAAATAAAGGGTTTAGGTAGCTGAGTTTTGCTTAGCCAATCAGTCATCGCAACGGCGGGTGAGAGTTCAGATTCAGGTAAAGTAACGGGTAAACTACCTAAAGTTGTACGTAATAATTTGGTAAAAGTTTCAGCACGTGGTGCTGAAGGTGTGTTTAAAATAAGCCAACCGTTATCAGGGTCTATCCAAGCGTCAATTTTTTGAGTGCGGGTAAAAGCGCGGGGTAAAAGTTCATGTTCAATATCTTCGCGCAGGTCTTTTTTCTCGCGAGCGCTGACTTTTCGACCTTCCTTTAATTCAATCGCTTCTATTTTTTCTTGTAACGTTTCTTTAATAACAGCCGCCGGTAATAGGCGTTCTTGGCGAGCCATACTGATTAAAATGTAATTGCCCGATGCATGTGTGTAGGCACTAGTGTCTTTACCAAGTGGCTCAACCCAACCCATGCTTTCGCGCTGTGTAGCAGAGCAGGGGGTAAAGGGTTTGTTACTAAGTTCTTGATGTAATTGGTCTGCATTTAATGCAAAGTCTTTTTCAAATTTGAAGAGGTAGAGATTTTTAAACCACATAGAATAGCCCTATTATTTTGAGTTTTGGGCGAGGGATTATGCAGTACTTGCCTGTTTGAAAAAAGATAAAAAGTAACTTTAACGCTAAAAACTTATTCTTGACTATACTTATATCAGTAGCGAAGTTTATAGCGATAATTTCACGGAGGTTAATTGATAACACTAGCAACAAAAGTACCCCTAAAAAAACCTCAAAATGGTGTTGAAAATCGTGTGCTTTCAATGTGGAAAAAGCTGGGGGGTAATGCTATTGGACGAAAGTTATTTAATTTTACACTATCACGATCTGTGCCATATTCAGGTTCTATCAAAGCGGATATTACGCATATTGAACCTGGCTTCGTTAAAGTAATTTTAAAAGATCGTCGTAAAGTAAGAAATCATCTAAACTCGATCCATGCTATTGCCTTAGCTAACCTTGGCGAATTATCTAGCGGGCTTGCGATGATTACCGCGGTGCCTAGTGGAACGCGTAGCATCGTAACTAATCTTGATATTGAATACATTAAAAAAGCACGTGGTCAATTGTTAGCAGAAGGTCGTGCTTCACCGCCTGATGTTATTGATAAGCCTGTAGATAGCCTTGCAACGGCCGATATTCTGGATGCGGAAGGAGATTTAGTTGCTTGTGTAACTGTTCTCTGGCGACTATCTCCTAAGATATACACTGAAGAAAGGGTAAAGCATGAATGAAACCAGTTTCATACAAGATATAGGTATCAATGTTCCGTTAATTTGTGGGCCGATGTACCCATGTTCAAATATTGAGCTGGTCGCAGCGGTTTCAGAAG
>JALSJN010000062.1 GCA_026989335.1 Thiotrichaceae bacterium
ATCTATCATTCATGACAAGCTACTATTATATAGCGTAGCTAATTAACAATGAATCATTAGTGGCAATCTGCCCTCATAATGGATGTTAATAAACTACACGTGACGCAAAAAAAATCCAAGCATCTTTCGACCCTTGGATTTTTTGTATTAAGTTCAGTACTTGAGCTAAAATTAACGCTTATAGACTTTGGTAATAATCAATCAAAATCTTAGCGACTTCAGGACGTGAGAACTCTTTTGGTGGCGCTTCGCCATTACCTAGCATTTCACGGACTTTCGTACCCGAAAGCAGTACAAAGTCATCTTTTGTATGGTCATCCACTTCACGCATCATCACTACTTTGTTTAATTTCTTAGACCAGGCCGTGTGATCCGCCATAAACATTTCGATTTCCATTGCTCCTTCTGGCACTTCATCATCGAAGATAGTCTGTGCGTCAAAATCACCGTAGTAATCGCCAACACCCGCATGATCACGACCAATAATAAAGTGGGTCGCCCCCATGTTTTGACGGAAGTACGCGTGCAATACGCCTTCTCGTGGACCTGCATACAGCATATCATAGCCGTAACCGGTGACCATTGCGCTGTTTGGAGGGAAGTACACTTCAACCATTTTACGAATTGCAGCATCACGAACCGGTGCAGGAATATCACCTTCTTTCAATTTACCCAGTAACATATGGATAACTAGACCATCACAGCCAAGGCGCTCCATAGCCATATGACAAAGCTCTTCGTGGGCTAAATGCATAGGGTTACGTGTTTGAAATGCAACCACTTTTTCCCAGCCGTGTTCTGCAATTTCATTGCGAATTTCAACTGCCGTACGGAAAGTGTCAGGAAATTCAGTTTGGAAATAGCTGAAGTTCAATACTTGGATAGGACCAGATACAGCGATTTGCCCTTGTGTGTTAAAAGCCTGAACACCAGGGTGCTCCATATCATCGGTTCGATAAACTTTATCTGTCATCGTTTTCATTTGTGCATCGCTAACGTCTTCAATTGCATCCACATCCATCACTGCAATGACAGGGTTACCGTCTACATTAGGGTCGCGTAATGCGATACGTTTTGCATCACCGATATCACCGGTATTTTCAAGCAAGCACAAAACAGGAACGGGGAAAAATGAGCCGTCTGTTAAGGTCATTTTTGTCGCAGCACCCATTGCATCAGCCACATTCATGTAACCTTTTAATGGATTAAAATAGCCACCTCCCATCATGACAGCATTAGCGGCAGCTTGTGAGCTAACGACTATTGATGGTAGCGTTTCGGCTTCTTTAGTAAGTTTTTCATGTTCAGCAACGTCATAGACAAAGCGTGGTTGTAGTTCATCAGAACCAATTGGTTTAATCATCCTTATTTCCTCGTTATTTACGACCCAAAAAGGGGGGCAGCGGTTTGTTAAAATTTGGGAATTACGCAGACAGCTTTGCTATTGAGAGGCCTTTTCAGGACTCGGATGACGAGTAAAATGTCTCATTACATAATAGCGATGAGCACACTATATTTTATTACTCATTTCGGCTGCGACCAATGCGTACTACCCAACTAGCTATTAAAGACTACTACCATTACCCTCTCAAGTACAGAGCAGAAAAACCTCTATAGAGATAAACTATAATTATTACCGTCTATTAACCCGTTGCATTTACCCTACCCCTCCCTAACCACCCTATAGAAATGTGAACGAGAGCCGTTTCCCCCGTAGATTAATCAGGAATTGTTGGGATATTCTATGGAATCAAAGTCTTGTATTATCGTCGTATTTTCTATCTGGGGATTAGGGTTACAGTGTAACTGGCTTTTTTATGCCTAAGCCCCTATTATTCCAGCATGAATAGGAGCTAGAAAATGTCCACCATCACTACCATAGCAGTCGTTTCAGATACACACTCACATCTTGATGAAAATATTATTGAGATTGTAAAAGACTGTGATATCGCCGTTCATGCAGGGGATATTTGTGGCGGTGATATTATTGATGCATTGCAACCAAAGTCCGGCAAGGTTTATGTGGTCACAGGTAATAATGACCCTTATTGTCATTTAACCGACACCCAACTACCCAAAGTACTTAGCTTCGATGTATTTGGTGAAAAAATAACCATTGAGCATGGGCACGAGCATGGTTCACACAAGCCCGATCATCAATCATTAAGGCAAGCTCACAGTGAATCTAAGTTAATTATTTATGGGCACACCCACAAGCAAGTGATTGATAAAGAGGCTACCCCTTGGGTGCTTAACCCAGGCGCGGCAGGTAAGACACGCACGCATGGTGGGCCATCTTGCCTTGTTATTACCTGCTTTAAAGAAAAAGAATGGCAGATCGATAAGTTTCGTTTTAGTGATAATAGTTAGACGACAAACAGAATGTGCGTAGCTATAAATCATGACATTAGTAATATTAATTTGTATTATAAAAAATACCTAGGCATTATCGCGCAACTTAATTAGTATGTAACAATTTACTAATATAGATACGCAATTATTTAAAGGCTTCTTATGAAAACTATCCCCATTGTTAATAAAACGGAAGGTGTCGAGGTAAAAACAACGACGTGTTATATGTGTGCTTGTCGTTGTGGCATCAAAGTAACCATTAAAGATGGTGAAGTTCGTTACATTCAAGGTAACCCTGATCACCCGCTTAACAAAGGTGTGTTATGCGCCAAAGGTGCTTCGGGCATTATGAAGCAGTATTCCCCTGCTCGCTTAACTAAGCCTCTTCTACGAAAAGCGGGTACTGAGCGTGGCGCGGGTGAGTTTGAGGAAATCTCATGGGATAAAGCCTTCGGCATCATGGAAGAGCGCCTAGGAAAGCTGCGTGCAGAAGATCCTAAAAAGTTTGCACTTTTCACAGGCCGTGATCAGATGCAGGCACTGACGGGCATGTTTGCCAAGCAGTTTGGTACGCCAAACTATGCGGCGCATGGTGGTTTTTGCTCAGTAAATATGGCGGCAGGCATGATTTACACCATTGGTGGGTCATTCTGGGAATTCGGTGGCCCTGATTTAGAGCGCTCTAAACTGTTTTTTATGATCGGCACTGCAGAAGATCATCACTCAAACCCGATGAAAATCGAGCTATCGCATTTTAAACGCAACGGTGGTCGCTTTGTTGCAATTAACCCCGTGCGTACAGGTTATGCGGCAATTGCCGATGAGTGGGTTCCAATAAAGCCAGGTACTGACGGCGCGTTCCTTTTAGCGGTTATCCATGAGCTTATTAAGCTAGGTCTTTATGATCGTGACTTCTTAGTAAATTACACCAATTCAGCTGAGCTCGTTGACTTAACACCAGACAGCCATGAAGAAGGCATGTTCCTTCGTTACGAAGTCCCTGAAGAAGAAGGTTGTTTTGACCCACAAAATAAGCTTTGGTGGGATAGAGATTTAGATATTCCTATCTCGATGCGAACAGAAGGTGTAGACCCCTATCTAACCGGTGAATTTACGCTTGAAGATGGCACACCCTGTAAACCTGCCTTCCAATTATTAAAAGAGCGTGTTGAAGATTATACGCCTGAATGGGCGGCTGGCGTTACTGGCATCCCTGCGGAGACTATTCGTCGTCTTGCTCATGAGATGGGGATTGTGGCTCGTGATCAAAAAATCGAGCTTCCGATCCAATGGACCGATGCTTGGGGTAAAGATCACGACAGTGTTATTGGAAATCCAGTTTCATTCCACTCTATGCGTGGTTTGGCCGCTCACTCAAATGGCTTCCACACCATTCGCGCCTTAAGTATTTTAATGACATTACTAGGTACGATTGACCGCCCCGGTGGGTTCCGTCACAAAGCACCATTCCCACGCCCTATTCCTCCTTGCCCTAAGCCACCTAATGGTTGGGATGCTGTTAAGCCAAACACGCCACTCGATGGTATGCCACTAGGCTGGCCGTCAGACCCTGATCATTTATTTGTCGATGATGATGGTGAGGCGATTCGTCTTGATAAAGGTTTCTCGTGGGAGTATCCATTATCGGTTCACGGCTTAATGCACAATGCAATTACCAACGCATGGCGCGGTGACCCTTACCCGATTGATACACTCATGATGTTTATGGCAAACATGGCATGGAACTCATCCATGAATACCACCGAAGTGCGTAAAATGCTAGTGGATAAGGATGATGATGGCGAGTACAAAATTCCGTTTATTATTGTGGCAGATGCTTATCATTCAGAAACGGTTGATTTTGGTGATTTAATTCTTCCTGATACGTCTTATTTAGAACGTCATGATGCGATGTCAGTGTTGGATCGCCCTATTTCAGAGTATGACGGACTAGTGGATTCAGTGCGAATCCCCGTTCTCCCTCCAAAAGGAGACTGTAAGCCATTCCAAGACGTTATTGTTGAAATTGGCACGCGTTTAAAACTTCCTTCGTTTATTAATGAAGACGGCAGCCGCAAGTTTAAAGATTACTGCGATTTAGTGGTAAACTTTGAGACAGCCCCTGGCTCAGGTATCGGTTTCTTAGCAGGCTGGCGTGGTAAAAGTGGTGAAAAATCACTAAAAGGCGAACCAAATCCTAACCAATGGGAAATGTACGAAAAGAACAACTGTGTATTCCAGCATAAGTTACCCAAGTCATTCCAATACATGCGTAACTGGAACCGTGGTTATTTACATTGGGCGCAAGAGCACAATATGATTCGCTATGATGAGCCGATCAATATTCATATTTACTCTGAGATATTACAAAAATTCCGCCTTGCTGCACAAGGTAAAACCAATGGCAGACAACCGCCTGATCGTTTACGTAAACGTGTAGAGACTTATTTTGATCCATTGCCGTTCCATTACGAACCGCTCGAATCACAATTAACGAATACTCAAAAATACCCATTAAATGCGATAACCCAACGCCCAATGGCGATGTACCATTCATGGGATTCGCAGAATGCGTGGCTACGCCAAATTCACACACATAACTATTTATACGTTAGCCCAATTCTAGGTCGTCAGAACGGATTTAAAGATGGCGACTGGGTGTGGATTGAATCAATGCACGGCAAAGTCCGCTGTATGTGTCGTTTTTCTGAATCACTTGAACCAGGAACAGTTTGGACATGGAATGCCATTGGTAAGGCATCAGGCTCATGGGGTTTAGATCCTAAAGCCAATGAAGCGAATAAAGGTTTCTTACTTAATCATGTAATCTCCGAAGAGTTACCCGCGCATGATGCAGGTGAACATATTTCAAACTCCGACCCTGTCACCGGTCAAGCAGGTTGGTATGATGTGCGAGTGCGTGTTTACAAAGCCGAAGATAATGAACCCGAAGTAACATCGCCCCAGTTCAAAACCGTTGACCCACTACCTGGAATGGAGCCACAGCGAAAAAATAAGTGGCAAGCGTTCTTTGCCGGTAACTTTAGAAAAACCATGGGTAAGAAACGCATTAGCGAAAAGCATGTGAAAAAAGGAGGGTCTAAGTAATGACTCAGTTAGCCTTAGTAATTGACTTAAATGTCTGTGTGGGCTGCCATGCCTGTGTAACATCTTGTAAACAATGGAACACATCAGGTTTAGCAGGCCCCATGGTTGATCAAAATGCCTACGGCGAAGACCCCACTGGCACTTTCTTTAACCGTGTGCAGTCTTTCGAAATTGGCACTTATCCGCAAACAGAAACAGTGCATTTTCCTAAAAGTTGTTTGCATTGTGAAGAGCCACCCTGTGTGCCTGTTTGTCCTACCGGGGCAAGTTACAAACGTGAGCAAGACGGGATTGTTTTGGTTGATTATGATAAATGTATCGGTTGTGCCTATTGCTCTTGGGCATGCCCTTACGGTGCACGGGAAATGGATGCACAACAGCGCGTGATGAAAAAATGTACACTATGTGTTGATCGCATCTACGATGAAGCTTTGCCAGAAGATGAGCGTAAACCTGCTTGTGTGATGTCATGTCCAACTAGCGCTCGCTTATTTGGCGACGTGCATGATGAAAATTCAGACGTATCAAAAGCCATTCGTGAACGTGCCGGCTATCAATTAATGCCGGAGTGGGGAACAAAACCTGCCAACCATTATTTACCACGTCGTAAAACAGAAATCACCATTCACCCTGATGAGCTTGAGCGTGCGGATAACCCGCTCAGCAAGGAAGAGCGTAAGCAACACAACGCTCCAAGTACCGGCCCATCATTGGATGATATGACTTCTTGGTAAAAAAAAACCGTTTTCAATTAATCCAATGCCTCTAATAGCAATGCTTTAGAGGCCTTACTTAGTAAAGATAAAAAAGGTAACGCATTATGCATCCTCCATTTTCTATGGTTTTTTTAACAACACTTATTGGCGCGGGTCAGGGATTATTTCTGGCTCTGTTTACTGGGCAGATTTTCTCTCAGTTTAAACTTTTACAAGCACATGACTCCCAGTTCTTTGTGGTTGGTACAGCGATTTCAATCATTTTATTGTGCCTAGGTTTATTCTCAGCATTTTTTCACTTAGGTCGCCCAGAAAGAGCATGGCGCAGTGCAGCACGCTGGAAAACCTCTTGGTTATCGCGTGAAATTATCGCCTTGCCAACGGCCTTAGGCGCAGTAGCACTTTACGGCTTAGCGCACTTTTTAGGTTACACCGAACCACTAATGATCACCGCAGGCGGCACTCAAATAGATCTAACAATCTTATTGGGCCTACTCGCAACGATTACGGTCTATATATTGTTTATTTGTACCGGCATGATTTACGCAGGCATTAAGTTTTTACAAGAATGGCACACTCCTTTAACGGTAATTAACTACACGCTATTAGGTACAGCTTCAGGCTTCACTATTGCCACAGCATTAGCGGCTTATTTTGCTACCAACGAAAGTAGCTTGGTTCCTTTTTATGCGACCTGGGCGATTATCTTTACCCTATTAGCACTCATAACACGCTCTGCCTCATTGATACGCAATCGATTCTTTATAAAACCGAAATCTGATATGCGCTCTGCGATTGGTATTAATCATAAAAATATCAAACAAATTGCCCAAGGTTCAATGGGCGGTTCATTTAATACTCGTGAATACTTTCATGGTAAAAGTGAAGGTTTTGTTAATGCCATGAAAATTGTTTTCTTGGTGATGGTGTTTGCTATACCGCTCGTTTTATTAGTATTCGCGTTCAATCTATCGGGCCTAATTATCCCTTTAGTTGCCGTTGCAGTTCAGTATTTCGGGTTAATGGTCGAGCGTTGGGTATTCTTTGCTGATGCCAATCATCCGCAGAATCTTTATTATCAGCAGATCTCTTGATGTTCATTCAGTTTCAGGCATAAAAAAACCGAGGCAAAGCCTCGGTTTTTTTATGCCTGTGGTTTAAAGCCCTAGCTTGTAGAACAAGTCATATCTTTACCACAACAAAGTGGTGACTTAATTTTACCATGACCGTTCGGACATTCAGATACCTGTACTTCTGTTCCGTCATCTAATTTTAATGAACCATTCTCAAGTGGCGCATCACACTCACCACAGCTTGCGTTAACACTCATGCCACATACATCACATTTATAAGTTGCCATTTTAGTATTCCTTTGGTTATCTCGATAAAACACTTATCAGAGTCACTTAAGCTTATAAGAATTTTTCCACTTTGTAACGACAATCACTACTTTTTACAAAACTATTTCGCATCGATCTAAATCCCTAAAAGCGTATTTAGCCCTGCAATTAACCTTCTATAACAGTCGAAAAGCGCATTGCCTGTATAAGAACAGGTTTTTTCAGTGCTAAATTCTAATCAGTGCTTTTAGTTGGCAGCCTCTTTATCAATCGACATTTCTTTATCATTTTTAGCAGCTGAGCCTTTATTTTCACCCTCCAAAATCAACTCCCCAAATACACGTGGATCTTTCCATGCAGTATCGGTATTTGAATTCCATGCGATTTTAGCATCGCGTGAGCTTCCATCATCATCATCATTCACTTGCACTTCAAAGCCGATTTGGTGCTCAGGTTTCGGCACAACCCGTAATGTCGTCCACGGAATAGAAACAGTTAAACTATAGCCCGCTGGATTTTGTCGGACAGCATACTTAATATCTTTAATATCTTCCCTCGGAGTTTTACCACCCAGTGTGATTTTAGGGTCACCTAAACGAAAAGTCAGTTGGTAGTCGTTAAACTCATCATAGGCTTCATAACGACTGGCATCCGCATCAATATAAATTTCGATCGAATCATCTTTCCACAGCTCTTTTGAGTCAGACACATGCGTATCATCAATAATACCCACCCAGATATGTAGATACTTATCGTCCCAGTTGGCGCGCCACCTTGCAGTTAAATCACGTGGATTATCCGTCGTTCCTTGAATCATGGTATTGATATTTTTTGCTGGAACTTGATGTAAGGTATTCGCACCTAAGGCTTGTTTGGGCACAACCACAAACTTAGCATTAGCTTTGTTCCGCTGCCCTGATATCAAATGTTTTGGGATACGTTGAGGCTTGCGCAAACGAGCGACCGGACCTCCCGAACAACTTGGCCACCAACAGGGGTTGCCATGAGAAAAACCTAACAAAGCTCGATATTTAGGTGCTTTTGCCAGCGACTCAGTTATATACTCTTTAATCCCCCAGCTACCGTGCCAAGTGGAAGGACGTGGTGCAGAAAATGGAATAAATAACTTACCACCCATTTTTTTCCAGCCAGACAATAATTGGTAATATGCCTGAGCCATACGCGGATCTTTATTGGCTTTGTAAAGATGTGGGGTGGCGCCCTCTTGCATCGAATGTGTTTTATGATGCAATAAATGTTGCCCGCCTTCATAAGCGATTAAATCAACGCCAAAGCCCTTGGTGACTTGCGCTTGTTTTTGTACAAAATTCAAAGTGTTTTTAATCGAATAACGATTATCAGGTGCATAGATTTCTTTAAACACATCGTTGACACTACGAATACCGGCCATCTTCTTCTGAGGAAAATGAAAGTACGGTGCTATCGCAATCGCATCCACATATTTATAGGCACTTTGAAAACCAAGTAGTGTTTCTGTGAGACGCGTATTAGTCGTCATACCGCCCATAACACGCACTAAGCGCTGCGTACCCCCAAATACTTTCTCAAAGGTTTTAAAAATTTGCACACTGCGTAAAGAGTAATATTTAGAACCTGCAATATCACGGTTTTTATCCAACTTTAGCTTATAACCGGTTTGCTTCATGTGCTCCGCCTGTGGGACAAAAACATTATTCCAAGCCTCATTCGTATATTCCAAATACAGGCGTAAATTAGGGCGCAGTTGTTGCTTTACCATCTGCGCATAACGGTAAATAAAAGTATTATCAGCATTATGCGGAATATTAAACCAAGGATCAGCATTAAGGATGTTTGCAAGCTTAATCATTATTTCTAACGGCACGCCACGTACACCTTCTTTACCGCCCCAAGTAGCCTTTTCTAAAGTAGGTCGCTCGCTCCATGAGCGCAAATTATTACGGGTAATGCCTGCCATATTCATAAAACGAATGACCTTAAAATCCTTCATGAAATTTAAAAAATCGGGATTAAACGTAATCGCTTTGCCATGCTTTTCAAAGGATAAGAAGTGACCTGGCGGACAATGATTAGCTGCGTTTACTCGCTTGAATGGATTGGTTTTACAAATCCCACCCGGCATTAAAATTTGAATATTTCTAATTGGGTTGGCTGGATTAGTTTTCTCAATAAATAAGGTCGCCGTATAAGAAGGGTAAAGCTCGCCTTTTTGTGGTTGCGGCTTTAAGCGAATAATATCTTTACCCTTTTGATGCTTAATGAGTTTTGCGCTGGCGGCATAACGAATTACACCCTCACCTTCATAAAGTACCGTGTATTCACCCTGAGGCAATGCTTGAATCGGCACATGGCTTAAAAAACGTGTACCCGCTTTACCACCATTTAAATTTTGTGGCCAACCGTTTTTATCAAAGCGCACATTACCTTTAGTAAACCAAGGTCGCGCTTCATCAAACGGTAAGGTATACCGAAATAAATCAATAAAAGGTACGCTCGAATCGACCTCCAACGCCTCATTAGTATTCATTCCTAAGGGGACCGTTCGATTAGCAGGGTTAGCAAATAGGCTCGTGCAAAGTAGCAATACACCACACACAGCAACAAACCGAGTCAGTTTTCTTGTTATGAATCCATTCATATTTTTAATTTTTCTAAGTGTAAGAAAGTTATTGAGCTATAAGACCAAAGCTCTGTTATTTGGTTCTTATTTTTACAACTTACTTAGAATAGAATTTAAGCCCCTAATTTTTTATTTGAATCTCAGCAATTCTATCATCTACGTTACTGAGATCACGCATTATAGCTTAATTAATTCGTTTGATAAGTGGAAGTTTGTCAAATATTTTAAGGTTGTAAGCGCCGAATATCCCAACTATCCCCAGAGCGCTTATATTCAAAACGATCATGCAATCGGTTTACACCGCCTTGCCAAAATTCAATAGTTTCAGGCACAACACGGTAGCCACCCCAAAAGTCAGGCAAAGGAATATCACCTTGGTTAAATTTATGTTTCATTGTATCAAGTTGGCTTTCAAGAATTTGTCGAGATGATATAGGCGAGCTTTGTAATGATGCCCATGCGCCCATTTGGCTGCCACGAGGGCGAGATACAAAATATTTAAGCGATTCAGCCGTGCTGATTTTTGTTGCAGTGCCATTAATTTCTATCTGGCGCTCTAAAATTGTCCAAGGAAATAGCAGAGAAACATTTTTATTCTCATTAATCTGTTGTGCTTTTTGGCTGCAGTAATTGGTGAAGAAAACAAAACCCTCCTCATCAAATAGCTTTAATAAAACAGTGCGTTGGCTTGGTTTTCCACCCGCTGATACCGTTGCCAAACTCATGGCACTAGCATCAGGAATATCAGCCTGCATCGCTTGTTTAAACCATTTTTCAAATAACTCAAACGGCGCATCGCTCAGGTCTTTTCTATTCAAGCCGCCTTTAGCGTATTCGCGACGGTAATCTCCAATATCCATAGTGTTAACTCTAGCTAATTTTTGTTAATTTAGCATAGAGTCGGATCTATTTGGATTTAATCCATGCTTTCTTATACAAAAATAACTGAAAAAAACGATAGCCAACCCAAAACGATTAAAGCTACCACTAGACCCATTGGAAAAGTAAAACCCCAAAAATTAGACATGATGTAACCCTCATTAGCAAGATTATAAAAAGACACGTAAGGTCTTTAGATGAGGCTAAGTCTATCTATTCGTAATAACTGGGCTATGATTTAAATCAAGAGAGTATTTGTTTTTTTTGTTCATTCATACTATTTGGTATCAGCTTATAGAGGCAACCTGATACCAAACAAAATAATTATGACTCTAAAAGCACAAGCCTTCAGCTATAGAACATTAACTTTCTAATTCTTCCCAGCGGTTATATTTCACCTTAAGAGTGGCATTAATTTCTTGTAACTCATCCGTCACTGCGGCAGTGACTTTATGCTCTTGTTTGTAAAAATTTGGATCAGTCATTTGAGCTTCAAGATCACTAATTTTACTTTCTAATTTTTCAATTTCTTTAGGTAGGTTGTTTAGTTCTTGCTGTTCATTAAAGCTGAGTTTTTTAGTCTTATCTGGCTTTGCATCAGTTGTCTCAGTATTGCTAGCAACGCTTTCTACTTTCTTTTCAGCAGGCTTTTCTGTTGCATCTTTAGCTAACTTTGGCTTAGATGCGGTAGGGTTTAGGCGCAACCAATCATCGTATCCACCGGGAAAATCAGTGATTTTTCCATCACCTTCAAACACAAAACAACTGGTCACGAGATTATTGACAAAGGTACGGTCATGACTCACGATTAAGACCGTGCCTTCGTAGTTAAGCAATAATTCCTCCAACAAGTCGAGTGTTTCCACATCCAAATCATTGGTTGGCTCATCCAACACCAATACATTAGCAGGTTTTGTGAAAAGCTTGGCGAGTAATAAACGATTACGCTCGCCACCGGATAAGGCATTAACCGGTGAATTTGCTCTGTCGGGCGTGAACAAGAAATCTTGCAAATAGCTAATGACATGCTTTTCCTGACCATTAACCGTGACTTTATCAGCACCGCGATCAAGGTTATCTTTAACGCTACGCTTCTCATCTAATTGGCTACGCAGTTGATCAAAATAAGCCACTTGTAAATTTGCGCCTTCGATAAACTTGCTATCAGGATTCGCATCCGGCTCTAACTCACCCAATAATATTTTTAGCAAGGTCGTTTTGCCCACACCGTTAGGGCCAATCAAGCCAATTTTATCGC
>JALSJN010000063.1 GCA_026989335.1 Thiotrichaceae bacterium
AGACACCACCAGAGCCTGATGATAATTTTGACGTGACTTAATCGTCTGGATAGACGATCACTTGGCTTTAGCCGAAAATACGAAGCCACCGGCTTGAGCCGGTGGTCGTTGACAAGTGTATTACAAACGTAAAAAAGGCTCTGTCTTACCTGAAAGAAAAACGTTTAAATTTGGTCGTTCAGCAAAAATGGTTAAAGATGACAGTAGTCCATCAGGGGGCGTAGAAATTTATGAGATATCCCCTTTTCTTCAAAAAGCTGTAGCAGAACTAGACTCAATTGTTAATAAGCGCAATAAAGAAATTAATACTAGTAAAATACTTATTACACGAATTGAACAATTAGAAAAAGATGTAAGGGCTGCCACAAATGAGCTTAAAACGCTTGTCAAAGAACTTGAAAAAGAGATATCTTAGTCCAAACTTTTGTATAAGTTACTGATAACACTAAAAGCTAACTCATTTAATGAGTTGTGTTAACTATATATTGTTTCGCCGCTTGTTAGAGGCAGAGCACTTGGCGTTGCTAAAATTTCTATGACTGATCAGGCTTTCTTAATATTTTGATAAAGTAACCACCAATTTATGTCCTTAAGACGCAGCGTTTACTCTCTTCTTTTATATCTGATATTCCCTATTGTACTCTTTAGGTTGTACTGGCAGGGACGGTTGAACCCTGCATATCGTCAGAGAGTTTTTGAACGTTTGGGTTTTGTAAAGAATGATTCAAGCAAGCCGATACTCTGGGTACATGCGGTATCAGTGGGGGAGACTATCGCAGCCAAACCCTTTATCGAGGGTTTAATAAATGACTACCCAAACTACCGAGTGTTAGTGACGACTACCACACCTACAGGGTCAGATAGAGTCAAATCTTTATTTGGTGAGAGGGTGGCGCATGTTTATTTTCCTTATGATTTGCCTGATATTATTGCTCGTTTCCTTAAAAGAATAAGTCCGCAGGCTTTAATTATTGTCGAAACCGAAATTTGGCCCAATTTATATGCCGCATGTGCTAGGCGTGAACTTCCTTTACTAATAATAAACGCACGACTTTCAAAAAAATCAACACAGGGTTATAAAAAAATAAGTGGCTTGATGGCAGAAACATTGGCGTGTGTTGATTTAATCGCTGTTCGTTCGAATCAGGATAAAGAAAACTTTTCAAGTTTAGGTGCGAGTGAGCGTCAACTTGAAGTTGTTGGTAACATTAAGTTTGATTTTATGCTTGATCAAACTTTAGTTAAAAAAGGCTTAGTATGGAAACAGCAATGGGGAAATAATCGTAAGGTATGGGTTGCAGCAAGCACTCATCAGGGTGAGGATGAAATAATTCTTGAAATTCATAAGCTGTTGTTAACTCAATTTCCTGAATTACTGTTGGTAGTAGTGCCACGACATCCTGAGCGTTTTGGTCAAGTGTTTGCGTTATGTGAGACTTATTCTCATACGAAAAGACACAGTCAAATTGGCCATGTGGGTTTTAAAGGCTTTAAAGGTGAGCTTATTCTCGGTGATAGCATGGGCGAGATGCAAAGTTGGTTTGCGGCTGCTGATGTGGTATTTATTGGCGGAAGTTTGGTAGAAATAGGGGGGCATAATCCATTAGAAGCCATTGCGCAAGGTAAACCAGTGGTGAGTGGCTCGCACATGTTTAATTTTTCTGATGTCGTGCCTGATTTGAAAAAAAGGGGGCTACTCAATTCTTTTGAAGACATTGATGAGCTTACTCAAAAATTGATTCAGCTATTTGAACATCCAGAACAAGGCTTCTTAGAAAAAACGCAACAAATCATGCAGCAAAACCAAGGCGTTAGTGCGCGACTCTTAGCCTTGTTTTCTCAAATTTCAGGGCTAAAGGTTTAAGCGTTTGCTCTTTCTCGTTGCATTTTAGCGGCTTTAGCTTCCATTAATTCTTGAGGTGACATGCCTTCAGTTGAGTCCTGTGCTACCTCAGACTCCTCTCCGACCATGTCTTGTAAGGCTAAACCTGCTAAAGGATCATTCGCATCTTTAGCACCGTCATCATCTTTAGAATTTACTGCATCGGCATAAACATTATTCTCAAGATTCATCCGCACCTGTAGATTACTCGGTGAATCTGCATTTTTAAGTGCTTCTTCTAATGAAATAACACCTTCTTTGTAGAGCCTGTAAATATGGCTATCAAAGGTTTGCATGCCTTGCTCTTCTGATTTTTCCATGACTTCTTTAAGGCCCATGATATCGCCTTTAAGAATCATATCTTGCACGATGGGTGTACCGATCAAAATTTCGATAGCAGCAACACGTTTACCATCGATAGTCGGTATTAAACGCTGTGAAATAAAGGCCTGAATATTGGTAGCAATATCCATAAACAATTGGTTATGACGTTCTTCAGGGAAGAAGTTAATAATACGGTCTAGCGCCTGGTTAGTGTTATTAGCATGCAGTGTTGATAAACATAGGTGGCCTGTTTCTGCAAAGGCGAGGGCATGTTCCATGGTCTCTTCGGTGCGAATTTCACCGATTAAAATAACATCGGGGGCTTGGCGCAGTGTGTTCTCTAACGCATCTTCAAAGCTATCGGTGTCTACGCCAACTTCACGTTGACTCACTAAACACTTTTTATGTGGGTGTACATACTCGATAGGATCTTCGATGGTAATTATGTGTCCGGTAGAATTTGTATTTCGATGATTGATAAGAGCAGCCAATGAGGTTGATTTACCAGAACCTGTACCACCAACAAACAGTACCAAACCACGTTTTTTCATGATCACATCTTTAAGAATTTGTGGGAGACCTAAATCATCTGCTTCAGGCACTTCGACCTTGATATTACGAATAACCATCGCAATGTGAGTACGCTGTTTAAAAATATTGATACGAAAACGACCCACATCAGGCTCATCTAACGCAAGGTTCATTTCAGGCTTTTGTTCAAACTGCTCTTGCTTGTCTTTGCTCATAAGTGACATAGCAATTTCATTAAGTTGCTCAGATGTCATTTTATCTTGGCTCAGCGCTTTAAGCTCACCTTGAAATTTTGCAGCAGGTGGTGCGTTAAAGGTTAAGTATAAATCTGAGCCATCGTTTTGCACCAGTGTGCGTAAAAGTTGTTTGAAATCCATCTGGAAATTCCCCTGTAGTAGCAAACTCGTTTTTTGTAAGCTTACTTGTGTTTTATTTTTATTATCAAACGTATTTTAAAACAGAGGGACATTGGATAAAAGTAAAAACCGATTAACAGTAGGTTTAACATTTGTTGCGAATAACTTACAAATTTACTAAGTTTTAGCTAAGTCTTCTCATGCAGACTTGTTTTAAGTTATTTTTACACTTTGTTACAACCCTATTAAGAGAGGAGAACATGACAAAATTACTTATTAGTAGTTTATTATTAGTAGCGTCTAATGGTTTATTTGCCGAAGGTAAACATAGTGGCGATCATGCTGGCGCACATTGGATGTCACCTGAAGCGGCTACAGCTATTCCTAACCCTGTTAAATATGATTCAGCTTCAGTTGATCGAGGTAAAAAATCTTATTTTCAATACTGTGCTTCTTGTCATGGAGCGAAGGCGGATGGAAATGGCCCAGCAGGCTCAAGCTTAAAACCAAAGCCTGCAAATTTAAGCGTAATGGCTGGGATGCATCCTGATGGTGATTTTGCATGGAAAATTCAAAATGGTCGTGGAACAATGCCCGGCTGGAAAACGGTGTTATCTGATACGCAAATATGGGAGTTGGTCAACTACATTAAAAGCTTAAAAGCTGTGGGACAGTCGGATACCATGAAAGATATGAAGAGCATGATGAAAGACATGGATATTAGTAAAATGAGTAAACCTGAAATACTTGCCTTTATGAAAAAGATGATGCCCGATATGGATCATTCTGCGATGAGTAAAGAGAACCTTCAAAATATGTTGACGATGATGCAGAGTAACGTGGTGTCGGATGCTGGGCATTCCAATGCTGATGGTCATCATAAACAAAAAACTGCGTCTGAGCCTAAAGAAAAAGAGCACGGTCACGATAAAGCACATTCACATTAGGAGATAAAAAAATGATAACAAATTTAGATGATAAACGTCGACGTTTTGTAAAAGGGCTAGCCGTCGGTGGGGCTGTAGCAGGGCTTGGTTTAACGGGCTGTTCTTCAACACAAAGTCTTTCGTCTCAGTCAGCTAAGGGACTTAAAGCTAACCATGAGACAGAGCTAAAAGGAAAGGTTTTTAACCTTACCATTGACGAGCAACGTGTAAACTTTACCGGTAAAACCCGAGTTGCGACAGCGATTAACGGAACAGTTCCTGGACCAACACTGCGGTGGAAAGAGGGCGAAACGGTCACTTTAAAAGTAACTAATAACTTATCAGAAGTGAGTTCGATTCATTGGCACGGAATGATTTTAGATTATCGAATGGATGGTGTGCCAGGTCTTTCATTTGATGGCATAAAACCAGGGGAAACGTTTACTTATCGTTTTAAGGTTAACCAAAGTGGTACTTATTGGTATCACAGTCACTCAGGTTTTCAAGAGCAAACGGGTATGCACGGTGTAATAGTAATTGAGTCGAAAGACCCTTACCCTTATAAATTTGACCGTGAATTTACCGTGTCACTGGCTGATTGGACTGATGAAGATCCTAAACGTGTATACAGTAAATTAAAAAAGCTGAGTCACTATTATAACTTCAATGAGCGTACTGTAGGCGACTTATTAAAAGACTTGAAAAAAGATGGCTTATCAAAGACCTTTGGTAAGCGCAAAATGTGGAATGAAATGCGCATGAGTCAGCGTGATTTATCCGATGTGACAGGTTACACCTATACCTATTTAATGAATAACAGCACACCACGAAAAGGCTGGAGAGGATTGTTTAAACCGGGTGAAAAAGTGCTATTACGTTTTGTAAACACCTCGGCAATGAGCTTTTTTGATGTGCGTATTCCTGGTTTGAAAATGACAGTAGTTGCCAGTGATGGGCAATATATTCAACCGGTTTCTGTGGATGAGTTTCGTATCGGTGTAGCAGAAAACTATGATGTGATTGTCGAGCCTGATGCCTCACAAGCCTATACTATTTTTGCACAATCGTTGGGGCGATCAGGTTATGCACGTGGTACCTTAGCACCGAATGAGACGATGACTGCTGCAGTACCAAAAGTTGATCCAGTACCTGATTTAACCCATTTGGATATGGGTATGGATATGAGCAATATGAGCGGTATGGATCACTCAGGAATGGATATGGGAGGCGGTAGCATGGCAGGTGGTATGGACTGTTCTGACCCGATGCATGCATCGATGGATGCGTGTAAAAATAAAGCTAAGTCTAAAATGTCTGGCATGGATCACTCAAAAATGCCAATGGCTGGTATGAAGGGTATGGATCATACGAAGATGAACCACTCCAAGATGAAAGTGGGCAGCGGTAGTATGGCTGGCATGGATCATGGTGGTATGGATATGAAGGGTGCAGAGCGGGTTACACATGCTGCTACAGAATATGGACCCCATGTTGATATGCGTGCTGAAGCCCCCCGCCTTGGTATCAGTGATCCAGGAATTGGCCTACGTAAGAATGGTCGAAAAGTTCTCACCTATGCCGATATTAAAAACCTTTACCCAACCAAGGATAAACGCAAACCAAGCCGAGAGATTGAATTGCATTTAACGGGTAATATGTCGCGTTATATGTGGTCCATCAATGGGGTTAAATATGCAGATGCTAAGCCGATAGAACTTAAATTTGGCGAACGAGTCCGTATAACCTTGGTCAATGATACGATGATGAGTCACCCTATGCATTTACATGGGCTATGGAGTGAGTTAGAAACAGGGGACAGTGATTATTTACCTAGAAAGCATACCGTCATCGTGCAGCCAGGTTCTAAGGTTTCATACTTGGTAACGGCTGATGCACGTGGACGGTGGGCTTACCATTGTCATTTGTTATACCACATGCTTGGTATGTTCCGTGAAGTTAGAGTGGTTTAGGAGAGAGAAATGAAATTAAGAATAAATTCAAATATATTTAAAACGGGGGCTTCACTGCTCACAATAGCAAGCGTAATAATGACCATTCCTGCTTATGCAGGAATGGAAGATGACCCGGTTGAAACTAAGCTTATGCTAAATCAGTTCGAAGTGGGTAAAGTTGATGGTAATCGAACGCTCTCATGGGAAGGAGATCTATGGACAGGTAAAGACATTAATAAACTTTGGATTAAATCAGATGGAGAACGTGTTGCAGGTGAAAATGAAGGGACTTCAACCCAACTCTTATACAGTCGTGCCATTGCTCCATTTTGGGATGTCCAAACAGGTGTTCGTCATGATACTGCCCCCGGCGCAAGAAGAAACTATGCAACATTCGGTATTCAAGGGTTAGCACCTTACTACTTTGAGACTGATGCTTCACTTTCAGTTGGCAAGAAAGGCCAAGTTAAACTAGATGCAAGTTTTGAATATGAAATGATGTTTACCCAAAAGCTAATACTATCACCAGAAGTAGCTATCAATGCATATGCTAAAGATGATAAGCCTATGGGAGTTGCTTCAGGGCTTGCAGATATCGAAGCTGGGTTACGTTTGCGCTATGAAATAAAACGTGAGTTTGCCCCTTATATTGGTGTTAATTGGGCTAAAAAATTAGGGGGTACTGCTGATTTAGCTAAAGATGAAGGTGAAGATACTAGTGAAAGTAGCTTTGTATTAGGAATTCGCGCATGGTATTAAGAAAATTTTTTCTTAAGTTTTATTAAATAAACGTTGCGAGTCGTTTATATTGTCAGGTGAGGTACTTGCTACATCATCTGGCTTTTTTAATTTCAGCTTATTACCTATAAAAATAAATTTATGTTAGGAAACATATTGATATGAAGAAACAATCACGTAGAAACTTTATTAAATCATTGGGGGTAACAGGGTTGTTAGGCTCTTTTGCCACACCTTTATGGGCAAAAAATAATGGTGTAAGTCTTAATACCTTTGTTGTGCCACCTTTAGATAGAGGCGTTAGAAATGGCAATAATGTGACTTTTAAGCTAGCTATTCGGGCGGGTAAAACATCATTTTTTAATGGCGTAAATACTCCAACCCTCGGTGTAAATCAAAGCTATCTCGGGCCTGTATTACGTGCTAAACGGGGTGATACCGTCAATATAAATGTGAATAACGGCATTAATGAAGTTACCACTTTACACTGGCACGGCATGACGTTACCTGCCCATATGGATGGAGGCCCGCATCAATCCATTCAACCCAAGAAAACTTGGCGTTCAACGTTTGAAATTCGCCAAGAAGCTGCCACGCTGTGGTATCACTCACACGCAATGCATAAAACAGGGCCACAGGTTTATCATGGCCTAGCAGGCATGTTTATAATTGATGATGAAAGTAGCGATAAACTCGGTTTACCTAACGAGTACGGTGTGGATGATATTCCTTGTACCATTCAAGACCGCCGCTTTAATCAAGATGGAACACTCAGTTATATGAGTTCGATGCCTGATCGTATGATGGGAATGCAGGGCTCTATTGTATTAGTTAATGGTGTGGTATGATGGGAATGATGCCGATGATGCAAACGAACAATAAAGAATTAACCATCATGACTATTGACGCACGCCAAGCGCAAAATTCAACAAAAAAGGTTCCTGCTATTTTAAGAACAAGTACTATCGGGCTTAATCCTAAAGCAGTTACGACCACACGTAAATTCTCCTTAGAAATGGGCATGATGGGTGGAATGATGAAAAACATGGGCGGAGGAAGTCGTGGAGGTATGTTCCGCATTAATGGTAAAAGCATGGATATCAAGCGTATTGATTTCCAAGTTAAAGCTAACTCGACTGAAATTTGGGAAGTTAGCAATAGCTCTATGATGGCGCATCCTTTTCATGTTCATAATGTACAATTTCGACTTTTAGATCGAAATGGAAAACGTCCAGACCCCAGTGAATCTGGTCTTAAAGATGTTGTTTTGGTTCCACCTGGTGATATTGTAAGAATTATTATGAAGTTCCCTGAATATTCCGATGCAAAAGTACCCTATATGTATCACTGCCATATTTTAGAACATGAGGATCAGGGCATGATGGGGCAATTTGTTGTCGTATAAAAAAATAGTAAGAGATAGAGGCATAGGTAGAGATAGAGGTTGAGAAGAGTATCTCTTATAATTAATAATCTAATTTAAGGTAATAAAAAAATGCATAGAAGAGAGTTTTTAGTGTTTAGTTCAGTGGCGTCGTTATTATTCGTAACCGGTTGTGGGGGGAGTTCTTCTCGAAGTTCGGCAAACCCAACGGTTAAAACATCGGCTTTACCGATACCGGGCCTTTTAAAACCCATTACAAAAAATGGCGTACAACATTATGATATGGACATAAAAGAGGCAAAGCACGCTTTTTTTGAAGGCAAACTTACGGACACTTTTGCCATTAATGACAGCACCTATTTAGGGCCTACTTTATTACTGCAACAGGGTGATCGCGTGTCAATTAATTATAAAAATAACTTAAAAGAAACTATCACGATGCATGGACATGGAATGCATGTACCACCGACGATGGATGGTACGGCACATCAAGCGATTGCTCCCAGTCAGGCTTGGTCGCCACAATATACGGTGAATCAGAAAGCGTGTACCAACTGGTACCATCCTCACACGATGGAAAAAACAGCAGAGCAAGTTTACCAAGGATTAGCCGGTCTTATTATTGTTGAGGATGATGAGAGCAGGGCTTTAGATTTACCAAAACGCTATGGTGTTGATGATATTCCTTTAGTGTTACAGGATCGATTTTTCACTGATGGTCAAATAGATTATAGCCCAACCATGCGAGAAATAATGCGTGGTTATGTGGGTGATACCTTCATCGCAAATGGTGCGATAGAACCGACATTGGATGTGGAAGCAAAGGAAATTCGTTTTCGAATTTTAAATGGCTCAAATTCATCTATTTATGAACTTGGTTTTTCTGATGGTAGAGCTTTCAAACAAATTGCGACTGATAATGGCTTTTTAGAACAAGCTGTTGAAATCACGCGCCTTAGGTTGTCTCCAGCCGAACGTGCGGAAATTGTTATTGATCTTAGTAGTGATAAAAATAAGAGTCTAAGTTTTAATGATTACAAGCAGAATAAAACGTTCCTTAACATCAGTGTAAATAAAGATGCAACACAAATCACCCGACTACCCAACAAACTGACTACCTTAGAAACGATTAATCCAATGGCTGCTGTGCGTACACGTCCTTTCGTGTTTACAGGAAGCAGAGGAAACTTTCAAATCAATGGTAAAAGTATGGACATGAAGCGTATCGATGAGCGGGTTGTTCTGGGAGAAACGGAAATATGGGAAGTCAAAAATAACATGATGATGGATCATAACTTTCATATCCATGCGACTAACTTTCGTCTCATAGAAAGAAATGGAAATGCTGCCAATGTAGCTGAAAATGAAAAAGGATATAAAGATGTTGTATTTGTACCCGCAAATGAAAGCGTAAAACTGTTGATTAAAATGGTTGATTACACCAATGCTACGGTTCCTTATATGTACCACTGTCATTTTTTAGAGCATGAAGATAGAGGCATGATGGGACAGTTTGTTGTTGTTTAACAGATTGAAATCTATAAGTTTAGGAGGGATTTAAAAATGATAAAACTATTACTAATAGTAAGTTTAAGCAGTGTTTTTTTAATTGCCTGTGGCAGTGCCGACTCGGATGAAGTAAAAGCTGTGAACACAGAAGTAACTACAAAAGGCGTTAAAAAAAACTGTCACCCCTACGGAAAACGCTGGCGCAAAACGTTGGTATAGCACTGCCAAAAAAATTAACGGAAAACAGGTTTTTAACGAAAATTGCGCTTCTTGTCATGGCGATAAAGGCGAAGGTTTAGTAAAAGACTGGAAAAAGTCTGATGCAGAGGGGAAATTTCCAGCACCGCCATTAAATGGAACGGCACATGCATGACATCACTCTAAAGAACTGTTATTACGCACCGTCAATAATGGGGGTATTGCCTTAGGAGGAAGCATGCCAGCGTTTAAAGATAAACTAACCGATAAAGAAAAAGAAGCTGTGGTCGCATATATTACCAGCCTTTGGCCTGATAAAACCTACGCTATGTGGGCTAAGAGAAACTTAAAATAAAATGCGAATTCTACTGGTTGAAGATGATGATCTGATAGGCTCAGCGGTTGAACGAGCTTTAAAAGATGATGGCCATGCTGTTGATTGGGTGCAAGATGGTGAAACAGCACTCTCATCACTTTATATTGAAGCTTATGCCTTGGTTTTACTGGATTTAGGTCTACCTATTAAAGATGGTTTAGAAGTCTTAGAAACCATGCGAAAAGCCAAGAAAATAATGCCTGTGATTATTTTAACAGCACGAGATTCTATTGAAGACCGTATTAAAGGGTTGGACTTAGGTGCAGATGACTATTTAGTAAAACCCTTTTCAATTGATGAATTACATGCACGGATTCGTGCAGTGGTTAGGCGCAATCAAGGTGTTGCTGATCCTGTATTAAAAAGTTCACTATTACAACTGAATACAACAACTAAAGATGTCGAAGTAGGGGGTGAAGCCTTTTCACTTTCAGCAAAAGAATATGCCTTACTTCATGCTTTAATGGCTCATCCTGGGGCAATTTTATCTAAGCAGAGTTTGGAAGATGCACTGTATGGTTGGAATGAAGAAGTCGCGAGTAATGCGGTTGAATTTATTATTCATGGTTTGAGAAAAAAACTTGGGAAAGATGCTATTAAAAATGTCAGAGGTATGGGCTGGTTGGTGACAAAGTGATAAAAATAAATGATTAAAACATATTCACTTAAACGCGAATTAAATCGCTGGATAATTATCACTACATTAATATTTGTTTTACTGGCAGGAGCAATAGCGGGTTGGTTGGTGTTTAAGCAAGCACGCGAGCAACAAGACTTTACTTTATTAGAAATAGCGGCATTAATTAAGGAAGATTCACTAAAAGAGTCTAAATACTTACATCATGATATAAAAAAGAATACGGTAATCATTAATGAACTCGGGAAAATACAGCATATCCCAATTGTGCGGACCCAGACAGGAAATGGTTTTCATACAATGCATCTTGATGGTAGCCAGTGGCGAGTACTAATCACTACACAACCTGAATCTCAGCGTCGATTCTCGATTGCACAACAAACAGAACAACGTGATGAAATAGCCTTAAGCAGTAGTTTAAGCGTGTTGCTACCGATCGTAATTTTGATTGGATTAATGCTATTAATGATTAATTTGATTATTAATCGTCAGTTTAGGTCATTAGCAAAGCTAACTGATGAGCTCGAGCAGCAAGATGCTATAAAATTATTTACATTAAATGCTAAGAAAGTCCCAGAAGAAATAAGTCCTTTTGTTGACTCAATTAATAGCTTGTTATTACGTGTTTCAAAAACAGTCCAAAAACAGCAACGGTTTATCGCCGATGCTGCCCATGAGTTACGCACACCCATAGCAGCTTTATCGGTACAAGTTGATAACCTTGAAAAAACGCTCGATCAAGTAGATAGGGATGCTCGGCAAAAGGACTTACAAAAGAGTCTGCTTAGACTACGCACTCTAGTTACACAGTTACTCAATTTAGCTCGTCTACAAAGCGAAGATAATACTAAAAAAACAGTAGTGGTCTTTAACGTATTAGTTTTTCAAGCCATTGAAAGTTTATATCCTCTAGCAGAAAAGGCCGAAATTGATATAGGTATTACCCAACAAGATGAAAACCTAAGAGTCTATGATCAGCAAGACCGCTTAGCCCAGCTTATTTTTAACGCAGTAGATAATGCTATTCATTACTCACCAAAAGGTGGTCGAATTGATATTAGCCTTGTACGTGAAAACTATAATGGTAACGAAAGATTACTTTTTTGTATTGAGGATAACGGTATTGGTATACCTGAAAACGAGTTAAAACGGGTGATGCAACCCTTTTATCGGGTAAAAGAAAGCCATCAGCCTGGCAATGGTTTAGGGCTTGCTATTAGCCAAGAAATTGCACAATTACTTGGTGGCTCAATCGAATTAAGTAATCGTCAAGCAGGTGGGCTTAAATTTTGTTATCAACAAGCTTTGGTAAAAGTTAAGTAGAGACCTTTGCACGAATCAGATGATGAGCAAAAATGACTAAAATTTTACTGCTTTTCGTTGGGAAATTGCTAAGAACGAGTTATTAGCTTCATTTTCCGCCTCAATCAGTAAAAATCTAGCCCAGTTTCTATTGCCACTGACTCGTGCAAAGGTCTCAGTCGTTATTATCCTAATAAAAGGAATAATTTTTAGCTTCTAATTTTCAGCTAAGTTGATTAATTTAATATTCTTTCAACGCAAATATAAACAGCGTTTAAAAACTACTTATTAAAAGGATATAAAAATGAAAACACTTACTCGTAAACCAGCAACTCTATTATCAACAGCTTTATTAACTTTATTTTTAAGTGGCATGCAACCCGCAATGGCTGATGGTGATATGCCGCACAATAAAAAAGATATGAAAGAGATGATGAAAGAAAATATGAAAAAAGAGGGTGTGAAAAAAGAAGACCATCACAAACTTAGTGAAAATTCAGAAAGTGATCCTCTGTTTGAAAAATTACCCGAAGGTCATTCTGATGATAAACATGATATTGGAAATTCTGAATATGGTGTGGCGAATGAAGAACTCCCAAAATCAAATAATAAAGATGGGCATCATGATGTGAATAAAAAGGCAAGATAGCCTCATGAAGGCTTATTTAATCAGGTGATTTAAAATTATTAATACCTATGTTGTATGAAGGAAGTACTTAATTAACCATAGTTTTAATATTTTGCACTGATATTTATGAAAAAGCTGACTTTTTGTCAGCTTTTTCAATGTAAGCGCTAACTCCTTTACATGAGTAATGGGGGCTTAACGTTATTGATAAGTAATAATTCAATACAAGGAAAATAATATGAAGTTTAGTTCACTAGTTGGTTTGACTATAACGGGGGTACTTGCTGCCGTTCTGGTTGGATGGTTCGGGTTTTATAATGTATCTGCAAAAGATAAGCACTGGGAGATAACAAATAAAGTAATGGAGTTTGTACGTGAACGATCAATTGAAGTGAGAACAGATGATATTGTAGTACCTAAAAATCTAACTGATAAAAAAATGATTACTAAAGGTGCGAAAAACTACGATGCAATGTGTGCGCAATGTCACTTATCTCCTGTAAAACAACCTACGGAGTTAAGTCAGGGTTTATATCCTGAGCCTCCTGTTTTTCATGAAAATATACACGCAAGTCATGATCCTAAGAGTATGTTTTGGATAATAAAAAATGGAATCAAACTTACAGGTATGCCTGCCTGGGGAGACTTTCATACGGAGCAACAAATGTGGCAAATGGTTGCTTTTTTAAATAGCTAATGAACTATCGGCAGAAGATTATCAAGGCTTGGTGGGTGAGGGTGGACACACTCATAAGCCCGGGTATGAACACACATCGAATAAAAAAAATGCATCAATGAAAAAGATACCAACAGCTGATCCTTTGTATAAAGATTCTCATGCGCATATACACTAACTAAACTAATTAAGCTCCTAAGTTTGAGCTAAGTTTATGCTGGTAGTGTGCAGCGAATAAGCTATTAAGGAAGTCCTGATCAAGTCCGATTTTTTATACTGGCTAGAATCATCCTGATTTTCCACGAAGTTCGCGACAATAGAGCGACAATTCTCGTTCACTTCCATGAAAAATCAGAACAATTCTATCTCAGCCTAAAAGCAACTGGACTTAATTAGGAGTTCAGTAAGGAGACTTTTGTTTAATTAATTTAATACTTTTTAAAGGAGAATAAAAATGAATATCAAAAATGTATTACAGGTTAGCACATTAGCTTTTGTGGCAGTTCCTATGCTATTTCCTATCTATGCCGCGACTGGATCAACACCTTTAACTTCAAATAAGGTGAATTTTACAGTTTCTGGCCAAGTCAGTCGTGCTTTAACCTTTGCAGATAATGGAACGGATTCTGATACATTATTTGTTGATAATACCAATAGTGGTTCCAGAGTTAGAATTGTTGGCAAAACAGATTTTGGGGCCAGTTCTGCGGGGGTTAATATTGAAACTCAGTTTGAAGACAACCTTTCTTATGCAACAGATATTGATGATAAAGATAATAATAATGTTTTTACTTCAAGAAAGAGAGAGCTTTGGATTAAAGGCGGTTGGGGTAAAGTAACCTTAGGTAAAGGTGATGGTGCTGCAAATAATACCTCTGAAGTTGATAATTCAGGTACATGGATTGCTAATAATGTAGGTGATTTCTTGCATAGTGGTTTGAGCTTTGCAGATAATACGGGTAAGAAAATAGTTAAATTAGCAAACTCAATGACAAACTTTGATGGTTTTAGTCGTAATAATCGTTTACGTTATGATACCCCTAAAATAGGTCCTGTTAGTCTAGCCGTAAGTCAAACACAAAGAGGTTCTGAACTTGGTCTATTTTATAATCAACCCTTAGGTGTGGGTTCTAAACTATCTGGTGCGCTAGGGTATGTAAAAGAAAGTGACTCAGATTTAAAGCAATTGGGCCTATCTATCTCTTACTTGATGGCTAATGGCTTAAGCGTAACAGGTCATTATGGTATGCGTAACCCTGATAATACATCGGTAGATCCAAAAGGTATGTATGTGAAAGTCGCTAAAAAAATGGGCGGAGCAAAAAATCATATTATTTCAACAGCATACCATACAGTAAATGATGCGGTGTTAGCAGGGGATAAAGCTAAAAGAGTTAATGTATCTTATGTATATCTGATTCCAAATCGTCGTATTGAAGTTTTTGGTGATGTACAAAAAGCTTCATTAGAACGTACAACAGGTAATTTAGAAGATTTAAGTTCTGTTTCTTTAGGCTCGCGAATCAAGTTTTAAGAAACGGATGTTTATTTGTTTCTACGAGTTTGAAGTGCTTGCTTCGTGACACACACTATTAGGTAGATAAATTATTTTTTGATAAGGTTTTGACTCCTTTACAATTCGTTTATACCTTAGTCATTTTCTGCAAGTACTTCATTTTTAATGCAAACCAGCTTTTAGCTGGTTTTTTTTTGCGTATAAGCTGCAATAAAAAATAAATTTAATTTTTAATTCCATCTAATTCTCAGCTAAGTTTTTTCTCCTATTATTACGTCAACGCTAAATAAACAAGAGCGTTTGTCAAACAACTTTAAATTAAAAATAATTCAGGAGAATTACAATGAAAAATCTAATTATTAAAACGAGTCTTGCAGCACTGATCGTATTAACTGCCAATACTGCAATGGCATTCGAGCAAATAAGCTCAGAATATGGTACTGATAGTGCGTTTCTTAATGGTGGTATTGAGAAAAATGTAATACCTGTAGCTTCATACCGTGCTCATGCCGGCCATGAAATACAGTTTAGTGGTGGTGCAGAACGTTATAATGGTGGAAATACAGTATCTTATAGTGATACTGATCACCATAGTAATACTAATAACCCACTTTCTATCGATTTTATGAGCAAAAAATAATTACTATGATTATCTTAAAAAGCTGGAATGTATTCGTTACTCCAGCTTTTTAAGAACCTATATTGAGTTCCATATGAAAATGTTCTAGATCTCAGTATTCTTAAATACAACCAGCCTTATTGAGCTGGTTTTTTTATGCATCAAAATAAATTTAAATTTTTAGACTCTAATTTCTAGCTAATTTTTTATCGGTACTATTACTTCAACGCAACACAAAAAGCGTCTTTAAATAACTTAAATCAGGAGATTGAAAATGAAAGATCTAATTATCAAAACTGGACTTGCAGCACTTATTGTATTTACTGCTAATACTGCAATGGCATTCGAGCAAATAAGCTCAGAATATGGCACTGATAGTGCGTTTGTTAATGGTGGTATTGAGCAAAATGTAATACCCGTAGCTTCATACCGTGCTCATGCTGGCCATGAAATACAATTTAGTGGTGGTGCAGAACGTTATAATGGTGGAAATACAGTATCTTATAGTAATACTGATCACTATATTAATACTAATAATAACCCGCTTTCTATCGACTATATCAGTAAAAAGTAAGTATTCCCGCTTTTTTATTATGGCTGGAATGATGCTTTATACGAAGTTTTATTTCAGCTTTTTTTTTTACACATCAGGAGTAAGTCATGTACAGTTTTTCAACCGCATTAGAGGGAAGTTTAGAGTCAATCGAACCCCGTGTTATTGACGCACTTAAAGATGAAGGTTTTGGTGTATTGACTGAGATTGATATCCAAGCAACGTTAAAGGATAAGCTTGGTGAAGATATGGAACCTTATAAAATTTTAGGTGCTTGTAATCCCCCTCTGGCACATCAAGCATTGATGGCCGAACCCGATATTGGATTATTACTTCCCTGTAATATTGTGCTTCGCACTGTTTCAACAGGGGTTGTCGTCTCTTTTATGGATCCAGCAGCAGTATTAACGTTAGTTAATAGGCCAGAGGTTGAAGCACTTGCACAAGATGTTCGTCAACGATTAATTAGGGTTAGATTAGCTTTAGGTGGTGATTTTAGTCATTAATAATTACATAAAATAAGAAATGGAGGACGTGTTATGAAACAGTTAAAAGACCCAGTCTGTGGGATGGATGTTAAACAAGATAGCCAATTTACTACTGATATTGACAACAATAGTTATTATTTTTGTAGCGAACACTGCCTTAGTTCTTTTAAGGAGAATCCAGTTTCTTTTTTAAAAACAGTGGATGAAAAATATAAGTCAGATCAACACTCGCATGATCACCCGCACAAGCATACAACAAAAGATAAAGGTGATTGCTGTGGTACACAAGCTCATGTGATGAGTGGCGAAAGTGGTAACGGTATTTACTATTGCCCAATGCACTGCGAAGGTGAGAAAACCTACCCAGAAGCTGGTGATTGCCCCGTTTGTGGGATGGATTTATTGGAGCAACCCAGCTTAAGCACAAGTGATACACAATACACATGCCCAATGCACCCAGAAATCATAAAAGATGAGGCGGGAGATTGTCCCATTTGTGGCATGGATTTAGTGCCGATGGCACCTACTGAGTCAAATGAGCAAAAAGCGTATCAAGAGCTAGTGCATAAGATGAAGGTAGCCACCTTGTTTACCGTACCGGTGTTCTTAATCGCAATGGCTGACTTAATTCCAGGCAAGCCTTTATTAAATATAATGAGCCAACAATCATGGAATTGGTTAATGTTTTTTCTTACCTTGCCAGTCGTTTTTTATGCGTGTTGGATGTTTTTTGAGCGCGCTTACAAGTCTATTGTTACGATGAACCTTAATATGTTTACACTGGTAGGTATTGGCACAGGTGTGGCTTTTGTGTTTAGTATTATTGCGATGTTATTTCCTGATGTTTTCCCCGATCAGTTTAAAACGGAGGAGGGCACTGTTTTCCTCTATTTTGAGGCAACTGCTGTTATTTTAACCTTAGTCTTATTAGGTCAACTCCTAGAAGCTAGAGCGCATAGCCAAACCAGTGGAGCGCTTAAAGAATTATTAAAACTGGCACCTTCTGAAGCAGTTATTGTTGAAAATGGCGAAGAACGTGTGATCTCAATTCATGACATTAAAGAGGGTGACTTATTAAGAGTTAAGCCCGGTGACAAGATTCCCGTTGATGGAAAAATCACAGAAGGCAAAAGTAACGTGGATGAGTCGATGATTTCAGGTGAGCCTATTCCCGTTGATAAATCGGAGGGTGATAAGGTTAGTTCAGGCACAATTAACGGCAATAAGTCATTTGTAATGGTTGCAGAAAGAGTAGGGGCAGACACATTACTATCACAGATTATTCAAATGGTTAATGATGCCAGCCGCTCACGCGCGCCGATTCAAAAATTAGCTGATACCATTTCAAAATACTTTGTGCCGATAGTCATAGCCGTAGCATTGATCACTTTCTTTGTTTGGGTAAAATTTGGCCCTGAGCCAGCCTATGTTTTCGGTTTTGTAAATGCGATCGCGGTATTAATTATTGCTTGTCCTTGTGCCTTAGGCTTAGCTACTCCAATGTCAGTGATGGTTGGCGTAGGCAAGGGTGCACAATCTGGCATCTTAATTAAAAATGCAGAAGCATTAGAGACGATGGATAAGGTTGATGTACTTATCACGGACAAGACCGGAACGATTACCGAGGGTAAGCCTTCAGTTGAAAAAGTCTATGCACTCAAAGGAGAAAAAAGCGATGTATTACTACAGCAAATTGCTTCACTTAATCAATACAGTGAGCACCCTTTAGCAGAGGCTATTGTTAAGTATGCCAAGCAGGAGTCAGTTAGCCTTAAAGATGTTGATGATTTTGAAGCGGTAGCAGGTAAAGGTGTGATTGGTAAACTTGATAAAACGCAGATTTCACTGGGTAATAAAAAACTCATGAATCAAATGAGTGTTAAGGTATCCGATGAATTAGATCAGGCCATTCTGGCAGAGCAAAAACTCGGTAAAACTGTTTCGTATATCGCTATTGACAAGGAAGCTGTGGGCTATGTGTCAATCTACGATGCGATTAAGAAAAGTAGTAAAGAGGCTATTACCGAACTGATTAATAGTGGTGTAAAAGTCATTATGATGACGGGCGATAATCGTAACACAGCGAAAGCGGTTGCGGATGAGCTGAATTTAACAGAGTACGTTGCCGATTGTTTACCCGAAGATAAGCTTAATAAAATCAAAGAACTACAATCACAGGGACTATTGGTCGCTATGGCAGGTGATGGTATTAATGATTCACCCGCATTAGCGCAATCAAATGTCGGTATTGCAATGGGTACAGGCACCGATGTCGCGATTGAAAGTGCTGAAATCACATTAGTTAAAGGTGACTTGCAAGGTATCGTTAAAGCTAAAAAGCTGAGTCACGGAGTGATGAAAAATATTAAGAAAAATTTATTCTTTGCCTTTATTTACAATATATTAGGTGTGCCTGTTGCAGCTGGTGCCTTATACCCTGTGTTTGGCTTGTTACTTTCACCGATGATAGCAGCTACCGCAATGAGCTTTAGCTCCGTTTCGGTTATTGTAAATTCGCTACGATTACGCAGTATTAAACTATAAGAGACCATTGCACGAATCGGATGATGAGTAAAAATGACTGAAATTTTTCTTTTTTTATCGACTCGTGCAAAGGTCTGTATAAGCATAAGCTTAAAAAAACAACTGTTCTTCTAAAGTCTTACCGCGACTAAACTGTCGGTAAGACCAGTTTTTTTCTGCTAAAAGCATCAAAAGTTTTGCATCTAACTTGGGTTCTTTTAATTCACTGTATTCAATAATGTATTCATTTCTTTGTGGGCTATTAATGGCAATTACTCCAGTGAGTTGTTGCAGAGTATTAATGACTTCGGTAACGGAGTAGGTTTCTAGTTGTAGGGTTATGAATTGACTTGCTTTTGTTGAGTCTGAAGCGTCTAACATCGTCGTACGCATATGGCCTTTTTCTAGCATCAGCACTTGCTGACATAATCGACCGAGTTCGTTGAGATCATGTGAGCTGATGATAAAGGTCGTATCAGCGGTTTGTTCGGATATGATGCTACGTATTGTTCGCGTGTTTACTGGGTCTAGCCCTGCTGTGGGTTCGTCTAAAAACACTAACGAAGGTTTGCCAATAAAGGATTGAGCGATTGCTACGCGTTTTCCCATACCGTGACTCAAGGTGCTAGGTTTGTTGTTAAATTCTTGTTTTAAATCCACCGCCTCTAGCACTCTATGTACTTCATGAACCGCAGCTTTAGTGCTAAACCCTTGTAGCCTTGCATATAAGCTTAGCTGTGCGCCAATGCTGAAAGAGGGGTCTAGCTGTGCATCTTGCGGTAATGCAGAGACCTTTCCAATCAGCTTAGTAGAACCGGGCTTATGCCCAAATAAACTGACATTGCCAGAACTGGGGTGAAGGTAGCCGCATAAAATATTAAATAACGTTGTTTTGCCTGCACCGTTAGGGCCAACTAGCCCAATTGGCTCACCGGCATGAAGGGTAAAATCGATATTATTGAGTACCTGTTTTTTTGCATAGCGGTGGTTAAGATTCTGGCAAGTAATAATCGGATCATTCATAGGTTTTTAGTCACCATTATCCAGCGCCCAATGGTTAAGAACACAGCTGTTTGTATCAGTGGCAGAGCCGCTAATTTTAAAGGTATTAAGCCAGATACTTTGGCAATATCTGCATTATAAAAGCCAAGAATGAAAAGCTGTAAGATGTCTAGAATGGGTGCATAAGTACTGAGTTTAGTGATGATAGCTGAGAATACAATCATAATAAGTATTGCCCACATAATGGCTTGCCGAGCCGAATTTAGCTTGGCTGAAAGTAGCGCCATCAAAGCATTATAAGGTAATAATATAATGACTAAATTAACTAAGATGGTAGTCGCTGTTGTAAAAGCTAGTGGGATTAGAGATGCGTCGCGATACAGGGCTAAGCCTAGTGTTGTAATTAATGTAAACAGAATAATTAACAGCTGAATCACCGTAACCGACAAGAAACGACCAAAAAATATATTGTCGCGTGTGGTACGTAAGGTGAGAAAACGCAAGGTGCCGCGTTTTCTGTCAGAGCTTGTTTGATCCGCTGCAATGGCGATACTTAATAATGGTAAAAAAATGATAGTGATTTGCCAATAAACTTGGAACTCAATGACCGGCCATCTTATTAACGAGCCTAAGCCAAGAAAATTAGTAAGCGCATTACTTTGATCTTGTCCTGTTTGCATCACAATATTAGCGGCTAAACGAATGGGGTAAAATAAAATCAAACCCCAAACTGCAAATAAAGTAATTAATGACAATAAACCTTTGCGGCTTGCAAACAATCGTCTTAATTCAAATTGAATGATAAGGTATAGATGTTTTAATGAAACTGACATAGATGAATTGTAGCAGAATGTTGTAACTATATTCTCACTGCTTGGGTGGCTGTTTGCGTTTTAATTTATTGATGATAAAACGGGCAGGGTGGCAGTTTTCTAAGTGGCTTTTTTGATTTTTCTCTAGCATATTATTGATTAAGTTAGTCAAAATATTGGCACAATAACCACTGGTGGTTAAACCCCGCGAGCCGAGCCCACCTAAAACAAATAAACCGGTTTGGTATTCAGCCTTTGGGTATTGTTTGTATTGTTTACCTTGGTGTAAATCATGGTAAGTTTTATTGTAAAAGGCTTTATTTGGCAATGCGCCAACATAAGGGAAGCGGTCTGGTGTTGTCATGCGTACTGCCGTATGCCCGCTTTTACGGTGTAAAAAGGCATTGGCAATATTGGGTAAGTATGAATGTAAGTTCGTAAAGTTTAGCTTATCAGCATGTGCATTTAAGGTCGGATCATCAATATTGCGCTCGAAGGTAGCACCAAAAACATGCTGACCATTTATTGATGGTGTTAAATAACCCTCATGTCCTATGACTGTCTTAAGTTTTTTTGTGGTTGCAGATGCGGTTGCGATGCTAGTTTGGCCTGCTACTGCTAAACCTGGTAAAAAGTTGGATTGTTGAAAGCTCATTAAGTCCTTGCCATTGGCAATAATAACTACCTCGCTTTTAGCGACTAGCTGATTTTTATGATTAAGTAGCTGCCAAATTGACTCGTTTTGTACTAGCTCAAGTGCATCGGTTTGAAAAGAAACAGTGCAGTTTGGGTGGTTTGCCAAAGAGTTAGTAAGGCTACTAGGGTTTACCCATGCCCCTTTGGGGAAGTAAGAAGATTTGTACGGTAAGCATATACCTGCGACTTCACTGGTTTTCTGTTCATCAAGCAGTTGAATAAAATCAGTCGTTAAATTACGGTTTTGTAACGCATGCCAACGTTTTTCTTCGCGGTCATTATGGGTCAATTGTAAAACACCTGAAGCTTGCCATTCGATATTTTCTCCACGGTCTTCAAGTTTTTTAATCAGACTTAAGGTGTATTCAAAAGCATGTCGATAAAAATCTTCGCCGATACTGGGCAATGCCGTCATTTTGGGTGAGATTACACCAGCCTTATTACCAGAGGCTTCTATAGCCAGTGCTTTATGCCGCTCTATCAGCGTAACTTGCCAACCCTTCTCACACAGGTGCCAAGCCATTTGGCAACCTGCAATACCACCGCCAATTACAACAGCCTGTTGTTTTTTCCAGTGATAGCTTGGGTACTTAAACCAAGGTGGGGTCTTTTTGGACATGTTTTTTAGAGTCGTTGAAAGCAACTTACGAGCGTATTCCTACTCCTTTCTTGAGTAATTGATAAGCAAATGCATAAAACACCACAATAAATATAATCAGTAAGGAGAAACTCGCCCAAGGGCTAATATCAGACACGCCTAAAATACCGTAACGAAACCCGTTTACCATATACAGCACGGGGTTAGCTAAGGATACGGTTTGCCAAAAGTCAGACAACATATTGATCGAATAAAACACACCGCCTAAATAGGTAAGAGGCGTAAGCACGAACGTTGGAATAATAGTAATATCATCAAAGCTTTTCGCGTAAACCGCATTCACTAGACCAGCAATGGAAAATAGCATGGAGGTTAAGATTACAATGGCGATGGTTATAAACGGGTGAGCAATTGTTAACGATGAAAAGAACAATGAAACGATGGTAACAATTAAACCCACGATTAAGCCACGCGCCATTCCGCCGCCTATGTAACCCATTAAAATTATGTGATTGGGCACGGGTGAGATTAACATTTCTTGAATATGACCAAACATTTTTGCGGTGAAAAAAGTCGAGACGACATTTGAGTAAGAGTTGGTAATCACCGACATCATGATCAAACCAGGGATAATATATTCGATGTATTTAAAACCATCCATATCACCAATTTGGCTACCGATTAAGTTGCCAAAAATCACAAAATAAAGTGTCATGGTAATAGCTGGTGGTACTAATGTTTGCAACCAGATGCGCATAAAACGCATAACTTCTTTAATGAAGATAGTTTTAAAGGCAGTTATTTTTTGTTTGCTTGTCATTGGTTTATCTCACTTTTATCATTGTCGCTTTTAACCAATTTGACAAACAATTCTTCTAAACGGTTGGTTTTATTACGCATACTGGTAACACGGATATTGTGTTTGCTTAACTGCTCAAATAAATAATTCAATGATCGTGACTTATCAAGCTCCACTTCAAGCGTTGATGCATCACGTTGGTATAAGGTTAGTTCACAATCTTGAGGTAAGCTTTCGTGGGGTTCTTTCAAATCCAATACAAAGGTTTCGACTTGCAACCGTGACAATAATTCTTTCATGCTGGTGCTTTCAACCACCTCACCTTTATTAATTATCGCAATGTTTTTACACATGCTTTCGGCTTCTTCTAAGTAATGCGTAGTGAGGATGATGGTTGTTCCGGCTTGATTGAGTTTGCTTAAAAACTCCCACATTGAGCGGCGAATTTCAATATCAACCCCCGCAGTAGGTTCATCTAAAATCAAAAGCTTGGGTTGATGGACTAAAGCCCGTGCAATCATTAAACGGCGTTTCATACCGCCTGATAAATTCTGCGCCTGATCATCACGCTTATCCCATAAATCAAGCTGCGTGAGTAATTCCTTGGTGCGTTGTTTTGCGGTAGTGCGGTCAATGCCGTAATATCCCGCTTGATTAATAATAATTTCTTGAACAGGTTCCCATATATTAAAGTTAAATTCTTGCGGGACTAATCCTATGTATTCTTTAACTTGCTCGCGTTGTGTATCAATATTGTTGCCAAAAACTTCAACATCACCTGAGCTCTTATTAACTAAAGAACAAATAATGCCTATGGCGGTTGATTTACCCGCGCCATTAGAGCCAAGTAGTGCAAAGAAATCACCTTCTTCTACTTCTAGGCTAATTCCTTTTAGTGCCTGAAAATCATTATCGTAGGTTTTTTTAAGATTTGTTATTTTAAGTGCGTATGTCATTGGTTTATCATGTGGCATATTAGGGCTAAAAACAATGTTCAATAAGAACTAAAGGTTAAAAAATGAGTCAGTGGTTTGTTTATATGTTGCGCTGTGCAGATAATAGTTTGTATACAGGGATTACAACTGATTTAGTACGTAGGGTGGACGAGCATAACGCTAAAAAATCAGTAACTCGCTACACGCGAGTACGCCAGCCTGTGAAGCTTGTTTATAAAGAAACAGCCGAATCCCGATCACAGGCAAGTCAACGAGAAGCGCAAATTAAAAAGTTACTTAAGGCAGAAAAAGAAGCAATGTTGCTTGGATGATGTGCGGTTATGTTGAAGGCCGTTCTAGCTCTTCTAATGACCAACGTGGTTTAGGCTGAATAACGGCTTCTTCTGTCTGCCCTGCTTGTAAACGAATCGCGCCTGCATAAGCTATCATTGCGCCATTGTCGGTGCAAAACTGCATGCGCGGGAAGAAAATATCTGCCTCTAACTCAGCTAGCTTCTCGCGTAAACGCTTATTTGCCCCAACGCCCCCAGCGATAATTAGGCGTTGTCTGGTTTGGTTTTCATCCGCAATACTTTCTAATGCCCTACGACACTTGATAAATAAGGTATCTACCACGGCTTCTTGAAACGCATGGGCTATATTGGCCTTGTCTTGCTCTGATTTAGCTGATTTGTTCCATGTGGTTAGGGCAAAGGTTTTTAAGCCACTATAACTAAAATCAAGCCCGCCCTGACGAATCATTGGGCGAGGGAATTTATAAGCATCGGCTTCACCTTGTTCTGCTAATTCAGCAAGAATAGGTCCGCCGGGATAGCCTAGGCCCAACATTTTGGCGGTTTTATCAAAGGCTTCTCCTACGGCATCATCCAGTGATTCTCCCATTATACGATAATCACCAATGGCTTTGACCTCGACTAACATGGTATGTCCACCAGAAACCAATAGTGCAATAAAGGGAAACTCAGGTGGATTACTTTCTAACATCGGTGCTAGCAAATGACCTTCCATATGATGCACGGCAACCGCAGGGATTTTTAAGCCCCACGCTAAAGAGCGCCCAACAGACGCCCCAACCATAAGTGCGCCGATTAATCCCGGGCCGCTAGTGTAGGCGATGCCATCAAGATCCGTTAACGATAATTTGGCCTGTTGCAGTGTCTCTTTAATTAATGGTGTGATTTTACGAATATGATCGCGGGAGGCTAACTCAGGCACAACCCCCCCATATTCTGCATGTAGCGCTACCTGCGAGTACAGTTTATCAGCGAGTAATTCATCTGTGCTAGTGTCATAAATAGCGATGCCAGTTTCATCACAAGAGGTTTCAATACCGAGTACTTTCATGCGTAAGACCCTGCTACTTTTATCATTGAGTGAGGCGTTATAAGAGCGGTTTTAGGTAAGTTTTCTATGACATCTTGATAGCTTTTGCTGTTGTTTAAAAGGCTGATAATTTCAGGCAGTGGCTCAGAACAGACTTCATAATAATCTGTTTCTTGTTCATCTTGAATGGCAAAGGCGAGTTGTTCAACAGGTGGACAAAACTTTGCATTTACCTGTGAATTATTACCCCGAGGGTCAACCCGATACCATGCATTGAACTCTTCGAGATAGATTGCATTGAGTCCATGTAAACAATAAGGTGAAGCGCCTTCATTCATACTTAAACATTGATAACAAAAACCTGTGGGAATTTGATTGGCACGAAGTATTGCGGCTAATAAATGGCTTTTAGCGAAACAAAAACCCGTTTTGTGTTTCAAAACATCAGAGGCATTACATGTTACGGGGTTTAGTTTAAACTCAGCACTGTGCTGAATATTATCACGTACCCAAAGGAAACAATTTTTAGCCGTTTTAGTGCTTGAATCAGCTCGTAAAGAATCAGCTAACTGTATGATACTAGGTTCATACAAATCAATAATTGAAGAGCTTTCTAAATAGGGTTTCATAAGTGTATTGATACTAAAATGTTATAAAAGTACAACATCAAACTGCTCTTGGGTATACAACGTCTCAGCTTGCAAACGAATCGGTACACCGATAAATTCTTGTAGCTCGGCCAAACTGTCTGATTCCTCATCTAATAATAAATCAGTCACATCTTGGGATGCTAGTACCAATAATTCACGCGCATCAAATTGACGAAATTCACGCAAAATCTCGCGGAATATTTCATAACAAACAGTGCTGGCGGTTTTGATATAACCACGACCTTCACAGGTGGAGCAGGATTCACACAGTACATGTTCTAGTGATTCACGGGTACGTTTACGTGTCATTTCTATTAAGCCTAAACTCGACAAGGTGGTGACAGCGGTTTTAGCAGGGTCATTTTGCAGTGCTTTTTCTAAGGCCTTAACCACCTGTTCTTTATGGGCATCTTCCTTCATATCAATAAAGTCTAGGATAATCATTCCACCTAGATTTCTTAATCTTAGCTGTCGTGCTAAAGCCTGAGCGGCTTCGAGGTTGGTTTTAAATATGGTTTCTTCAAGGTTTCGATGGCCAACAAACCCGCCTGTATTAACATCAATGGTCGTCATCGCTTCGGTTTGGTCAATAATCAGATAACCCCCTGATTTTAATTGAACATTTCTTTTTAAAGATTTTTGTATTTCATCTTCTACCCCGTGTAGATCGAAAATAGGGCGGTCGCCGGTATACAGTTCTATTTTATCGGTAAGTTCGGGTATAAAAGTTTTAGAAAATGTCAGTAAGTTTACATGACTTTCGCGTGAATCAACCCTGATTACTTCAATGCGTTCTGACACCATGTCACGTAATACACGGTGTACCAAGGGCAAGTCTGAGTAGAGGGATTGATTTGTATCGGATTTGACTGAGTCTTCGTTGACTGTTTTCCAGAGTAAGGCAAGAAAGTTAATATCGGTTGAAATGGCTTCTTCATCGACACCTTCGGCGGCCGTTCTAACAATAAAGCCTAGTTTTTTTTCTGCTTCTGTACCCTCTGTAAAGGTAGCTTCTAAGGATGATTGAACGATTGTTTTCAGGCGGGTGCGTTCTTCCTCATCTTCTATTTTACTGGAAACACCGACTGTTTCAGTGTCGGGCATTAACACCACATAACGAGATGGAATCGTCACATGCATGGTGAGGCGAGCGCCTTTAGTGCCGAGAGGATCTTTAATAACTTGAACCAGAACTTGTTTACCAACATGCAATAACTTGCCAATGGTGGGCTGTTCTTTCGTTTCGCTGGGCGTGCCTGGGTTAAATATAATTTCAGTAGGAAAACGTAAATCAGAGGCATGTAAAAATGCAGCTTTTTCAAGTCCTATATCAATAAAAGCAGCTTCCATACCGGGTAATACACGTAGTACTTTGCCTTTATAAATATTACCGACAATACCTTGGTTGGAGCTGCGCTCAATTAATATTTCTTGGAGTATGCCATTTTCAAGTACCGCAACACGTGATTCTTGCGGGGTGACATTAATTAGTATTTCTACACTCATAGTTTTGCTTCCTTAGGCTGAGTCGATTGTACTTTATTTGCTGGGGTCTGGTAGAAAAAGAATTACCATGAAGCGTTGAAGAAAAGAAAAAGCTTGATGATCCTTCAAGTAAATTCTACAACCTCAGCGTAATAAAATGATTTCAGTCTGTTGTAATGTGTCGGGTACTAAGCAAGGTGTGCTGAAAGTTAAATCTTAATGGTCTTAATGGTCTTAATGGTCTTCATGCGTTTCATGGTAAAACTAGTTTTTTAAGCTTTATCAACCAGCACGATGATAAGGGTGGTTTTCAGTAATGGTATAAGCACGATAGAGTTGTTCAGCTAATACAACACGCACTAATGGATGAGGAAAGGTTAAACTGGAGAGCGACCATTTTTCGTTGGCAACCGCTAATATCTCTGGGGTTAGACCTTCTGGACCACCAATTAATAATGCAACATCTTGTCCTGACATCATCCAATCTTGTAATCGTATTGCGAGTTTTTCAGTACTCCATTGTGCACCTTTTACATCCAAGGCTACGATACGACAGTTATTGGGAATAGCTGCTTGTAGCTTTTCAGATTCTTTTATTTTAATCGCAGGGATATTACTATTTTTGGTACGTTTTTCTGCAGGGATTTCTTTAAGGTGTAAGTTACATTTGGCGGGTAAACGGGTTGCGTACTCGTTGTAGCCCTGGGTTACCCACGCGGGCATCTTAGTACCAATGGCGAGTAGGTGTATTTTCATAATGAATTAATGTAACGCATAGCAGTTTATGCCTTGTCAGAAATGGCTTCCTCGACTGTTTTGTCTGTTGCGTCCTCAGGCTCCCAGAGTTTTTCTAATTGATAAAACTCACGCGTACCTTCTAGCATGACATGCACAATGACATCATTTAAATCAACCAATACCCATTCAGCGGATGCTCTACCTTCACTGCCAATAACATCAAGGTTTTCTTCTTTGGATTTAATCACAACGGCATCTGCTATTGATTTTACATGACGCGTTGAGTTTCCTGAGGCAATAAATAGGTAGTCGGTCATGGATGATTTTCCACGCACATCAATGGATACTATATTAACGGCTTTCATATCTTCGAGACTATTTTGTACTAAGTCTCTAATTTTATCTAAATTCATAGGTTTTCTTTTCAGTTATAGGTGCAATTATCGTATCAGGCTTTGTATAAAGTGTTTTTTTGAATATAGTCAGTCACACTTTTTGTGGTTAGGTAACGCGAGCTACCGCCTTTTTTAAGGTTTTTTCTAATATTAGTGGCAGAAATATCCAGCTGGGTGACATCACAAAAATAGAGTTTACCTGCAGGGCTTTGTGACAATAAAGCACTATCATCACAATGGTGACTCTGCATCCAGCTTTCAATGGGGCTGTCATCATAATTGGGTCTTGATGAAATAACAATATGGCAGAGTGTTAATATTTTTTGCCACTGATGCCATTGGGTAAATGATTTAAATGCATCCATTCCCAAAAGCATACAAAGCGGGGTGGTTTCATCCACTTCATCACGAATCGATTGCAAGGTGTCAACGGTGTATGACGCACCTTCGCGATGATATTCGCGATCATCCAATACAAATTGAGGTGCATCTTGTATGGCCAATTGCACCATCTCTAAACGTTGCTGTGAGGATGCCTCAGGTTGCCAGCGATGCGGAGGCGTTGCACTTGGAATAAAACGAAGCTCGTCTAACGCTAAGGCTTGCGTAATTTCTAATGCAGGGCGTAAATGTCCAAAGTGAACGGGGTCGAATGTGCCACCTACAATACCAATCATTTGCGGATATGCCCATTACCAAACACCACATATTTAACCGAGGTTAAACCATGCAGACCAACAGGGCCACGTGCGTGTAGCTTATCGGTACTAATACCAATTTCAGCGCCTAAGCCATATTCAAAACCATCAGCAAAGCGGGTAGAGGCATTAACCATTACCGAGGCAGAATCAACCTCTCGCATAAAGCGGCGAGTCTTTGAAATATCTTGGGTGATAATCGTGTCAGTGTGTTGTGAGCTGTAGGTGTTGATATGGGCGATCGCCTCATCCAAATCTTCAACAACTTTAATGGATAAAATGGGCGCCAGATATTCTGTGTGCCAATCCTCTTCTGTTGCCGCGTTACATTCAATAAAGCCTTGTGTTTTTTTGCAGCCTCGCAGTTCTACACCTTCTTTATCAAAAATTGTTTTTAATAAAGGAAGAATTTCTTTGCCACGTGATTGAGCCACCAACAGCGTTTCTAAGGTATTGCAGGTACCGTAGCGTTGGCTTTTTGAATTAAAGGTGATTTTAATGGCTTTTCCGGTATCAGCATCATCATCAATATAAGCATGACAAATACCGTCTAAATGTTTGATAACAGGGATTAAAGAACCATTACTGACCCGTTCAATAAGACCCTTTCCGCCACGAGGAATAATCACATCAACATGATCTTTTAAACGTAATAACTCACCAACGGCTTCTCTATCGGTGGTTTCAACAACTTGAACACAACTAGACGGTAATCCCGCTTGTTTTAAACCGTACTGAATACAAGCTGCAACAGCTTTATTCGAATGAATCGCTTCAGAGCCGCCACGAAGGATAGTTGCGTTGCCTGATTTTAAACAAAGTGCAGCCGCATCAGCGGTTACGTTAGGGCGAGATTCATAAATAATACCGATAACACCAAGTGGTACACGCATATTGCCTACTTGAATACCGGATGGCATATATTTTAAGTCAGTTATTTCACCGACAGGATCAGCTAAAGCAGCAATTTGTCGTAAACCTTCGGCCATTTTTTCTATGCCATCATCCGTTAACGCTAAACGATCAAGCATTGCAGCTTCTAAGCCTTTGTCTTTTCCTGCTTGTAAGTCTTTAGCATTTTCTGTTTTTAAAACACTCGCTTGCTCAACTAAACGATCAGCTATGGTATGTAATGCATCATTTTTAAGTTGTGCCTCAGTTGCTGCGAGTACAATGGATGCTTCGCGTGCAGTTTTACCGAGAGTTTGCATATATTGTTTGATAGTTCGATCCTGCATGTTTGATTTACCTTTACTTGGCTATGCGTCTATTTTAACTAGCTTCGGCGTGAAGTACAGGCGAACCTGATAATACCAGTGCTAATTCTAATAATTCAGCCCATATTCTATCCGTACCTTTAATACTGGTCTCACCTTGGCCTTTAGAAAGCTTATCAATGCAACTATTCATAGCTAGAATTATCGTCCAGTCGGCGTGTTGCATACGTTGCAACGCTACTTGAAAAGGCTTTTGTCGTGGGCGCGGCATTTTGGATAAAATTTGTGGCATCGGTGTACCATTACGTAAACTAAAGCTGGCTTGATAGAGTTGGCGGTTTAAATCACTCAATGTCCATAACATCAATGTTAACGGTACACCTTCTTGCTGCAAATTATGATGAATATGTTGTACGCGGTGTGTATCGCCCAACATCACCGCATTGGCTAAATCAAATATAGAGTAGCGTGATGAATCACTCACAGCGGATAAAATGTGTTCTTCATTAATCTCTGTTTGTGGTACATCGCCTGCATGATAAAGCAGTTTAAGTTTGGCTATCTCTTGTGTAGCTGCAAGCAGGTTGCCTTCTACGCGATCAGTTAATAGGCGTACCGCGTCGGATGAGGCATGCATACCGTTTTCACGTAAACGTTTGGCAATCCATGCCATCGTCTGTGGTGTCGATAAATCCCATGCTTGTATGAATAAGCCATCCTTTTCGATAGCTTTTACCCAAGCACTATTGCGCATTCCACGATCAAGCTTGCCCATTTGCATTAATAGAATTTTATCCTCAGGAGGATTCTTCATATAATTGCGAATCGCTTCACTGCCTTTTTTCCCGGGTGATTTTATTTCTAAACGAAGATCAATGAGTTTTTTATCACTAAATAAAGAAAGCGCGTTAGATGCACCTGCTAGTACACTCCAATCAAAAGACCCCTTATCGACATGAATAACATCGCGTTCAGAAAAACCTTGTTCCTTAGCAGAGTGCCGAATTGTGTCTGCGGCTTCCATAATCTGCAAAGGCTCATCACCCGAAAGCAAAAACACTGATGGAGCTCGTTGTTGTCTTTGTAAAAACTGTTTGAGCTGGTCGGGATTAATTTTCATAGGGTTTATAATAACCTCAGGTGATAAATCCTGCACTAAGGGATAGGTTATATTTTATAAATTAGTACATTTTATGGTTCAGCTTGCAGGATCAACAGGAAAAAGCTACCGTTCATTCAGGTTCTACTATTTAAAATGGGTATAAATTAGCCATACTTTGTCCAACTATTGCAACGTCAATGTATTATTATTTGATGTTGTTTAGAATATTTTAACTTTAGATAACTTTCAATAGGATTTCATTCATGAAAATAACAACAACACTCTCAGTCTCAAGTGTGATACTTGCCTCTGTATTATCAGGCTGTAGTCAACAACAAGTTGTTGGCGGTTCACAGGTTTCTGGTGGTTCTCAACAACAAACAGATAATGCACAGGTTAGTAACGTAACAGGTGGGTCTCAGCAAGTAGCTGGCGGATCTCAGGTAGCAGGTGGCTCGCAGCAAACTTCTGATGAATCACAGATTAGTAATGTAACCGGTGGTTCATCACAACAGATGACCTCACAACAACAAGTTGAACAAGCTGTTCCTGTTGTAGCCGAGCCTATTGTGGTTGCTCAGCCTCGCGTTTATCAGCCACGTAAAATGCAACAACGTGTTTATACACGCGGGCCTGCTCCTCGTGTTACTCGTAGCGTCGTTAAACGTGGTTTAGGTTTACCACCTGCTAAGCCTGGTCAGTGCTTTGAAAAAGTAAAAACACCTGCTAAGTACATTACTAAAACTAAGCGTGTGTTAATCCAGCAAGCATCGAGTAAGAGAGTTTTAGTACGTGCACCTCAATACACTTGGGTGAATAAGAAAGTTCTTGTTCGTAAAGCAAGTTACCGCACCCGTACCCAAGCTGCTCAATACCGAACAGTTTCTAAGCGTGTGATGGTGAGGCCTTCTTACAATACATGGAAAAGAGGCCACGGCGCGATTACCCGTATTGATAACTCTACCGGCCAGATCATGTGTCTTGTGAAAGTCCCTGCGGTTTATAAAACAGTTCAGCAACGTGTATTAGTTCGTCCTGCTAAGACAGTTAGAACCTTAGTGCCTGCAGTTTATAAAAATGTTCGTTCGATGAAAGCGACTGCGCCTGCACTGTACAAGACCGTTAAGCGACCAGCGCGTTATACGACAAAAAGTTACCGCGTAAAAGTAGGTGGCGCACGTTATGTTTGGAAGCCAATCGTATGTCAAACCAATGCACCTAAACATTACAAGGCTACAGTTAAGAAAAGACCAGTAGAGCGTACTACTTATAAAAAGCAGTACAAGAATAATGGTGTAAGTCGTCAAGACTACCTTCGTGTAATGAATGCCGGTAAAGTTAAAAAGCAGGCATCTCGTGCAAAGACTAGCTCAAGTGTTATTAGTCAAAGTGACTATCAACGTGTAATGAGTGCAGGTAAAAAGTCAGCTAAAAAGGTCGCTCCTAAAAAAACAACACTAGGTATTAGCGAAGCTGATTATCAGCGCATTATGAATGTAGGTAGTTCTAAAGCAAAAGCATCAAGCGCTAAGAAAATTGAAAAACGTGCCGTGTTAAAGCCTAAGACGGCTAAAGCAGCAACTAAGCCTGCCGCTGCTACAACACCAAAAGCTACTGCTACAGATGCAGGTTCTGCAACGAATAAAACAAGTATTGTTTTAGGTATTCAGAAAGCACTTAAAGCAAAAGGTTTTGATCCAGGTGCAACTGATGGCAAGATGGGTGCTGGTACTGCAGCAGCTCTAAAAGCCTTCCAAAGCTCACGCGGTCTGCCTGTCGGTGTTCTAACAAAAGATACCTTTAGAGCATTAGGTTTAATTCGCTAGTTTGTTAGCTTATTAAAGACAAAAAAGCCTGCTTCGAGCAGGCTTTTTTGTGGCTGTGTTTTTTGGTGCGGCTGACCAAAATAAGCAGGGCAGTAATAATGCTAAAGTTAGCTTTGTACTATCGTCGTGTTTCTATCTAGGGTTACGGTTTAAACTACTGAAGTGGCATTATTTCTCTTCTGTTTTAAGTCTATGATTGATGAATCTATCTTTTAGTATTTTAAAGCCAATAAGATAGCAAAATTCGTCTGTACTTGGTGATAAGCTTCAAGGTCGACTCATTAAATTTTCAATTTCTTGTAATGAGGTTGGATCTTCAATCGTCGAAGGCATGCTAAATGTTTCTCCATTAAAAATCTGACGGATGGTTTTACGCAAAATCTTACCCGAGCGAGTTTTAGGTAAACGCTTAACAACATAAGCTTCTTTAAAGGATGCTACCGCACCTATCTCTTCTCGAACCAATAGCATTAAGGCCTTTATGATATCTTTTTCAGAGTCCTTTATACCATTTTTCAATACGACAAAACCCACAGGTATTTGACCTTTCAAGTCATCATTTCGGCCCACTACTGCACACTCAGCAATTGCTTCATGCTTACCAATGATTTCTTCCATCCCTCCCGTGGATAAACGATGTCCAGCGACATTGATTACATCATCCACTCGACCCATTACGAATAAATAACCATCATCATCTAAATAACCACCATCACCACTCACATAATAACCAGGGTAAGTTTCTAAATATTCTGCTTTAAAACGAGGCATATCTTCCCAAATGGTAGTCAGACAACTAGGAGGTAGCGGTAGTTTTACGGCAATATTACCTTGTTGGTTAGCACTGAGTTTTTTACCATCTTCACCCAGAATTTCAATAGTGTAACCAGGACAAGGAACAGTCGAAGAACCCGCTTTAACAGGCATTTTTTCGATACCTCGCATATTGGCCGAAATAGCCCAGCCTGTTTCAGTTTGCCACCAATGGTCAATAACGGGTAATTTAAAGGTATCACACAGCCACTCATAGGTTGGTGGGTCAAGCCGTTCGCCAGCAGAAAATAATGACTCAAGACTACTTAAATCATACTTATTTGCTAACGCTGCTTGAGGGTCTTCTTTTTTAATTGCTCTAAAAGCAGTAGGTGCTGTGAATAACGCTTTTACTTTATATTCTTCTACTACACGCCAGAACGCACCTGCATCGGGTGTCATGATTGGCTTACCTTCGTATAAAATGGTTGTACAGCCGTGTAGCAAAGGTGCATAGATAATATATGAGTGTCCCACCACCCAACCCACGTCCGAAGCTGCCCAAAAGACATCACCTGGGTTCATATCATAAATGGCCTTCATACTGTACTTCATCGCAACTGCATGACCACCATTTTCGCGTACTACCCCTTTCGGCTTCCCCGTTGTGCCTGAGGTATAAAGAATATAAAGTAGGTCACTACCTTTTACTGGAGTGCAATCAACAGGTTCTGATTTGGAAAGTGCTTCTTGCCAATCAATATCACGTGGTGGGTGCATTGATGCTTTAGCTAGTTTGTGTTGGTAGATAACACAGTGGTTTGGTGCATGAGAGGCAATTTTTATTGCCTTATCAAGTAAGGGTTTGTACTCAATACAACGTTTTATTTCAATGCCGCATGATGCACTCAAAATCACTTTTGGTGTGGCATCATCAATACGAATAGCAAGTTCAGGGGCAGCAAACCCACCAAAGACAACCGAATGTATTGCACCAATTCGTGCACACGCTAACATGGCAATAGCGGCTTGAGGAATCATCGGCATGTAGATAATGACACGGTCGCCTTTTATAACATCTAAATCTTTCAGCATACCTGCACAAAGTGCAACTTCATCTCTTAGTTCTCGGTAGGTGAAGGTTTGTTTTATACCGCTTACAGGTGAGTCATAAATTAAAGCCGCTTGGTCAGCTCTACCATTGTCGACGTGGTAGTCCAGTGCCATATAAGCGGTGTTCATTTCACCATCGGAAAACCAATGATGAATGCCATATTCGTCTTGAGAGAGTATTTTTTGTGGAGGTTTAAACCATTTAAGATCCGTAGATTTATCTTTCCAAAAAGCTTCAGGGTTATCTTTAGAATTATTAAATTCATCGTGATAGTTCATGTGATGCCTCTACTAATATTCACTTAAAATATTGTGTAAATGAGTCACTATCTTCACGCGAAGTGCGATAACTATTCACCACCGCATTTTTATCTTCATAGCCTAATGCCATTCCACACAATAAAATATTGTCATTAGAATAACCCAGTTCTTGTTTAATAATCTCAGGGTAATCTGCGAGTGAAGCTTGAGGGCAGGTGGCTAAACCCTGCTCTACAGCAGATAACATAACCGACTGTAAAAACATGCCATAATCCATAAAAGAACCTGCTTGCATGCGTTTATCCATAAAAAATAACAACATGACGGGGGCATCAAAGGCTCGATAATTAGCCGCCCACTGATTGGTTTGCCGCTTTCTATCCCCACGCTCAATATTGAGTGTTTTGTACATCAGTAAACCACATTCTTTTCGACGTGAAGTGAATGGTTCAGCCCATTCCTTAGGATAATAGTCATATTCAGCTTTACCTTTATCACCACTACGAAAAGTATCTTCAAGCTTTGTTTGTAAACGTTTCTTAGTTTCACCACTTATCACAGCAACTTGCCAGGGTTGTGTATTTACCCCTGAAGGTGAATGGCTTGCGGCATCTAAAATGGCGGTTATTTTTGTCGGTTCTACAGGCTGATCTAAATAGGCACGAACAGACTTTCGTTGTTGTAGGGCTTCTGAAACTGTCATGATTGATTCTCCATTTACTCTTTTTAATATGGCTAGGAATTATGGTAAGGGATATGTACGTGCCTGCCATTAAAACACGTGTGCTACGGCTCATAATAACTTTATTGACTAGCCATTTTCCATCAATATTAAGTGTTTCAGAACCTACCTTTAGTGTGTTTGAAGGGTGATCAAAGATGATTGAATTTTTAATATTCCCGCCTACAGCTGACTAGGCATCAAATTTTAGGCGTGGATTTTGAGAATGGTCATTCCTTCACAAAATTCACAATAACGAAGTTGATGCCTTGTAAGCTCGCCCTGCGGGGCTTAGCCAAATTCTCAGCCTCTGTGTTATGTTCGCTTTAAAGGTAATAAGCATTAAAAGTTCACATGCCTTGATGCTGAAAATTTGGCGTTGCCAGAACTCAGCTAGGTTATTCAGAGGTTCCTTAAAGGTTCCAATATTCGGTACTTTAAGGTTATCAACAAGATTACCTGTCGGAAACATGGCTTCGGTAGCATCAACAGGGTTTATAAATTCAATTAGAATTTCAGCCGCTGGAAAGGTAACGCCATCCAATTAAAAATCACCAGCCTCTTGAACTTCACTATTTACGATTGGAACGTGTATAACAATAGTTTTTTTAATATTCACTTGCCAGACACGTACTGCAGCAATACTATTTTCAGGTATTTACCTTGGTCAATCAAACCATTACTCATCGCAAAAGAGCCGACCGCAGCGGTTAAATTCCCACAGTTGCCACTCCAGTCACAAAGGGTTTATCAATAGAACTTGGCCAAAAAGATAATCAACATCATGACATTTTTGAGAGTTTAGAATTTGTTTTATTCCTTTCTTTGCCTCAACGTGCAATTCACTGCTTGCTTCACACTGGTGAACCGATTAAAGCGCCTTAGAGGCGTCTTTAATCGACCCAAACACGTGCATTTCTAAACATTCTCATCCATGGGCTATCTTCTCCCCAATCATCTGGTGCCCAAGAGTTTGTAGCCGTTCGAATCACACGTTCAGGGTGTGGCATCATAATGGTGAAACGTCCGTCAGTGCTTGTTAATCCCGTTATTCCAAGTTGTGAACCATTGGGGTTTTCAGGGTACATATTAGTTGGGTTACCCGCATTATCAATGTAGCGGACGCTTACAAAACCATTGCTTATAACATCGTTAGGGTTAATATTATCGACAAATACGGCGTTACCTTCACCGTGCGCATTAACTACAGGGATTTTTGTACCTTGCATGTCTTTAAAGAAAAGTGAGGGTGAATCCATAATCTCAACCATCGTAACTCGTCCTTCAAATTGTTCAGATTCGTTTCGATGAAATTCTGGCCAATGACTAGCGCCAGGAATCATATGACGAAGATGTGAGAGCATTTGGCAGCCATTACAAACACCGAGCCCGAAAGCATTCTTGCGTTCAAAGAAAGCACTAAACTCATCTTTCGCACGTGGGTTGTGTAAAATCGTTTTTGCCCAGCCGCCGCCAGCACCTAGCACATCCCCATAGGAAAAACCTCCGCAAGCTACCATTCCTTTAAAGGTATCGAGAGAGGTACGTCCAGAGATGATATCTGTCATATGAACATCAATCGTGTTAAAGCCTGCGCGGTCAAAAGCCACGGCCATTTCTTGTTGCCCATTTACGCCTTGATCGCGCAAGATAGCAATTTCAGGGCGCGCCCCTGTATTTACATAGGGCGCTGTAATGTCTTCATTAATATCAAAATGTGTATGTGCAAATAAGCCATTATCATGATGATCATCAAGTCGCTCAAATTCTTGTTGCGCGCAGGCGTCATTATCACGTAATGATTGCATGCGGTAACTGGTTTCGCTCCACGTTTTTTGTAAGGCTACACGCTCTTTTTGATAAACTATTTGATGCGCCCAACTAAAGCTAATCTCATCATCTTCATTAAGTTTGCCGATCACATGTGAGTAGGCTCCTAAATCGGCCTCACGCAGTGCCGATAAAACGTCTTCGGTATCGGTATGGTGTACCTGAATAACCGCGCCAAGCTCTTCGTTAAAGAGTGCTTCTAAGGGACTTTTTGCAATATCATCAAGGCGAATAGTAATACCTGTATGACCCGCGAAAGCCATTTCAGTCAGGGTCGCGAGTAAGCCACCATCAGAGCGATCATGATATGCCATGATTTTATCTTCACTATTGAGCAACTGGATAACTTTAAAGAAGTTAATCAGTGTTTCAGCGTCATTCAAATCAGGCGCACGTGCCCCCACTTGCGAATAAACTTGCGATAGCGCCGAAGCTGCTAAACGATTCTTGCCTTTGCCTAAGTCTATTAAAATCAGGTCACTGTCGCCGCTGTCTGTTCTTAGCTGTGGCGTTAGTGTTTTACGCACATCTTCTACAATGGCAAAACCTGTTATAATTAAAGAAAGTGGGGCAGCCATTACATGGTGGGTTTCACCTGTTTCAGTGCGCTGATCCCACACGGTTTTCATCGAGAGTGAATCTTTTCCTACTGGAATCGCAATCCCAAGTTTTGGGCATAGCTCTTCACCCACCGCTTTTACGGTATCAAATAGCGCCGCATCTTCGCCTTCAAAACCTGCCGCTGCCATCCAGTTGGCAGATAAAAATATATCAGAAATTTTGCCAATTTTTGCAGCAGCAATATTGGTAATGGCTTCACCAATTGCCATGCGACCCGATGCTTCAGGGGATACTAAAGCGATAGGAGTACGCTCGCCCAGCGCCATGGCCTCACCATGATGCCCCACATAATCAGAACATGTAACAGCCACATCCGCAACGGGTACTTGCCAAGGCCCAACCATTTGATCACGGTTAACCATGCCAGTAATAGAACGATCACCAATTGTAACAAGAAATGATTTTGAGGCAACGGAGGGTAAACTTAATACCCGTTCAATAGCTTCATCAAGTTGAATATTTTCTAATCTGAGCTCAGGTTTATGAAAGGTTTTGTGATGTACATTGCGGAGCATTTTCGGTGGTTTACCTAACAACATATCCATCGACATATTGACGGGTGGCACAGGCTCATTATTGAATAATGAATCTTCCACCCGTAAATGTGGCTCTTCAGTGGCTTCACCCACTACCGCATAAATGGCACGCTCACGCTCACATAATGCTTTAAAGGTATCCAACTTATCTGCATCTATTGCTAATACATAACGCTCTTGCGCCTCGTTACACCAAATTTCATGGGGTGCCATACTCGGCTCATCATTCGGTACATTGCGAAGCTCAAACTTACCACCACGCCCAGCATCATTAACAATTTCAGGAATCGCATTTGAAATACCCCCTGCGCCCACATCATGAATCCACAAAATAGGGTTGTCATCGCCCATCGCGACACAGCGATCAATCACCTCTTGTGCACGACGTTCCATCTCTGGGTTACCCCGTTGTACTGAAGCAAAATCTAATGATTCTGCGGATGCGCCACTCGCCATTGAAGAAGCTGCACCACCGCCTAAACCAATCAGCATGGCAGGACCACCTAAAACAATAATCGGCGTTTTGACAGGGACTTCTTTCATTTCAATATTATTAGGGCGGATATTTCCCACACCGCCCGCCAACATAATCGGTTTATGGTAACCGCGTAACTCTTTACCATCTTCACCGAGTTTAGAAGCCCCAGGTACTTCGGCCTCATAGGTTCTAAAGTATCCCGTTAAACAGGGGCGACCAAACTCATTATTAAATGCAGCCGCACCAATCGGCCCTTCCAGCATGATGTTTAAAGCCGTGTCGATGCGTGATGGCTTGCCGTGGTCTTTCTCCCATTCGTGGGTGAAATTGGGTATTTTAAGATTAGATACTGAAAAACCACACAAACCTGCTTTGGGTTTAGAGCCATTACCCGTTGCGCCTTCATCACGAATCTCACCACCAGAACCTGTTGCAGCACCAGGGAAAGGTGAAATGGCAGTAGGGTGGTTGTGTGTTTCAACCTTCATTAACATATGCACAGCTTCATTCGTGTATCCATACTCATGGTTATTTGAGTTAGGAAAGAAACGTGTCGCTTGTGGGCCTTCAACCACCGAAGCATTATCATGATAGGCAGATAAAACTCCTTCAGGCGATTGCTTAAAGGTATTTTTAATCATGCCAAACAAGGTTTTATCTTGCTTTTCACCATCAATAATCCAATCCGCATTAAAGATTTTATGCCGGCAATGCTCTGAATTTGCCTGCGCAAACATCATTAATTCAACATCGGTTGGATTACGTTTTAGCTGTGCGTAATTTTTGGCGAGGTAGTCTATTTCATCATCAGATAAGGCTAAACCTAGTTCAATATTCGCTTTGTTTAAAGCAGCTACTGCAATAGGGTGGTTGTCTTCCACGCTATCTTCATCAAATTCTAAATCTATAATTTGCAATGGCGCAGGTTCAGCGGTTGTAAATAACGCTTCAGCCTTTACATAGTCACCCATTACCGTTTCAATCATACGGTCATGCAATTGATCCTTAATGAATAGTTTTCTATCATCAGTTAGTTCTTCAAAATTATTTTCACGCTCAATATAGTAAGCAATACCGCGCTCAACACGGTTGACATTACCCAACCCACAATTATGTAATATATCTGTTGCTTTGCTCGACCACGGTGAGATTGTGCCAGTACGCGGAACGACTAAAAATAAATCACCCGCAGGCTCATGATGACCATAATTTTTGCCACTATCACTGTAGTCAAGTAAAGACTTTAAGGTGTTAAATTCTTTACTACTTAGTTCGTTACTGGTTTTTATAAAATGATAATAACGAGCATGAATATCCGTAATTTCAGGCATAGACTGTTGAAGTTTTGTGAGTAGTTTATTTTTCTTAAAATCAGAGAAGGCGCGACTACCAGGGAGTGTTAACATACTCGTTAAACCTTTTATGGGTTAGTTTTGAATGTAAAGGGGTGATATGCACATGATAAAACAAATTCGAATGAAGTCTTATCTTTTTTCGGATTAATTACAGTGCTTGTTTGTGACTGATGACATTAAGCCCTTTCTTTAAATATGAGGCTTACATTTTATTGAAAGTGTTTTCGAGATAGAGATGTGAGGGCTTACAGCGAAATGTCTTTGCAATCCCTCAATATAGTAACTCTCTGTCACGTGTTATTGATTAAATGGGCCGTAGCACGACTCGGATGACGAGTAAAAGTGGCTGAAATTTCGCTGCTTTTCGTTAGAAAACGTGCTAATAACTCGTTATTAGCTTCATTTTCGCCTTAATCAGTGGAATTTCATCTGCTTTTTCTTTCGTCACCGAGTCGTGCAAAGGTCTCTAAATATCTAATAATTTATAGAGCTTGATACTAACTTTGCCACCTTTCCTCGTTGGCAATGTAACATATAAGGCGTTACCTACAATCACCAGACCTTCTGGCTCAATGGTTTTGTAACTTAAGGCATTTTGAAGTGTGAAAGAATACGAAGCTATTAGCTTTCCAGTCGTAGCATCCAGTAGAAAAAGTTTTTTAATATTATCTTCAGTCTGTGTTTTCCAGTCACCCCTAGCGATATAGATAATATTATCTTTCATCGCGATACCTTGGTTGTAATTACCATTAGGCTGTCCATCACTTAAATCTAACTTAAAGCGGTTCTCCATTTTTAATGATTCTTTATCAATAAGCTGAATATCTAAGACTTTACGACTTACATAACTTACAACGGCAACTTTATCCTTTTTTTCATTTAGGCTCGCTGTTGAAGAACCTCTATTATTAAGGACAATATCCTTATTATGCGTAATATTTAACTCAACAGAATTGTTATTACCCAAATGATTAAAATCAATATTTGTCGTATCTAGAGTGAATCGAGCTATGCCTTTCCCACCATTATCTCTTTGGGTATAAACATAATATAGATTACTACTTAGTTTTTCTAAGCTTAAATCTTGCCCATGAGAAGCGTAGTCTAATCGCTTATTGGCAATAGATTTACCATTAGGAGCAAGTAGGTTGAATAAGATGTAGGTGTCTTCCTTCTTACCAGTGACAGGGTTTAGCGTTTTAATATTATGCGACATAAGATAAAAGCCATTATCTAACACCGTAATCGCTTGCAGCCACATTTTGTAGTTAGGGTTGAGCGTGTTTTGCGGTAAAAAGTTTATGTTGTCTTTACTTTTAAGTAAACGTCTCGCGCTATTTTCATCATTGGTTAAGACAAGTAAGTCTTGAGGGTTTCTAGAAGTATCAATATTAAAAGTAGAGCCAACACTCCAATCAGTCCAGTTATTATTGTTAAGGCTTCTTACCCACCATGTTTTGATATCTCCTTGTTTAAATTTTGTTTGTGATGCTGTTAACGTATATGAACATTGGCTTGTATTGCAACTGACTTGATTGTTAGAAAGAATAAATGATGCCCAGCCTTGACCATTATCACTTTCAAACCCTATTTGATACTTTGAAGAATGACTACTTAAAGACCAAACAAACGTCGGATTAAGCAGTGTTGTAGCTGTTTCTGATGACGGTAAAATAGGTTTTGCCGACGTTATAATTGTTGGTGGCGGTGTCGCTGAATAGAGAAACACGTGCGTACTTGACCATTGCGTTGTCTTACCTGGGATATACGGTTTTACCCACCATGCTTTTTCATCATTTTCATCGAGCACAAGGTCAGCAGGCGTGTATGAGCATCTAGAGGCATTAGCTTGATTACAGTTTGCCTGCTCGGCAGTTACAATATATTCATGCCAGCGTGTGCTGGTTTCGGTGTCTTCATGACCCACTAAATATTGTGTAGCACCAACAGTCTTTGGCCAAACAAATTCAGGGGTTGAATCACTAATCTGACCCGTAGGCTTGTAATGATTTGATGTGGCAACCTTCTCTCGAACAAAAGCAGGGTGGTTAGCACCATCAAGGCCGGGGGAGCCTAATTTATTGCTATCTAGACAGCCTGATAAAACCAAACTTAATAACGCAGTTAAATGAAGTTTAGGGTTGTTTGTAATGAATTTATAGCTCATGAGAGTCACCATATATTAGTTTTTTAGCAAGAATAGATTACTCCTACTAATAGGTGTAGTAACTCATGATTAATGGTTGTATAAAAAGACAAAAGGATAAATAAGGAATATTAGATTCCTCTAGTTTAATAACTACTCCACAATTACCCTAAACTTAATATTAAAATTTGGCGATGTAGCAGCCGTCTTGGGTAAGAAATCCCCACTCATTGAAGCACGAATATTTGTGACGCTACTATCGCTACCCTCAGCATCTGGAGAAGGTGTGTAAGCATACGTAGTACCACCATTGTTTGAATAAGTAATGCTTGCAAGTAATAAACCACTTGTTGGCGTACCATTAGCAAAATAGAGTGCTTTACAATCACCCAAAGTTGTTACACAGACCTTCGTATTAGTAGGGATAGCATCAGAAATCACAATAGAATTATTATCAGCAGCTAAGTTACCATCATTTTTAGCGGTAATAGTATATTCTAAAATAGCGCCAGGAATGGCAATAGGGTTACTCGCACCATTATAAGGGTCATAAACAGTTAATACTGTTTTTGCCAAACTAATATCGGGTATTGCAGTATTAGACTCACCCATGCTATTAATAAATGAAGAGGCATCTGTATCTCTTGTAATAAAAAAACCGGAACATGCACTAGCATCACCACTGCTGGTGATTTCCCAGCACACACTGGAGTCAGAGTCGGTATTATTAGGCGTTAAACTAACAGACTCACCAGTAGCTGCCCCACCAAGTCTGCCACTGTCAACGTTATTCCAACTAACCGTCACACCATTGACACTCACCGGAGCAGGGTCGATAGAACCACCTGTGCCATAAGTCATAAAATCAACAGGAATCGAGTTATAAGCAACAGAGCCACCAACAAGGGTAGTTGCATCGGTACTCGATGGTTTTAACAGCACAATATCATCCGCTGTATTTGCCAGTGGTGTCGTCGTTTTTCCTGAATAAATATGATGAACACCGCCAGAACTACTGGGCGTACCAATAGCAGAATGGAAAATCACATAGTCACCCACATTGACATTAACATCAGGAAAACGAAAATCTTGAGACGCACCACCATCTTGTGAAGAAACCAAATAATTAAGAATAGAACCACCACTCAAAACCGTAAATTCTATAAACTCATCAATACCCGTCACTTGGCGATACAATACCTCATTGATTCGAAGATCAGCATAGGTTTTTACAATAGGCTCCATCACCCAGTAAGCCACCTGCTCAGAGGTATGACTACGGTCAGTGTCACTCACAGTATCCTCATCAATCGCCAAGCTTATTTGAGCAGAAACGGGAGATGCACCATAGAGAACAGCCCAGCCACCATCAGAGCCATCCATTGCCGATATTGTAGCGGTAGCATAACTATAAGTGCGAGGTAAGGTATAACTATAGGGCGGAGAATTTAAAACCCCTCGAACCGTATCAACCCCCAAAGTAATTTTTACATAGGCATTGGGTAGGATATATTCAGCTTCTTCAGCTATAAAATACCCTAACGTTTCTGTAGTTGGGGCTGTAACAGTAGATTCCCCAGTGTGTTTACCCACACAAATAGATGCATTAGTAGCAGACGCTGTACGCGTACAATTACTTGACCAAAAAGATACAAAGTTAGCATTATTAAAAGACATCACCTGTCCAGTGATGACAGGTTTTGTATACGTTTGAACTTTACTAGCCGTAACATTGACCATTTTAGCAATGTCCCAATCGCCTTTTTTATTGGTTTGAGTTGATGAAACAGTATGTGCCTCATACTTAATAGGTAACGTGTAAGAACCCTCTTCAGAAATAGTACAATACACATCAGACGCAGTAATAGCGGTAGAATTTAAAGGTCGCTGAACTTTAACCTGAATACTAGAACCCACAAGCTGAACACGCACCGCACCTTCATTATTGGCACCAGAAGGAAGGTTATAAGTACAGGCGACAACAGGGCTGGCGTAACTATTTGAAAGAGATAAAGTTCTCCATGCATTACTTACATTCGAGATCCTCACCATCTCTAGATAAGAAGTAATCGGGTAAGCTCCTGATAAAAAAGGAAGAAACATGAAAAATAGTAATGTTAAAAATTTAAAATACATCATTTTTTATTTGAAAGTAGAGGTTATGGCACCATTATAAAAGTACAGAGCTTGATACAAGATGAATCAACGATTTATCAGACAAATACTGACAGGAACTAAAAAACCTGTAAAATGTCTATTAAAATAGAAAATAGGGCGTTTATAAAGTACGCCCTATCATCATAACTAGCACTGCTCGCTAGTATAAAAAGAGCATCTTTATTAATTTAAAGACTTTGGGGGCGATCTGGATTCGACGTGGATTGTGAAACCTTAGGAGCATGTAGTGCGTTTAGTGAGCACTTAAACACTATCTAAAAAACTTTAGTTGCCAATGATGACAACTACGCTCTAGCTGCTTAATAAGCATCACTAGACTCCTGACCTTTCCTCGTCCGTAGGGCAAGTGTTCGGGATCATATATACGGAATCGCGGTGAAGCACGTCTGGGGTGGATCCGTTAAAACTTTACCAGAATCGCTCTTTTCAATCCTGTCTATTGGTTAGATAAGAGCTAAATTAATAGATAGACTAAACATGTAGCGCCTACAGGCAGAGCGTTTGCGGACGCGGGTTCAATTCCCGCCGCCTCCACCAAACAAAAACAGCCACCCGTAAGGGGTGGCTTTTTTGTTTGTGTGGAGCGGGAATTGAACCGAAGGTAGCTTTTGTAGCACCCTAGGCGCAAAAAAGTTCATCAGAGATTCCGCAGGAAGAACGGAGTCTGGTCGAACAAAGGGTGAATTAGTGCGAAGTAGGAGTATAAGAGGCAGTTGTACAAAACATTCCCATAATCCCCCTTCACACGCCAAAGCATTAATATTCTGAAAATCAGTTTCAATAATCGCTTGTTGTTCAACGGGTAATTCAAGAAAAGCATTAAATATTTGTTCAGTGTCTTTTTCTTTCAGTTTTTTAAAATCAACAGCCAGTTTAATATTTTTAGCGTTAAAATAATGAGCTAAATCCGCATTAGGCGTGTGCCTGAAGAATTGTTTATGTGAGTATTGAGCTGTCATAAGTTATACCCCTGTCATTCCTAGATATTCAATTAGTTAAGTAGTGATATAAAAAACACTATTAGTACTCATAGCATCACTTTACACTTCCAGTTTATGATAGAGTTTCTAACCATTGATTTAGTCGAAAAATAAAATGTCTCAAATGGAAATTGTGCAACTACAGCTAGAAGACTTAGCCTACCAACAAGAGGCTATTGATACCGCTGTCAAAATTTTTGAAGGTCAATGTTTTAATGCCTCAAATCAGCCGAGTTTAACGGGTGTAAATGCTAATATTTGCAACTTAAATAATGAGCAAATCCAAAAAAACAAAACTGAAATTCTAAAACAAAATAGCTTAGATGAAGAGCAAGCCCAGCTTGATGATGAACGTCAAGCCTGTATAGAAATGGAAACAGGCACAGGTAAAACACTCGTTTATATACGCACCATATATGAACTATATAAAGCCTATGGCTACACTAAATTTATTATAGTCGTGCCGTCAATTGCCATAAAAGAAGGCATTAAAAACACACTTGATTCCTTTAGAGAGCCATTAAAAACACGCTATAAAAATACCATCCATAGTTTTGAATACAACAGTAAAGACTTAACCCCGCTCAAGCACTTTATCCAAGATAACAATCCGCAAATAATGCTAACAACGATTCAAGCGTTTAAATCGGATGACACCATACTCAATGATAAAAACCGTGATAACAGCATAGATGGTTTAAGTTACCTAGAAGCTTTAGGCAATACTCGCCCCGTTATTATTATGGATGAGCCACAAGAGGGCATGGATACAGAGCTTGCACAACAACGCCTTGCTACGCTAAACCCATTATACGTTTTTCGCTATTCCGCCACACATAAGCGTGTTATCAATCGTCTATACAGACTAACACCAGCAGATGCCTACAACGCAGGCATGGTAAAACGTATAGAAGTATTAACCGTGGCAGAAAAAAACGATGAAGCCACCCTAAAAATAGAACTGAGCGAAATACAAACAAAAGCTGGGCAAAACCCAAAAGCCAAGCTAAAACTATGGCACAACACCGCATGATTTAATCGAAGTACTCAGTGAACAAACCTCACTGTCATACCGTGTGGTGCTAAATATTGTTAATGGCTTAAACAATTTAGATCAACTGATAAAAAACCCGCCTAATTACTTACAACAAGCCAGCAACCTGCTCAAACGTATAGAATTAGACGAAATGTACCGCGCCACCCAATACCGCCTAACAGGTGAAACCCTAGAAACCGACTTTGCCAAACAAATAGAAACCGCGCTTGCCACCGAGCCAACCCCGCACCGTGGCATATACGATTTTTCAATCTGTGACTCAGATTCAAACCCAGAACATAACTTTGCCTACAATGCCGATGTTGACCCACAAGTACTGTGCTTTTTAAAATTACCAAACGATTATAAAATCAGCACTCCTATTGGTAAATACAACCCCGATTTTGGTGTAATCGTTCAAAAGAAAGGTATAAAAGATAAAAGCTCAGAGGACTACTGGTTTGTCATAGAAACCAAAAGCACCAATGATTTAGAAGATGGCACATTGCGCGAAGAAGAATACGCCCGCATCAAATACGCCATAAAACACTTTGAAGCACTCGGCATCAATACCCTCAGTTATATTGCACCCGTTAAAGATTATGAAGACGGCTTTAAACAGCAAGCTCAAAAAGCGATGGAGCAAACATAATGAATAACACAGGGGAATTTCTACTTTACCAAAATAAACAAGGTGGAATACAACTTGATGTAAAATTAGAAGATGAAACTGTCTGGCTCAATCAAGCACAAATCTCAACGTTATTCGGAAAAGCAAGAACAACGATTACAGAGCATATTGGCAACGTATTTAAAGAAGGGGAATTAGAAGAAAAAGTGGTATGTCGGAATTTCCGACATACCACTCAACACGGTGCTATAACAGGAAAAACACAACAGCCAAAGGTTAAATATTACAATCTCGATGTTATCATATCCGTAGGCTACCGCGTAAAATCCCAACAAGGCACACAGTTTCGTATTTGGGCAACCCAGCGCTTAAAAGACTATATAGTTAAAGGCTTCGTCCTAAATGATGACCGCTTTAAAACAGGGCAATCCATGCAGTATTTTGACGAATTGCAACAACGCATTCGTGAAATACGCCTTTCTGAAAAATTCTTCTACCAAAAAATCAAAGACATCTACACCACCAGTATCGACTACAACCCAAAAGATGAAAAAACCCAGCAGTTTTTTAAAATAGTACAAAACAAACTACTCTGGGCAATTAGCCAACAAACAGCTGCCGAGTTAGTTTATCGGCGTGTCGATGCCAGTTTGCCACTGATGGGCATGTTGTCACTTGATAAAGATAATCCTAAATCCATTACCAAACAACAAGCCAGCATAGCCAAAAACTACCTCAATGAAGATGAGATAAAATTACTGGGCTTGCTAGTAGAACAATACCTAGCCTTTGCCGAAACCATGGCGCAACAACAAACCCCCATGACCATGCAAGACTGGAGCGAACGCCTCGATGGTATTTTACAATTAAACGGCAGAGAGTTACTCACCCACGCGGGTAAAATAAGCCAACAACAGGAAAAAGAAAAGACAGCACAAGCGCTAGAAAAATACCGAAAGCAACAAAAAGTGTTGGAATACGAACAAAGTCTAAAAGAAATAGAAGCCGATATAAAACGCTTAGAAAGCACTAAACAAGTTAAACCAAAGAAACAAACAAAATGACAGAAAAACTAAACGATTTACTCCCCACCACGCCCGACGTGCAACAAGAACGCCTTAATGAATTAAAGCGACTATTCCCCGATTTATTCGATGGTGAAGGGCAGCTCAAACTCGATGAAATAAAACAACTCACAGGTGACGAGCCACAATGCCGCGAGCGATATGACTTTAGCTGGTACGGCAAACGCCAAGCCAAACAAACTGCCTACACACCCACCACCGCCACCCTAAGCTACGACGAACAACGCAGTGTTAACCCCGAAAAAGCCGATGGCAACCTAATTATAGAAGGCGAGAATTTAGAAAGCCTAAAAACACTGCTCTCAGCCTACCGCGAATCCATTAAATGTATCTATATTGACCCGCCCTACAACACCGGCAAAGATTTTGTCTATTCCGATAACTACACCGAAGACAAACGCGCCTACTGGGAAGAAACAGGCGGGCTAGAAAAAGGCGTAAAAATAGATACCAACCCCGAAACCGCAGGGCGTTATCACTCCAACTGGTTGTCGATGATGTACTCACGCTTGCTATTAGCCAGACAACTGCTCAAAGATGATGGCGTGATCTTTGTTTCGATAGATGACAATGAAGTGCATAATTTAAGACGCTTGATGGATGATGTTTTTGGGGAGGAGAATTTTGTTGCTGAGTTAGCAGTACAGCTAAACCCAAGAGGTAGAAACTTGGATAAGTTTATAGCTAAAACACATGAATTTATCCTTATATTTTGTAAGAATATAAATTCTTCTACCGCTATGTATGGTGTTGAAAAAGAAGGAAGAATGTTAGATGAATACGATAGAGAGGATCAAAGAGGGAAACATCGTCTGTTGGGGTTAAGAAATAGGAATCAAGCATTTAACCCAGTTACACGCCCAAACTTATTTTTTCCTTTATATGTGAACCCTCAGAATTGTAATATCTCCCCAGTCAAGGACTCTGATTTTACTGATGAAGTTTTTCCTGTAACTCCTGATGAAATTAAAACATGTTGGACTTGGGGGAAGGATAAAATAGAAAAAGACAATAAGCTTTTAATCGCGGAGAAAACAGGAGATGAGTGGAGAATATATCGAAAAGACTACTTGCTTGATGAGTTTGGAAATTCAGCTACTACTCTCCCAAAGTCCCTTTGGATAGATAAAGAAATACATAATGATTATGGCAGGAAGTCTGTTAAAGCCATATTTAATGTTGCTGTTATGGACTTTCCTAAATCTCCAAACTTAATCAAAAAGTTATTAGTTGCAAGTACAATTAAAGAGGATATTATTTTAGACTTCTTTTCAGGCTCAGGCACAACCGCCCAAGCCGTCGCAGAACTAAACGCCGAAGACAACGGCAACCGAAAATTCATCCTAGTCCAACTCCCCGAGCAAACGCCCGAAAAATCAGAAGCACGCAAAGCAGGCTATAATAAAATATCCGGCATCACCATTGAGCGCGTAAAGCGCGTGATTGAAGGCTACGGCGACGACCCTAAACCCTTAGATACGGCTTTAAAGTCTATCAACTGACAAAATCACACTTTCCGCGTACCGAGTTCAAGCCCGACCCTGAAAAAACCGAAGCCGAAAATATCGCGGTGTTAAAAGACTATATCGCTGAAAAAGAAAAACAGCTAACAGGCTTGTTTGAAGCCACCGAAATACAAGATGAAGTGTTGCTTAAAAATGGTTTTCAACTTAACTACACCCTTGAAGATGCCAGCGAGTTTAAGCACAATAAAATCAAACGTGCCGATGACGGCTTAAAACAATCACTGCTTTGCCTAGACAGCAAACTAAACCCCGAAACGGTTAAACAACTGATCAAACACCCGCAAGCCTTCATCTGCCTAGAACGTGCCTTAAGTACGGATGATAAATGGAACCTAAGACAACATCTTAAACATGAGTTTATTGCGTTTTAAATGTACAAAAGTGCCAAAAAGAGGGGGGGTGTACTTTATATTTACACCTATTTACCCGAGTGAAGAATCTAATCCGCAACAGTACCGCTGAATTCTTAATCTTTACCTTACAAGCAGGTGAACAGGGGATAGAAGCGCGTTATGAAGATGAAACAGTCTGGCTTTCACAAAAACTTATGGCGGAATTGTTTGATGTGACTGTACCGACTATTAATGAACATTTAAAAAACATCTATTCTCAAGGTGAACTGGAACAAAGTGCAACTATTAGGAATTTCCGAATAGTTCAAATGGAAGGCAAGCGCGAAGTGAATCGTAATGTCGATTTTTATAATCTTGATGCGATTATCTCTATTGAGCTATAGTCAAATCTGGTGTATGGCATCCTAAGCGGCTTCCTGTTTTTGATCTACATCTTGTTTAATTCCATTAGTAAATTTAGTTCCTGTTATCAC
>JALSJN010000064.1 GCA_026989335.1 Thiotrichaceae bacterium
CGTGGTGATTTTCTTTTTATCATAGGCTAGGCTGGCAAAGCTTTGTTGTTTCATTGAATAACCCCTTTCTTTGGATTATGCTATTTTCTCATGATCCTAGGACTTAATCAGGAATTCCTTAAGGAAACCCTGATTAAGTCGATTAGAAATTAGCGCAGAAAAAACTGTCGCTATTTTTCACGATGTGAGTCGTAAAAGTCGTTCTGCATTCGCTTTTAAGTCATTTCCAAGCAAAGCACTAAATATTGCGCCGATCTTCGTAAGAAATATCGGCAGTTTTAGCAAGCTAAAAACAATTGGGCTTGATCAGGGTTTTCTTAAGCGTTCTTTTGAAGAAGTCCAGTTATGCCTATTTTTCATTAGAGACCTTTGCACGAGTGACGAGTAAAAATGGCTGAAATCCCACTTTTTGCCTTAATCAGTAAAATCTCATCCGATTTTTCTTTCGCCACTGACTCATGCAAAGGTCTCAAGTACTAAAACAGATCTTGATACGCTTTCTCAGAAAATCCCACCATGACCTTATCAGCCAATTCCAATACGGGCCGTTTTATAATTGTCGGCTGATCTTCTGCCACTACCAAAGCTAATGTTTCATCCATATTTTTTTTAGATTCATCCGGTAGATTTCGCCATGTGGTACTGCGTTTATTGATCAGCTTTTCCCAGCCAAGCTCTGATACCCAAGCACGTAATTGAATTGGGTTTAAACCGTCTTCCCTAAAATCATGAAACTGATAGTCAATATTATTCGTTTCTAAAAATTTGCGTGCCTTTTTGATTGTGTCGCAGTTTTTTATGCCGTACATGATGATCATAACTAATTCTCAAAAATATTTAATCGAGCTTAGCAGATTGTACCTACTTATAAAGGACTCCTGAAATAAACTTAAAGAAGGAGCGCTTATAGTCAATTAATGCCAAATAGCTTGATTAATAAAGCGGGGATCAACAATTAACGAATGAAACATCTTTTGGGCAGCTGGCGACGAATCTATCCTCATTTCTGCATTTTCCCAGCTTTCATTCCAATAGCTTATGGCTTTAATACGCTGCTTGCCATTGGCATCTTTTAAGCTTTTAATGCCATTAAAAGCATCAACCAACCACGCTGCCTTTTTTTGACCTTTATCGCCCATATGACCATCCGTTACGGCAAATTCTAAAATGGCTATAGGCTTGTTACTTATACTGGCTAAATGCTGAAATTGTGTTTTACCCTTTGAATACTGAGAAGGAGCATTGGCAATATCACTAAAGCGTTTCCATCGCCCAACACCCGATGTATTATCATTTAGCCCATAAAGACTAAAACCTAGCCAATCAATATAGTCATCACCGGGGTAATAACGTACAGGATTAAAAATTGCAGACTTGAAAGGATTCCCTTTATTATCATCGGCATAAGGCGTTTCTGAAATATCAGCATGAAAAAACCATGTAATATGCTTCACACCCTGCTCTCTAAATATCTGAATAATACGTCTATAAGCCGCTTTGTAATCAGCCGCTCGTTGATGCGCCCCACCCCACGGAAACCACCAACCATTCATCTCCACCGCAAAATCTATTAATAACGGTGTTTTAGTTTGGTGGTAGTGCGCCTTCGCTTGATCAGCCCACGCGCGTAGTTGTGCTTCTATTACTTTGCTGTGCGCAATATTAGTTAAACTGTATTCAACGCTATTGGTGGTATAAAGTGATTTCAAGTCTAGTTTTTGGCAGTTTTTGATATACGATTGCTTTGCCAGTTGAAAAGAACCCCATTGGATTTTACCCCGACAGATACTATAACGATCAACCCCATCCTTAGGTATACCCATCGGCATCAAGCGTACAAAAGGAATTTTCCCTTTATCAATAATCGCCTGAATATTCGCTTTAGGGTAAGCAATATCACTGATCCAATTATTAGAAAAATAAGACCATAGGGCTGACTTACCTGCGATTGTATCAAGATGCTTAATTTTAGATTGCCCATTAGTCTCCGCAGCAACTACTTGATCTTCATCCGCAAAGCCTGGATTAGCACCAAAATAAATTTGACCGTCAATTGGAGGGGCTAGTTTGATAGCATTAGCGGAATTAAATAAAACAAAAAGTAGAAATAAACCGGTAACAAATGATACTAGTTTCATTATATTGAGTTCTCTGTTGCAAATAACCTTGCTTTTAGCTTACTTGAAAAGCTTCTACCGTACACCGTTATATTGAAGAGACAGGATAATTTATGCCTCTTTTGAACGTTGCAAGCAAAGCCTATTGCTTGACATAAGGTGAGATATATCTGAGCTTGCTTTCTTAGGATCAGCTTAAAAGTCAATGTTATCCTTTTAAACTAATGCCTTTTGCATCAATTTAAAATGCATAACCAAACTTAAAAAGCTCAATGTCAAAAATATAACGATTATTATCTGTGATAACAAATAAGTCGCTGGTGGTAAACTTCTGACTAGCTTTAGGGTAGATGCCACCATTTAAGCTAGCGCCCCAGTAGGCACCGCTAGAGTGAAACAACTTAAAGCCCACACCTGCACCAAAGCCTACTTTAAATTCACTTTCAGAATTTCTTTCTAGTTTAGCAAAGCGGGTAAAGCCACTAATATAAGCGCCACTAATAGAGCTTGCCAGGTATTTTCGGTAATGTAAATCAAGCGTCTTTTGCTGATAACTGCCTAAACGCATTCGGTGTAAGGGCATCGCAATCTCAATATTTTTATTATGATTAAAGTGAGAGATTGTGGCACTTAAATATTGCTCTCCTTTGCCTGAAGGTGTTACGACCAAAAGGTAGAAAGGGTTAACAGACACCCCTAGGCTTTTATCTTTAGGGAGTGGTTTAGCATGACTACTCATCGCAGTGATTAGTAAGGAGGAAAGAATTAGAACTTTCATGGCTTTCATAAATACCCTTCTATAAGTTTAGTCGCGGTACGGCTTCTATCAGTTTTTGTGTATAAGGATTCTGCGGATTACCACAAACATCTTCTGTTAAGCCTTGTTCTACTACTTTACCACTTTTCATCACTATGGTTTCATCGCATAAATACTCAACCACTGAGATATTGTGTGTGATAAATAATAAGGTGAGGTCGCGTTGGTCGCGTATCTCTAATAATAACTGTAGAACCTCGGCCTGTACCGATACATCCAGCGCACTGGTGATTTCATCGCAGACGATAAACTCAGGGTTTAAGGCTAAAGCGCGTGCTAAGCCGATGCGTTGGCGTTGCCCACCTGAAAATTCATGTGGGTAGCGCCACATAAAGTCGCGTTGCAGTTGTACCGCCTCTAATACTTCGCCAGCGAGTTCAATGCGCTCATCATCATTACTACCGATGCCATGAATTTTCATCGGCTCGGTTAATGTTTTGGCGACTAATAAACGCGGGTTTAATGAAGATTGCGGATCTTGGAAGGCGATTTGCATTTTTTGTCGCCACGGTTTTAGTTGCTTTGTTGATAAGCCAACCAACTCATGCCCATGAATACTTACACTGCCAGCGGTGGGTTTTTGAAGCTGTAAAATGGCGCGTCCAAGGGTTGTTTTACCGCTACCAGATTCACCGACTAGCGCAACAATTTTACCTTTATTGATATCAATGGTGACATCATCGACGGCACGAACATGATCAACAACGCGTTGTAATACGCCTTTACGAATCGGGAAAAAGACATCTAAGTTTTTAACTTTTACAAGTGCTTCATTGGGTGATTTTTGTTCTTCTTTTTTACGTCTAGGTAAATTTTCAGGCACTGCTGCCAATAGTTTTTGGCTGTATTCGTGTTGTGGGTTGCGTAGCACGTTTTTTGCATCACCGACTTCAACGAGTTTGCCTTGCTTCATCACACCCACTTTATCGGCTATTTGGGCAACTACGCCAAAGTCATGGGTGATGAATAGTACACTCATGCCCTTGCGTTGTTGCAGTGCTCGAATAAGTTTGAGTACTTCGGCTTGTACGGTTACATCAAGCGCCGTGGTAGGCTCATCAGCAATTAATAAATCAGGCTCACAGGCAAGCGCCATCGCAATCATAATGCGTTGGCGTTGCCCGCCAGACATTTCATGGGGGTAGTTATTAAAGCGTGTTTCGGCATCTTTAATTTGTACTTCTTGCATGGCTTTAAGCGCGCGCTGTTTGGCTATCTCCTCGCTCATGCCGTTATTGTGCAATAACAACGCTTCCATAATTTGCTCACCCACACTGTAAACTGGGTTGAGTGATGTCATCGGTTCTTGAAAAATCATTGCTATCCGCGAGCCGCGAATATCGCATAAATCATCTTCTTCAAGCGTTAGCATATCCACTTGTTTATAAGTCGGTATGCTCACTTGCCCAACATTCTCTTGCTTGCGCCAATCAAAGAGAACCACCCCACTGGGGTGGGAGCTGATGCGTGCCGGTAATAGCTGAATCACCGATAGAGCAAGAATTGACTTGCCGCTACCAGACTCCCCGACCAAACAGAATGTTTCACCTTTATTGATGCTAAAGCTAACATCATCAACCGCTTTAACCACCCGCTTGCCTGCTTGCAAATGAGTCTGTAGATTTTTAATCTGTAATAGTTTGTGCTCCGGCTTTTCGCTAGGGGTGAGCTTGTAGCTTTTGATGCCTGAAGTTTGTGTACTCATCAGTCATCACCCTTGGCAGACTTAGGGTCCAGCGCATCACGTAAAGCTTCGCCGATTAAGTTGTAGGCAAATACCGTCATAAAAATAGCACCACCCGGGAAGACCGCCATCCACCAGTTAAAGGTTGAGGCTCGTATGGATTGATTGAGCATTTGCCCCCATGATGGCGCATCGACAGGGCCTAAACCGAGAAAACTTAAGGTGGCTTCAGCCAGTATAGCGGAGGCAACGCCAAAACTAACACTTACCAGCAAAGGTGCTACACCGTTGGGTAACATGTGGCGAAAAAGAATCGAGCGTAATGGTAAGCCGCTGGCAATGGCTGCTTGCACATAGTCTTGTTTGCGCAGTTTTAAAAATTCGGCGCGCGCATAGCGGGCGTAGCCAGACCAGCTGGTAAGCCCAATAATCACCATAATTAAATAAATATTTCTGCCAAAAAAAGCCACGAACGTAAGTAGTAAAAATAGAGTCGGCACGGATTCAAAAATCTCTACTAGTCGCATCCCAAGCATATCCACTATGCCGGAGAAATAACCCATTAGCCCACCCAGAATGACCCCGATTACTAAGGCTATACCAGTGGCGATAAAGCCTATTGACAGTGCCACGCGTGAGGCATGAATCATGCGGCTAAACACATCAGCGCCGTTTTCTTCAGTACCCATGACGTGCTTAAATTGGCTTTTTGCGAGAGGTTCCTGCAAAGGCGCTTCACTTACATCACGCATATAATCACGTGCTGAGAAGGCTACGGGTGCGTTAATGCTCCAGTCGTACTTACCTTGCGCTTGCTGTGTGCGGAAGTCGTCGTAAATAATGAGTTGTGGTGGCTTTACGAAAGTGTTGGCAAGCACGGTGGCGATTGTTGTTAAGATGATAAAAGAAGTCGTGGCGCGTGAAAATGTACGACTCAGGGGACTCAGCCAAATGACTATAACAATTACAAATACCGATAAAAAGATAACATCTTCAACGGTAAAATAACGTAAAAAAGGCGCACTAACAGCGCCGTTTTCACTGGCAAGTAACGGTACCGTATTGGCTAAGAAAGGTGCAAATACTGCCATAATGACTAAAACGCTAACCCAGAATAAGCCTATTTTTGCACCTGCCTCTGAAAACGTGCGCCTTAAAATCCGCGTCATAAAACCGGACGATTGAGCGGCATCGCTGGGTCTATTCTGTGTAGCGTTACTCATACGATACCCGCGGGTCAACCAAGGTATAAAGGAAGTCAGTAATTAAATAACCAACCAACGTGAGTAAGCCACTAATCAAAGTGATTGAAAGCATCAGCTCTTTGTCGCGCCCGTTGACAGCTTCAATGGCTAATTTTCCCATGCCATCAATACTAAAGATGGATTCAACAATTACCGAGCCTGCCAACAAACTGGGTAGGATTCCAGCGGATGCAGTGATGAGTGGAATTAGGCTATTTCTAAACACGTGGCGGCTCATAACATCATCTTCGCTGACACCTTTGGCGCGGGCGGTACGGGCATAGTCTGTTTCTAAATTTTCTAAAACGGAGGTACGTATTAATTTAGCAAGAAATGCAAAACTACCGTATGACAAAGTGATTATCGGCAATACCAGATGCCACATCCGATCAAATAAATAACCGCGCTCAGGTGTATCGGGTATCCACATAAAGGCGAGCAATAAACCAATGCTGGCACCAACGAGACCTAAGCCGCCGACTCGAAGCGCAGGGAAATCAACCCATGCCATAACGCCTAACGTTATAGCGCCTAAAAGTGGCAATAAAACCCAGTTTACGGTGAGTGTTTCAGGGTGCGTGTTTGCCATCCAGCCACCTAAAACGGCGCCAGCGATTACAAAAAGTGCAGTGCGTAAATTACGCTGTTTCCATTGGCTAAGAACAACAGCAATAAACGCTCCTGCCAGCATAGCAATAAATATTTTTGCGATTGAAAGATAGGAAAAACCATTCGGTAGATAAGTCATATCATGCGCCGCACGATCACTTAAACCGGCGGTGGGAAACCATTGCCAATGCTGGGTATTGGCGAAAAAACCGATTAACAATACGCCGATGAGCATCGTTGGTATTGACCACATTCCCAGCATAATCACATTAGAACCGACATCAAAACTACCGCCACGATCAGATGCTGCTTTAATCCCGACGATAATTGCGATGATATAAATGAGTGGAATGGTAATCACATTAAGCAGTAATGTAATCGGCAATCGCTCTTCAATAAGCGCCGAAACAGGTCGTCCATAATTAAAACTTTCGCCTAAATCAGAGCCTTTGGTAAAGGAGAAGCCTTTTATATTGTAGTCATCATCCATCGTAAAACCGATGGGCGATACATTGTTTAACCAGCGTAAATACTGCACTGGGGCAGGGTCATCTAGGCCATAACGTTTATTGTAATAATCAAGCAGTGCTTTCTTTTCAGCAGGTTTTAAATCTTGCCCTTGGGTTAAACCTTGTGCGCTAATTCCGCCTGGTGCTGCCGCCATCACCGCAAATACAATAATGGTGATTCCTATCAGGGTAGGAAACATCAAAAGTATGCGGCGAATGAGGTAATTAATCATAGGTGTTAGCGCTTATTAATTACTGTGTTTTTGCAGTGCTTTGGGAATATAGTTTTCCAAGCTTCCGGTATTTAAGCCAAGCTTGGTCATACGCTGATTTTTAATGCGTTTATTGGCAAAACCTAACTCCATTCTGCGGGTTAAAAATGTGTAAGGCTGATCCTCAATTAAGATTTTTTCAGTCTGTTGCCAAAGTTTCATGCGTTTTTCTTTATCAACCATTTTACGTGCTTCATCAATGACTTTATCCAGTTCAGGATTTTTGTAGGAGGTACGGTTATCACCTTCTTTAATTTGATCACTGTGGAAGATTTGATACAAGTCGCTTTCAATAGTACCGCCCCAGCCGAGTGTAATTGCTTCAAAGTTTTTCTTATCCAGTGCCTCTAGCATCACCGGCCACTCCGAAGGAATAGGAATCAGTTTGATACCAGCGCGCGCATACATATCTTTAAGCAATAGCACCATGCGCTTGGTGGTTTCATTCGTACCAAAATAAATCAACTTAAACTCAAACGGCTTGCCATCTTTATCTTCAATTACACCATCGCCGTCACGGTCTTCAAAGCCTGCTTCTTTGAGCAGAGCTTTACCTTTGGCGATATCTTGTTTTTCTGGTTTGATATTAGGGTTGTGCTGTGGACTGCCTTCACCAAAGGGGCTTACAGCTGGTTTGCGATAGCCTAAAAAGACGCTATCAATAATCTTTTGTTTGTCAATTAACCAAGTCATTGCTTGGCGCACGCGCTTATCAGCAAAGCGTGTTTCTTTGCCCTCAAGCATTTGATTCCAGCCAATATAGCCGTAACCACTGGTGGGTGAGGTGTAATTAAAACGGTCGCTGATTTTATTGAGTTGCTCATCATCTTTGAGCTTATCAAAATCAATCGGTTGCGCATCGCCGTATAAATCAATATCGCTATTTCTAAAGGTGGTCAGACGGGCGCTGTCATTTTGAATAATACGCCATGCGACACGGTCAAAGCTGGGTTGTACTGCGCCCCAGTAACGGTTATTGCGGATTAATTCTAGGCTGTCTTGATCAGGCTTCCAGTTTTTAGGGTCGGCTAAACGATACGGCCCCGTACCGATCAACAAACCTTTTGATTGATTAAATTCTTCGGTTTTTTCGAGGTAAGGCTTGTAAAAATGTTCTGCCAAAATATTCATGCCACCGGCAAAATCTAAGGCCTTAAAATAAGGTTCTTTGTATTTGAAAACCACCTCATGTTTGCCATTAGCAACCACGCTGTCAATTTGCTTATAATAAGCGCGCAAGCTGGGTGCCTTGATTTTCTCATTCATAATGAAGTTAAAGGTAAACACCACATCGGTTGAATCAAACGGCTCGCCATCAGAAAAAAGTACATTATCACGAAGCTGAAAAGTAATGGTTAAGCCGTCTTCACTAATCTGCCAGCTTTTTGCTAGTTTCCCTTCATACTGCAAAGTGTCGGAGTTGAGTGATAATAAAGACTCTAACACATACGACTGAATCTCAGAGGCGTAGGCTGAGGTAGAAACTAAAGGTGTAAGCGTTTTAATCGTGGTTGAAAGTGATGAGGTAAACCAGCCACCCAGCGCAAAATCTTCTTTTTGGGTAGCTTCATAAGCGCGTTGAAACACTGGGGGGATATTATTTTCTGCGACGTTTGCGGTTGTCGTTGACGCATTAGATGTGTTTATATTATTGCTAGCGGTTGGCGTTTGTGAAACGAGTTGAGCCTTATCAATCTTCTGTTTGATAACACTCAGTGAGCCTCGTAACGCACTTACATCTTTAGATTGTTCCGCCAGCATACTTTCAACACGGGTAAGTTTTTGCCACTGCCGATCCACTTGATTCATCGAAAGAATCAATAAAACCAGTAGTAAAATAATCAGCCCAAATAAGATAAAGTCTTTCGTGGTAAATGTTTTTTTCATAATGTTTTATTTTTTGTGTTTGCCCAGTATTTTTATTTTACCATGAAGACATACGATTTTACCATGAAGCGCATGAAGTTCATGACGGGGTTAAAAGCAAAAGCTGTTTGCGTTCTCTTCATGCGCTTCATGGTTCAATATTTTCAGTTGCGTCTACTTTTAAAGCTAACTTAGGATACAGTTTTTCAATATCCTGCACATCGCCCAAGCTTGGCATTTCATCCAATGATTTTAAATTAAAGTAATCCAAAAAATGGCGGGTAGTGCCTAACAAAGCAGGGCGGCCGGGAACATCTTTATGACCTACCGCGCGAATCCATTCACGTTCTTGTAAGGTTTTAATAATATAAGAGCTCACCGCAACACCACGAATATCTTCAATTTCGGCGCGGGTAATAGGTTGCTTGTAAACTACTAAGGCTAAGGTTTCGAGTAGCGCGCGTGAATATTTGCTAGGTTTTTCATCCCAGTGTTGCGTCACCCATTGTTTAAAAGCTTCACGTGTTTGAAAGCGAAAGCCACTGGCTGTTTCAACCAGTTCAAAGCCGTGTCGTTCATAACTATCGTACATCTCAGCTAGAGCCGTTTTAATATCATCGCGGTTAACTAAATCTTCAGTTTGGAAGAAGCTAAGAAGTTTTTCAAGCGATAAGGGTTTATCAGCACTGATTAAAATTGCTTCAAGTATGGGTTTTAATTTTTCTTTTTTCATGCTGCTATTTTAGCATGAAGGTTTCAAGTTATTAAACGTATAAGACTCTCAGATAATAATAACTTATTTGATATGAGATCTTTGCACGAGTCGGTATCGAAAGAAAAATCGGATGAAATTTCACTGATTGAGGCGGAAAATGAAGCTAATAACGCGTTATTAACAAGTTTTTCAACGAAAAGCAGTGGAATTTCAGCCATTTTTACTCGGTATCCGAGTCGTGCAAATGTCTCCATATATTTCTTCCTAAAAGAATTGCCTCAATAGCTTTATATGCGTCACAGCGTAAGCGGCATAAAACAAAAATATACCTGTAACGACATCAACAAAGTGATGCTGAAAAACAAATAACGTGGATAGAACAATCAAAACCAACCATGACCATGTTAGATGATAGAAAATTCTATTTTTTATATGGTCTTTCATCATATACCAAAACGCCACTGTAAACGACACGTGTAATGATGGGAAGGTATTATAAACCTCATCGGCCTCTAGGAAGGCGAGCATGACTCTGATCGTTTCAAAGCCTGTCGTTGGTGCTGGTCGCTTCCAACCAAATTGATGCGGGTAAAAGACAAAAATGGTTAAAGAAACTATTGCGATTAAAGCAAAAATAAAGACGAACTGGCGCATTATATTACTTGTCTGTTTAAAGGCAAAAAAGGCAAGTAGAGGAATGATAAAATAAGAAAAATAAGGAATAATAAAATATTCCCCATAGGGAATATTTTTTTCCCATTCCATAAAAGCTGTTGGGTGTGGTGCAGAGGATAAAGCTAACTGGCTAGTCAGGAGGTAACCACTGCTAACAAAAAAGAAAATTGAGAAATAGAATGTTTTTTCTTTTATTGATGCTATTTTCAAGCTCATTTAAACGTTGTCACTGGTGCAAGGTCTCTTTCCTGATACCTTCTAACTTTGCATACATAAACTCCATAAAAAACCCATGCATTAAAAAGCGTTGGCTAAGGTTCCAAGGGCCGACTAGGTAATGGGGGTATTTATTGTAAGCCATCTCTGGCAGCTGAGGGTCGCCAATAATTTGGCTTATTCTAATAGCGATAGATTGATCAAGGTTGAAGCCATTAATAGCGTCACGGTACTCTTCTCGTGTTAGAAGAAAGCAAAACAAACACATAAACATGACATGTGAATTTTCAAAATCAAGAATCTGCGTACGTTTACTTTTCACATTGTAGTCTTTCATTTTTATCGCTTGCCAATTTTTCCAGTTTAATTGATTTTTTGGAATCGGCTCTCCCCTATCTTTCCAATAGCCGAGTTCTTTAAATAAGCGAAACAGCTCTTGATCATGATCTACGAAGCTATTTTTGATCATATCGTTCACTTTTTTAGGGTATTGGGTAATCGGATCCAAATCTTCTTTTCCGCTATTAGCAGCCAAAAAATTCATAATATTAGATTCTGCCGCGTAATGACGTAATATTAGCAAGTTGGTTTCCTTGCTTACTAAATGCCTGCAAAACCAACAGATCATTTTTTGCAACAGTTTATGCGCGCTAAACTGAGGTAATGGCAGTCGTTTAAAAAACCAAATTAGATGCAATAAAACAGCAAAGAAAAGCTGTAAAAAAGGTCGCAGACTCCAGCGCATCGGGTTATCAAGGTCTTTATGCCAAAGCTTTATTGCTTGTGGCTCCATCGGTATCGAGTTATCAAAAAACAAGGCTTGTAAGTAAGCACTACGCTTCGCTTTCATTGTCTATTTCTTCCAGTTGCATGATATATAATCGAGCCACTACCGTGGCAGTACGAAGTATCGCTTTTAAATGCTTATCATTTTGACAGACACGATCTATTAACTGATATAACTTATCCATGTGCGCATCATCGTTCTCTCCGTGGTAATGCATAAACTGAGTATAACTACCATCACCATGAGTCAGTTCATCAACCCGCTCCCCCCAATTTGATGCCATTTTTTGTCCTAAACCTTCAATAACCCACATAGCGCCTATCAGGTCTATGGGGTTGGATTGACTAGCCCGGTACATTAAAAAAGCATGCAAAGCCTCAGACCCTGGGTTGCGATCTGCTGTTTGGATGTCAGAGAGTTTTCCGCCTGCTGCAACAAAATCGTGTTCCAAAATTTCGTAGTCACATGCT
>JALSJN010000065.1 GCA_026989335.1 Thiotrichaceae bacterium
CGATAGACGCCTCGCTCAAGCCAATGGCTTATTACAAGCCGCAACGACCACAGGTATATTACTAGGTACTTTTTTCTTCTCAATCCTTTTTGAAAAACTGTTTAAAGGGTTTGAGTTTACTCACAGTCTTACCGATAAAGATGCCATTATTGCTCTAATGGCTCCGCTAGGTTGGGTGCTTGTTGGCTTAACCCTACTAGAACTTATTTTGGCTTATCGTCTACCACAACTAACCCAAACTAAAGATAAAATGAAGTTCCGTTGGGATGACTATACGCATGGCAGAACCCAAGCACGTAATTTAAAGCTTGCCAAAAGGCACCCTTATATTTGGTTATCTATTTTAGGGCTAGCGGTTTTCTGGGCGATTTCACAAGTACTGCTTGCCTCCTACCCAGCCTATGCCAAAGAGTTCTTAGGCTTAACCAATACAGCGGTCGTGCAAGGTTTAATGGCCTTTGGCGGAATTGGTATTTTAATCGGCTCAATTGCCGCAGGGCGGATTTCGCGTAACCATATTGAAATTGGTTTAGTCCCTGTTGGTGCGATCGGCGTTACTTTGTCACTGATTTTTATTCGTGTTTTTGACTCAAGCTTATTACAAGCCTTAAACTTTTTATTCCTCGGGGTTATGGGTGGATTTTTCATTGTACCACTCAATGCCTTAATGCAGTATCACACCAGAAACAGCCAACTCGGTCGTATCTTAGCCACCAATAATTTAGTTCAATTTAGTGTTATGCTGCTGTTTTTAATTATCACCAGTACATTGGCATATTATAGTGTCGGTAGCACCTCTATTCTTTGGGGCTTATTTATCGTCGCCCTACTCGGCACTTTTTACACCATTTCAAAAATTCCTGAATCCTTATTGCGTTTTATTATTGCGCGTATTTTTGCTGCTCGTTACCGCATGAAGGTTTTGGGTTTTGAAGATTTACCCCCTTCAGGCGGCGTGCTTTTACTAGGCAACCACATCAGCTTTGTAGATTGGGCATTAGTTCAAATCGCCTCACCCCGGCCCTTACATTTTGTAATTGAGCGGGGGTATTATGAGCGTTGGTACTTGAAAGGCATTTTAAAAATGTTCGGTGCAGTCCCGATTGCCAGTGGTGCAAGTGCATCTTCTCTCGATACCATTAATGGTTTATTAAAAGAGGGCAAAGCCGTTTGTTTATTCCCTGAAGGAACAATTAGCCGAACAGGGCAATTATCAGAATTTAAACGCGGCTACTTAAAAGCCATTGAAGGGACTCGTGCCAAAATTGTTCCGTTTTATTTACATGGTCTATGGGGAAGCCGCTTTTCACGCTCCAGCGGATTTTTAAAAGAGGCTCGCCAGTCAGGCTTTAAGCGCGATATTATCGTCGCCTTTGGAAAACCATTGCCCTCAGACACTTCCCCTGATCAGTTAAAACGGCGTATTTTCGACTTATCCTTTAATGCTTGGCAGGACTATGCCAAAACGATCGACCCTATTCCTGTCTCGTGGTTAAAAACAGCTAAGCGAATGAGTTTTCAAATGGCGGCGACCGATGTACAAGGTGAACCCTTAAGCCACCATAAATTTATGACCGCTGTGTTTGCTTTTTCTAGGTTAATCGCGAAAAAAAGCCCCGAACAAAATATTGGCTTGTTAATACCGTCCAGTGTCGGAGGCGCTATCACAAATATGGCGGTGCTTTGTTTGGGCAAAACGGTGGTTAATCTTAACTTCACAGCCAGTACAGAGGCTTTACAAGGCTCAATTAAAAAAGCAGATATTAAAACCGTTTACACCTCCAAAAAGTTTTTACGCAAACTGGATGAAAAAGGTATAAAAATAAAAGAAATCCTACCAAAAACTAAACTCATTTATTTAGAAGATTTTAAAGCCGAATTACCTAAAGTAAAAATGTTACTCACGATGCTAAGCGTGATGTTACTACCGACACAATTGCTACGTTTGATCTATATGAAACGTGTCAAAATGGACAGTACCGCCGCTATCTTATTCTCTAGTGGCAGTGAAGGCACACCCAAAGGGGTTGAATTAAGCCACCTTAATCTAGCGGCTAACTCACGCCAAGTCGCTGATATGCTTAACACACGAGAAAATGATGTGGTGATGTCAACACTCCCAACCTTTCATGCTTTTGGCTTATTAGCAACGACCTTTATGCCACTTTCTGAAGGTGTGCCTATTGTGTGTCACCCCGATCCTACCGATGTTTTGACCGTTTCAAAAGGTGCGGCTCGTCACAATGCCACGTTGCTCTTTGGTACTTCTACCTTCTTCAGACTCTATGTAATGAATAAAAAAGTACACCCGCTAATGCTCAAATCATTACGCCTAATTATTTCAGGTGCAGAGCGGCTCAACCCAACAGTGCGAGATGCCTTTGCAGCAAAGTTTGGCAAAAAAATTCTCGAAGGTTATGGTGCAACGGAAACCTCACCCGTAGCCAGTGTGAATCTACCGGATGCATTAGACACCAACTACTGGAAGACTCAACTGGGTAATAAAGATGGCACAGTCGGTATGCCACTACCGGGTACTAGTTTTCGTATTGTTAACCCTGATACGATGGCAGAACTTCCCACGGGTGAAGATGGCTTAATCCTTATTGGTGGGCCGCAAGTTATGAAAGGCTATTTATTAGACTCTGAAAAAACTAACGAAGTGATCACCGAGTTTGATAATAAACGCTGGTATCACAGTGGTGACAAAGGTCACCTTGATGAGGATAACTTTCTCACCATTGTTGATCGTTATTCACGTTTTGCCAAACTCGGTGGTGAAATGGTCAGTCTCTCGGCGGTTGAAGAGACTATCCGTGAAGCACTTAATGAACCCGATTTAGAACTGGTTGCAGTCAACTTACCCGATGATAAAAAAGGGGAGAAAGTTATTTTACTGATTTCTTCAGAAACACCTGCCGCTGAAATTAAAAAAGCACTTATCAAATCAGGGATGAATGCTTTAATGATTCCAGCTAAGATAACTTTAGTCAATGCCGTGCCAAAGCTAGGTAGCGGCAAAACAGATTTTGCAACATCTCGAAAAGTTGCTTTAGGAGAGATTAGCGTCTAATCATTCAAAAGTAAGCACTATTGTTCATTCTGTATCAAACACCGTTGAGCTATGATGTGTAATAAACCAATAAACGAGTAATCATTAATGGAACAACTCGAAATATATTTATCACCCGTGCTGGATTTTTTTAGTGGTCAACCTTGGATTCAAGGTGGGGCAATATTTTTAATTACGTTTATTTTTGCCTCATTCACTTCATGGGTTATTTTTCGGGTATTAAAGTTTCTAACCAGCAAAACTAAGTCTTATCTTGATGATCGATTGCTGAGTATTGCTCGTCCTCCTATTTATTACTCTTTAGTTATTACCGGTTTTTCGACCGCCGTAAAAATCATGCCACTATCCGATAGCATAACGGATAAGCTTATTTATGGTTTTAAAACCATCGGTGTATTGATTTGGATGACTGCGTTAATTCGAGCATCCAAAATTATTCTACAACAACTGGCTTGGGGTGGTGGTAAAAATAAGCAACGCTTAATTCAGCCACAAACACTACCCTTATTTGATAACTTATCTAAACTGTTAATCGTTGCCGTCGCCGGATATGTGATGTTCCAAATTTGGGGCATTGATATGACCGCTTGGGTAGCTTCTGCAGGCATCATGGGTTTAGCCGTATCCTTTGCGGCAAAAGATACTTTAGCCAATCTGTTTTCTGGTGTGTTTATCTTAGCCGACAGCCCTTATAAAATTGGCGATTATATTGTGCTTGATGATGGACAACGCGGTAAGGTCATGCACATTGGTCTTCGCAGTACGCGCTTAACCACAAGAGATGATGTGGAAGTTACCGTCCCCAACTCAGTGATGGGCAACAGTAAAGTTACCAATCAAAGCGGTGGGCCCAACCCCAAATTTAGAATTCGCGTCAAAGTGGGAGTTGCTTATGGCAGTGACACTGATCAAGTCAGGAATATTTTAATGGGTGTTGCAACAAGCGAGCCTTTAGTCACGAAAACACCCGAGCCACGCATTCGCTTTAGGGCTTTTGGTGGTTCTAGCTTAGATTTTGAACTATTGTGTTGGATTGAAGACCCAGAACTTAGAGGGCGCACCTTGGATAAGCTGAATGACGAAGTTTATAAAAAATTCAACGCAAATAGCATAGAAATACCTTACAACAAGCAAGATATTTATATTAAAGAAATGCCTAACCGCTAGGCTGTATAAATAGCTAACATGCTATTGATCGTATCACTGATTTTTTCCCGTAATTCAGGTGGGGAAAGCACCTCTACCTGATCGGCATATTTTAAAATATCTCCAATTAATTCCAAGTCACTACCATACGGAATTTCTAATTGGTACGAGCCATCATCCAACCACTGACCTTTTTGATCTTTATGCCAGACCTCTTCTGCTACCCATTGTGAACGATGCGGAGTGAATTTTAGGGTAGCAATGCCATTAACTTTTCCTCCAAAAATGCCAAAGGTTTGCCCGTAATGCTGATTTAATGTTTCATGACTGAGTGTTTTACGCGAGGTTTTAAGTAGCTCTAAATCTTCAATACGTTCTAAGGCGAACGTGCGTAAAGCATCTTGACTGTGACACCATGCATCTAAATACCAATTATCTCGATAATGCGTTAGCCTTTGTGGTGATAGCGTTCGTGAAAAGTCTTGTGTCATTTTCTCAATGCGACTTTTAGCACCAGAGCGCCCATCATAACGAATCGTAATCTGCTTGCCTTGTAAAACAGCCTGAGTCACCAGACTTAAGTATTTAATATTCCCTTGCCGTTTGCCAATATTAATCATCCGAATACGATTCGCCGCCAGCTCTTCAGAACCGCCTAACTTTTCACGAATTTTATCCAAATGATTTTTTAAGGCCTTAGTGTCTGACTCTAAAAAACCTGGCTCTAGGTTTTTAATTATCTGGTCAATCAACAGTAACGCATTGATTTCTTGAGTAGTAAAAAGATGGCTAGGAAGCTCTAAATCAGTATCATCATTATGTTCTAGTTGATACCCCTTCGCCTCACGGTCATAAACGATATTTAAGTTATGTGTATCACGTAAGTCTTGTATGTAACGCTCTACCGTTGCGGTTGAACATTCTAATTTATCCTCTAAAGTAAGCCTCGTTACAGGATAACGAGATTGCTTAAGGATATTAAATAATTGTGCGATTGAATCTGATTTAGCCATGCCGTGATTTATAACAAAAAAACACACATAAAACTAAATTGATTTTTAGTTTACTTGACCACTACATCTAAACTTATAAAAAAAACTTCATCATGATAAGTACAATAAAGCCAATAACTGCAATACCAAATAAGCGAATGAGGTTAACGCTATCAAAAACAGCTGTGTTACTTGAGTAATCATTTGTTACACTTTGAGCACTTTCTGTTAATTTTGGGCGTATATTTTTCTTATTAAATTTAGTGAAGTCAACATGAACAGTGTCATTAGTAGATGCTTTCCTCAAAACTTTTACTAATGGAGCTTCTCTTTTGTAGACTGCTTTTATTTGACAAAGCTTACGAAATATTCCCGTTTTCGCAGTTGCCGTTATGATTCGAGCATCACCGTTTTCATCCACTAGCCTATATTCAAGAATCCCTTTACCTTCCGATATTTCTTTAAATTTTTGTGCTTGAATAAGAAAACTTTTTTGCATTTTATGCTTCATAAATGCCTCCTGAAATTATTTAAACCGCTATAATTTATGAGCTAAGCATCCACAGCATATAAGCTGAAATCACAAAAAAACCTAAGGTTAAAAATTCTGGTGGGTTGATGCTTTTGCTTAACACTCTGTTTTTATTATTAGTATTCGTTTGATACAGTGAAGCATCGGACTCTCGTCTACCTTGTTTCAAAAGAGAGATACGCGGCTGTTTATTAAATTCAGTGTAACTCACTTCAACTTGTTGTTCTACCTCTGCCTGACAGAGTACATCGACTAGTGGTGTTTCACGGTAATATTTAGCGCGAACCGATTTCACGTTGTTAGCAAAGCTTAACTTGGCCACCGCATGTACCACACGTTGATTGCCTTTATCGTCTATCAAATAATAGTCCAAAATAGCTTTGTTCTTGGCCGCATCGGCTAACTGCACTTTTTGTAGTGTGTATGTCTTATTCATCGTCTTATCTTTATTATTAATTAGTTAAACATACGATAAAACCTTGCTTAAAAACTAACCAGCATAGTCCCTACCAGTGGCAGCTTTTTATTGATAATGGTAATTGTGACCTTTTAAACGGTAGAAAATAGAAACTTAACGGTTTATTTAAGTTTCTCAAACACCGCAATCGATTCTACATGCGCCGTCTGCGGAAACATATCCATGACGCCAGCGCCTAACAACTTATAACCATGCTTATGCACTAATTCACCAGCATCACGCGCTAAAGTTGCAGGATGACATGAAACATAAACAATACGCTTTGCGCCTAATTTAGGAAAATGCTCAATAATTTCTTTCGCCCCTGAGCGAGGCGGATCTAATAAAATACAATCATATTTTTGCTTTAGCCACTGCTCTGTTTTTAGCTCTAACTCGGTTCCCATTAGGTTACAAGCAAAGTAATCGGTATTTTCAATGCCATTAGCTAGTGCCGTTTGGCGTGCTCGTGTCACCATTACATCATCACCTTCCACTCCTGTTACATGCTCGGCATTACGCGCAATGGGTAAGGTGAAATTGCCCAAGCCGCAAAATAAGTCCAGCACCCGCTCTTTACCCGTAAGCTTTAATAACTCAACCGCGCGCGGTACCATTTGCAAATTAATACTGTTATTAACTTGAAAGAAATCCTGTGGTCCAAACTGTACTTTAGTATCAAAAGCAGCATGTTCGTAAAACAGCGCTGTTGGCTCTGCCTCTTCTGGCGCTGGCCAAATACAATGAACCGTGGTTGGGCCTTTAGGTTGTAGGTAGAGTTGATAGTCATGTGTTTTAGCAAACTCAACCCACATTGACTGGTCTTTATCAGATAAAGGTTTTAGATGCCTAACAATTAACGCCACGCCGTTATCGCCTACTGCCACCTCAATCTGTGGTGTGCTGTCACGTGAATCCATGTCATAAATCAATGTTTGAAATAAATCGAGCTTTTTACCGACACTTTCATGTAAGACTTCGCACGAATCCATCACCGCTAAAAAACCACCATGGCGCTCTCTAAAGCCCACTAGAACACGGTCTTTTTTATGCACATATTTCACGCCTAATCGCGCTTTACGGCGGTAGCCCCACTGATCACCCATTATGACTTCAAATACTTCTGCAGGCTCAACCTTGCCTAGGTGCTTAAGTGAATCAAGCATAGATGTTTGTTTATATTTTATTTGCGCATCAGAACTTAAATGTTGCAAGGAACAGCCACCACAAATTTCATAATGTGGGCATTTTGGCTCGACACGATCAGGTGAAGCTTCTAAGACTTGCTCAATCTTACCTTCATCATGCTTACGCGATTGCTGGGTATAAATGAAGGTAACTTTCTCACCCGGCAATGCACCGCTAATAAAAACGGCTTTACCACCAATATGAGCAACGCCCCTACCCTCATGGCTGAGCGATTCAATCTGTGCTTCTACCGGTTCTTGCGGGAGTCGTTGTTTTCGAGTGCGTCTACGTCTTGCCATGATTTTAAGTGCTTTGAAAAAAGCGAAATAGTACCCGTATCGCTAGGGTTTTACCATGAAGATTTTTGTTTAGCATCAGCACCTGTAGAATTTTATCAATAAGTCTTACAACTGCCCACAAACCTTTGAGGCGATAAACCCCAGCGGTTATCAAAGGGAGCATGCGGATCAGATGATACCGTGCCTTTTTCTAGTCTTTCCCACATTTGTCGTAAGTTAATGTGTTTAGTATTATCATTCGGATAAATCGCTAAACCACAAAAACTATCCAGTTCTGCTAATAAGCCCTCAGGCAAATCGGGATGAAAAATCGAACGCGCTAATATTTGCCCGTTGACTTTATCTTCTTCCATTTTACCGCCTTCGTAAGCAATTTTTTGTACCTCTTGAAAAAAGCGGTACAAACGCTTGTCACGTGAAGGGGTTGAGTAATAGTCATACTCTTTAGCATTCATACACTGCCTGCCTTGCGCGCGTATTTTATTCAGTTGTTTCAAGCCATCATTGACGTAGTTAACCCGCTCTTTGGCAAACGAACACAAGCTGTGCATCAAACGCATGGTTTTTTCTTCTAACGGTTCCGCGCGGCGTTGCAGTTTTTTTGAAATTACATCGGTAAATGGCACATAGTTTAATCCTGTTTTTTGTGCCACAACATATTGCTCATTACTAAAACCTGGCTGCTGTTGCGCAGGCTTATCAATATTTCGTGGCCATTTAAAGCGGCGGTAACCATCGGTCATTCCAACAGGGTCGTGCGGAATAAAAAAGGGGTAAGAATACAGCTTAATCATTCTTTTGGGTGAAGCAGGCGTGGTTGAATTCATTAATACCGTAACCCCTGTTTCTGTAATGCCCGTGATACTGTATGAATGAGTACCAGGTTCAACATACAAATCCCCTGCTTTAATCTGTGATAAAGCAATAGGAAACGAGTCTACAGGTAAGCTACGTGTACCAACACGATCAATCATAAACAAAGCAAATTGTCGGAAACGTTGATCGGCGGGTGACTTATCCCAGTTACTCATATTGTTATTAATGTACTTATTTTTTTTATTCAAATAGTGGATTTTAAACGGCAATTTATTTTCATAAGAAAACACCGCACGCATTAAATAAACTGCATCCGCACAATCGTGTGGAATTCCAAAGTAAGCAGGTCGATTAACCTTATTTAAAAAGAAATCCTCTTTCCACTCAGTGGCTGCCCATTGTTGGTATTTTAATTCCCAGTTATCATTCCAGTAGTTATTGCCAGAATCCCAAACCCCTGCACTGCTTATTTTTGTAAAAAAAACAGCGAAAACAATAAAAGAAATTTTTAGTATTTTATGCATAAATCCCCCAACTTATAATTGCCAGTGCAGTATAACGCTTTTTTCAAGAAACTCTACTCGAACAATATGGCACTTTTTTGCAAGTCCACTTTAAAAACTTTTTTAACCTTAATTTTTTCAGATTTACCTATTTTATTAACAATGTTTGATAAAGCAAACTGCCAAGCATCACTGATTTCTCCAGTAAGCTTAGCAGTTATGCTTTGCTCCTTTGTTGTGGATAGACTCGTTGTTACTTTTGACTCATTTCCTGCTTGCAATGATGCAGCTTCTATTTTTAACGAGCTGTCTTCACCTTGAAAGATTTTATTAAAAAGTTCTGTGTTTAATGACTTCTGAGCCGAGGAAATTTTATCATTCAGCTGAATAATCTCATCTCTGCCCTCTGGGTACTCTCCCATATCCTCTAAAGTCCAAGCAATTTGTTGCTTGAGATTATCCAACTCCGCTATGGCATCACTAACGGCCATCACACCGTCTGCTGATAAACCACTAAAACGTAAACTAAGCTTAGCTGTATCAAAAGGTAACTCAGCATTCTTTAGGTGTTGTGCAAACTCTAATAAAACAAACCCTTTTAAAAAATTTTGTTCTATAGATAGATCACTCTTAGCAACTAAGCTTACTTTTACTGCTTGCTTAAAATAAGGATGCATAATTGTAACAAGCGAACTACGAAGTGCCATTACTCCAGGCTTATAACCCGCACTCACTGCTTGCCCCGTTTGTTGATAGCTAATGGATACCGTATCCGCATATATTGTTTTGGGAGCAACACCTAGACGTAAACTTTCTATTTGGACTGAGCCATGATTGTTTTCTTGTTTTTCACTTGTTTCAAATTGATAAAGACCACTAAGTTTGACTTTGCCAAAACTGGCTTCTACTATTGAAGAATAATGCGCTTGGCGTTTAAAGTCTGTGCGAACAATTACTTTAGGGAACTGCTCAGGAAAAATACCACGCAAATTTTCAAGCTCACTTTGTGTTGAGTGAGCCTCATCAACTTTAAATAACCAACGAGAACTTCCCGTACTCACGCCTTGCTTAGTTATAAAAACAGGGCCGTTCATAAGTTTTGCTGTAATCGTAACTTCGCCGATACGCTCAGCCACCGCAGGAATATCAGAACTGACTCGCAACTGTGCCGTTGCACCCAAAGCACCCATTAGTTTTTTACGGTAGTTTAGTAACTCAAAGCGAATGAGCTTTTCACCAAGAACTTCAGAATGCATCTGTAAATAGTGCCTAAAGGCTTGTTCAGCTTGATTAGAAAAATAGTATCCAAGCGATAACCAAAGCCCAATCAGTACCGCACATAATACTAAATAATGCTTCCACCCAGACCTTCGCCTTGCCCGCTTAGCCTTTTCCTTTGTTCTAACTCGTCTTTTTTTCATAGTTATGTTAATTATTTTATAATTTTTTACATTAAAAATGTAGCCGTTCATCCTACATTCATTCGTCCTTGATATATTATAAGAGATCTTGCACGAGTCGATGGCGAAAGAAAAATCGGATGAAACTCCACTGATTGAGGCAAAAAGTGAAGCTAATAACGGGTTATTAGCAAGTTTTTCAACAAAAAGCAGTGGAGTTTCAACCATTTATACTCGTCATCCGAGTTGTGCAAAGGTCTCTAAAGCAATAAAAAGGGGAAGCATCTGACTTGGTTATAGTTTTAAGACCAAAAAAGATGCTTATAAAAATCAAACTACAATTATTATTGTAGTTTAGAGTTTAAATAATAAAAATAAGTGTACAGAGTCTATGTACGACACTCGTTTAATAAATACTCTAAATAACGACGCAGGCGTTAGTCTGCGCGCACTATTGTGTGCTTTTATTGTTACTTCAACAACGCCTATTTTTGCAAAAGGTGTCGCAGCAGGGACCAATATTTCTAATAAGGCTATAGTTACCTACTCAATAAACAGTGCGACAAAAGAACCCATCGAGAGCACGCCATTAGGTAACTCTGTTCCCGGCCTTGGTAACGGACAAGCAACACAGTTTAAAGTTGACCGTAAGATTGATTTACTCATTACGGGTAACAACAACGCTAATGTTAAACCAGGTGATACGCAGTCTACCGTCACGTTTAGTTTAGTCAATGAAGGCAATGACACACAAGAATTTAGTTTAAGCACCAATAGCACTTTAACGGGCGACAACTTTGATAGCAGCAATTGCCAAACCAGTATTACGCAGGTAAAAGATAGCTCTGGCACCAATGTAACAGGCTTGAACTTACCACTTACAGGCAACATAACCTTAGCAGCAGACTATCAAGCAAGTATTGCTGTTAAGTGTGATATTCCACTTAATCACACGAACAATAACCAGCCTATTCTCTCAGGACAAAAAGCGTTGGTAGCGGTAACCGCAACAGCAGTAAAAAACCAAGACGGAACTGCTGTCACTCAAACCACAACAGCAGATGTCGCCAACACGGTCGATACCGTATTTGTAGATAATGCAGGGACTGATGACAATGCACGTGATGCATCACACTCTGCAAGACTCACTTATATCGCAAGCAGCTCTAGTGTGATACCTACACTATCCATAAAAAAGACCGTAGAGGGGGTACAAGACCCTAAAGGAGGAAATAACGCAATCTCAGGTGCTGTGATAACGTATAAAATAATAGTGAGTACCACAGGTAACGGCGTGATTAATAACGTAATAATCACCGACCCCACACCTTCAGGATTAACATACAAGAAAGGCTCTATCTACTTGAACAATATAAATTTTACAGACAAGGTTGATAA
>JALSJN010000066.1 GCA_026989335.1 Thiotrichaceae bacterium
CGGTTTGATGGGTAAGAAAATATAAAAATAGATAGAAACAGGACACATTATGTGTGATTTTTTAAAAATTGATCTGAAAACTAATATTCTTAAAATTAGTGGCTTGATCAGTCATTCCTTAATAAGTAGGAGAAAGTAATGATAATTGGTATACCTAAAGAAATTAAAAATCATGAATACCGTGTTGGTTTAACCCCAAATAGTGTTCATGGATGTATTGCGCACGGCCATAGGGTGCTGGTTCAAAATAATGCCGGTATGGGTATTGGTGCTACAGATACAGATTATAAAAATGTCGGGGCCGAGATTGTTCCGAGTGCTAGTGATATTTTTGCAAAAGCAGAAATGATTATTAAGGTTAAAGAACCTCAAGCTGAAGAGAGAGCAATGCTTCGTGAAGGTCAGATTTTATATACTTATTTGCATCTAGCTCCTGATCCTGAGCAAACTGCTGATTTAATAAAAAGTGGGGCTATCTGTGTGGCGTATGAGACGGTTACCTCACCTCTTGGGGGCTTGCCATTGCTTGCACCGATGTCAAAAGTTGCAGGGCGGTTATCCATTCAAGCTGGAGCCCATTGTCTTGAACAACCGCAGGGTGGCTTGGGAGTTTTACTAGGTGGAGTTCCTGGGGTTGCGCCAGCCAAAGTTGTTATTCTTGGTGCGGGCATAGTGGGTACTCACGCCGCTCATATCGCTGTAGGCATGGGGGCAGAGGTGTTTATGTTTGATAATAACCCTGATACTTTAGAGGCTCACTGGCGCCATTTTGGTAATCAAACGCAGAGTATTTTCTCAACAGCAAGTGCCTTGCAAGCGCATGTTCTGGATGCTGACTTAGTCATTGGAGGGGTATTAATCCCTGGTGCGGCAGCGCCAAAACTGATTAGTAGACAGATGATTGGTAGCATGAAGGCGGGTGCTGTCGTGGTAGATGTTGCTATTGACCAGGGAGGATGTTTTGAAACTTCAAAAGTAACAAACTACGATGATCCGACTTATATCGTCGATGACGTTGTGCATTATTGTGTAGCCAATATGCCTGGTGCAGTACCCCGAACATCAACTTATGCATTAAATAATTCAACACTTCCTTTTGCTTTAAATATTGCTGATAAAGGAATTAAGCAAGCCTTGCTAGATGACCCGCACTTGCGTCATGGCTTAAATGTACACAGTGGGAGAGTGACCTATGAGCAAGTTGCAAAAGACCTTTCTTACGATTATGTTCCTGCAGAGGAGTGTTTAAAATAAAAAGTGTTAACTTTTATGACTAAGGGACCTCACAATAAGAGGTTCTTTAATTATTAAACAATAGCTTAGCTGTAGTACAATAAAAATTATTCAAAGCTAATAGATTGGGTCTAATGAAACTTATGCACGTTGTACAACTCGATAGAAAAACCTTAATAGGTATGAGCACGCGTACCACCAATCAAAATGAGATGAATCCTGAAACGGCGAAGATTGGTGCTTTATGGCAAAGTTTTGATAAAGACGTTTCAGTTGATTACAAAAATGGTGAGCGGGTTTACGGTGTTTATACGAATTACGCATCTGATATGAATGGTGAATTTACGGTATTTGCTGCCTATGATGGCAAAGTAAGCGATAATAATAAACTGAAAGAAGTTACCATTGAGGCAGGGAAATACCTGTGTTTTGAGGCGATAGCACAGACAGAAGACGATGCGGGTAGAGTTCAAGCGATTATAAAAACATGGGGAAGAGTTTGGCAGTACTTTTCTGATAAACCCGAATATCAGCGAGCGTATACTACGGACTTTGAGTTCTATAACGGCCCTGCAAAAATAGAAATTTATATCGCAATAAAGTAGCTGGTTTTTTATCTATGACCATCAGAGCATTTGAAAATCAGCAACCGAATATTCATTCAACAACTTATGTTGATGAAACAGCGCTGGTGATTGGCGCGGTGGAGTTGGGTGAAGACAGCTCAATTTGGCCAATGGCGGTGGTGCGAGGTGATGTCAACTTTATTAAAATAGGCGATCGAACTAACATTCAAGATGCCTGTGTTTTACATGTAACGCACGAGAGTAATGAACATTCTGTGAAGGTTACCGACTCACAAGTGGGCTACCCTTTGATTATTGGCGATGATGTTACCGTTGGGCATAAAGCATTGCTGCACGCGTGTACCATTCATAATCGTGTGCTTGTGGGTATGGGTTCAATTATTATGGATGGTGTTATTATAGAAGACGAGACCATCATTGCAGCAGGAAGCCTAGTGCCACTAAATAAGCATCTTGAAAGTGGCTACCTTTGGGTAGGTAGCCCCGTTAAAAAAGCACGTGAATTAACGAACAAAGAAAAAAGCTATCTAAAGTATTCTGCAGAACATTATGTGCGTTTAAAAGAGCGTACTGAGGCAGGCTTAAAGCTTGATTAAGATTATTTTTATTAAAAAGTGAATCACATTTATGACATCAGCAACGCTGGAACTTACCAAAGCACTCATTGCCCGCCCCTCAGTCACACCTGACGATAAAGGTTGCCAACAATTACTCATTGACCAGTTAGAACCACTTGGCTTTAAAGTCGAACACATGCCTTTTGGCGAAGGCGATGACAAGGTTGATAACCTGTGGTTGCGCAAAGGCACGCAAGCGCCGCTTTTTTGCTTTGCTGGGCATACTGATGTTGTGCCAACCGGTCCTGTCGAAAATTGGGATAGTGACCCGTTTATTGCAACTGAGCGTAATGGCAAATTATACGGTCGTGGAACAGCAGATATGAAAGGCAGTGTTGCTGCATTTACCGTTGCTTGTGCACGCTTTGTGCAGGATTATCCTGATCATAAAGGCTCCATTTCATACCTAATCACCAGCGATGAAGAGGGCCCTGCGCATGACGGTACGGTTAAAGTGATTGAAACCTTAGAAGCGCGTAATGAAAAAATTGACTGGTGTTTAGTCGGTGAGCCTTCATCCACCAAACAAGTAGGTGATGTCATTAAAAATGGGCGACGGGGTTCATTGGGTTGTACGCTTAACGTGATCGGCAAACAAGGGCATGTTGCCTACCCGCATCTGGCAGATAACCCGATTCATTTAACCGCGCCGATGTTAGCTGAACTTACCACAATGGTGTGGGATGAGGGTAATGACTTTTTCCCGCCGACGACCTTTCAAGTATCTAATTTAAATTCTGGTACAGGCGCAACCAATGTGATTCCGGGTGCTTTGGAAATGGTGTTTAACTTTCGATTTTCTACCGAAATTGCGCCAGATGAAATCCAGCAACGTGTTGAGGCAATGTTAAATGAGCATGGGCTGGACTATGAAATCAACTGGGCATTATCGGGCTTACCATTTTTAACGGCAGAAGGTAGCTTGGTTGAATCAGCTGTCACAGCTATTAAAGCTGTGACAGGTATTGAAACAGAGCTTTCCACCAGCGGTGGCACATCTGATGGGCGATTTATTGCCCCCACAGGCGCGCAAGTGTTAGAGCTTGGGCCAACTAATGCAACAATTCATCAAATCAACGAATGTGTCGGGATTGATGAGCTAGATACCTTAGAGAAAATTTATTATCAGCTTTTAGTCGAGCTGCTCGCTTGAGAATGTTATGAGTATCAAAATACTATTAACGGGTGGAACAATTGATAAAAGCTATAATGAGTTCAATGGTGAATTAGATTTCACCGCGAGTTATATCCCTGAAATGCTGAGCTTAGGGCGAAATAAAACCAATACACGTATTGAACAAGTTTTGTTTAAAGATAGTTTAGAGATGAATGAAAGTGATCGGCAGAGCATTTTAAAAGCTTGTAAAAACGCCACTGAAGATAAAATATTGATTACCCATGGCACAGATACCATGGTGCAAACAGCGCAGCTTTTGGGTGCGGCCAAGCTTAATAAAACTATCGTATTAACGGGTGCAATGGTGCCTTTTGTCTTTAAACACAGTGATGCTTTGTTTAATTTAGGTTTTGCTTTGGGGGCGCTACAAACACTTTCTACAGGGGTGTATATCAGTATGAATGGAAGTGTATTTGATTGGGGTCACGTGGTTAAAAATTTAGAACTCGGGCAGTTCGAGTTAAAAAAATAAAGTGAGTCACGAATAAAAATGCACTTAGATCAACGAGATTACGATAAAGAACCAACCAGCAAACCTGAAAAGGTATTTCTAGTCGTCATGAGTTTGGCATTTTTTGGCATGATGGTCATGGAAATATTAACCGACTACGAGCCAAAAAAGTTAGGCGCTGTGTTGTTTGTGGTTTTTTGGATTCCGCTATTATTTATCCATGAGTTTGGTCACGCGATGATGGCAAAGGCGTTAGGTTGGCGAGTTAGTCGTATTGTTATAGGTGTGGGTAAAATTTTCATGCGCACACGGTTCTTAAATGCTCCGATGGAGATACGCATGATACCGTTGGAAGGTTTTGTGCAGATAGCCCCAAAGACAATACAGTTTGCAAGACTAAAACATGCCCTTATCTATTTTGCGGGGCCGGGGATTGAACTGCTGATGTTCTTTTCAGTGGTTGCATATTTGGGTGGTTTTGAGCAGTTTTTCACTGTTAGCAACGAGTATTCACGTATCGCTCTACAAAGCTTTGCATTCGCTGCGTTGGTTGGCGCGGTACTTAATTTAATCCCGATGGGGATACTTACCCGTGATGGTAGTACGCCGAATGATGGCATGGGAATTTTGCTGTGCTTATTTGCAACGGATATGGATTATGAGACTTGGATTAAGGAGACAAAAGCGGGCGGAGATAGCTTAGAATTGTAGCTAAATACTAATTTCAGGACGATTGAAAACTTAAAAAGTAGTCCGCTAAAAACACAAAGGCACGAAAAGTACAAATCTAATGTTATGCTTTTCGTGCCTTTGTGGATATTTTTAAATTTAGCTAATACAGCTTTAGTTCAAAGGCATAATATCATCAGTAAACGTACCGATAGCTTTCTTCTCAACGACTTCCATATCACTATCAGCATCAGCAATAACGCTTACTTTAACCATTGTTTCAACATTGCCATCTAAGTGGATTAAGATTTCAAAGTCGCCAATCTTACGAATAGGGCCGTCTGGCATCCGTACTTCTCGACGCTCAACTTTTACGCCTTTTTCAGTGATAAGGTCAGCAATTTCGTTATTTGATACCGAGCCAAATAGCTTTCCACCAACGCCTGCGCGTACTTCAATTTCTAAGTCACCGACGCCTTTTACAGCCGTTAGTCGATCTTCAGCAGCTTTTGTTCTTCCTGCCGCGGCTTTTTCCAAATCGGCACGTAAGTGTTCAAACTCAGCAATATTTGTTTTAGTTGCTGTTTTAGCCTTTTTCTGAGGGACTAAAAAGTTGCGCGCAAAGCCTGACTTTACGTCAACAACATCGCCTAAAGCGCCTAAGTTTTCAATTCTTTCCATTAGTATAACTTGCATTTTTTAACCTCTGACCTATTGGTCCTAAAATTTATTCTTTGTTAGCAACTTTTTTACGAAAATCGGCAAAATTGTCGATGATCCCAAAAGTTGCTAGTAATACAATCATTTGTACAGGTAACAAAAATAGTAAAATATAAAGCCCGATAAGCCAACGACCATTCATGCCGCGTTTTTTTACCATGGCGTGTGCGAGCGATAAACCTTGAAACATAAAGACGGCAATCCCAACCATTATTAATTCCACAATGATCTGGTTGCCGCTTAGCAACGCAACGACAATGGCAACAATTAACGCAATTGATGCTTGTTTGCCAATACGAATTTTGCGAAACTCTTCTCCGAACCCACCGGGGTTGTAGAGGCGAGCTTGCCAGCTTCGCGCAATAATTAACGATAAAATGGTAATTATTGCGAGTGCTGCTGCAAATGTTCCTGTCATCCAGCTTGCAGCATTATTGATGGTTTCATCAAGCTTGCTGGCATTCTGGTCGGTTTGCATATTTTGCAACATGGGTTTCATTTGTTCTAACATCGGTTTCCAAAATGCCTGAGCATCGGGGTTGATGAGGTGAAACAATAAAACACCAACGGCACTTAATGCCAAGATTAATAATAAGGTTTTATTCCATGACTGTGTCATGCCTAAGATGCTTGCTAGAAGCACCATCGGTAACCAATTTATTAATCCTGCTATCACACCACTGCCAGCAGTTTGCTTAACCGCAATGCTGATTAAGGCAATTGTTGCGGTTGCTAGCAGTGTAAATATGATTCCTTGTTGCCACCCTTTACGTAATGTTATTAGCGCAATTGCTGCATTGCTAAATACAATCAGCGGGGGGAGCAATAAAGAAATCAGGGTGGATACAATAACGAAAATCGCTGCTTGTATCCGACCTGCCATTAAAAAGCTGGCCATAGCCTTACCCTTGTTTAAAATATTCTGTGTTCTGTACTTTTGTTTTAACTAAAGCTTTACTTGTGCTGATCAGTGTAAGGGATCAAAGAAAGGAAACGCGCACGTTTGATAGCGGTAGCTAACTGACGCTGGTACTTTGCTTTGGTGCCTGTTACACGGCTCGGTACAATCTTACCAGTCTCGGTAATGAAAGCTTTTAGTGTGTCTAAATCTTTGTAATCAATTTCTTTTACGCCTTCTGCAGTAAAACGGCAAAATTTTTGGCGACGAAAACGGTGTGACATAATATTCTCCTAAGTTTGTGAGCGATTATCTGCGCTGCTTCTTTCTTTCAGCTTTTTTCTCGGCTTCTTTGCTTAGCATTGAAGGCTCAGTCTCAGGCTCGTCACGACGAATCGTTAAGTTACGCAATACCGCATCATTGAAGCGGAAAAGGTCTTCTAACTCGTTAAGTGTTTTAGTATCTGTTTCAATGTTCATTAAAACATAATGTGCTTTGTGCAGTTTAGCAATAGGATAAGCAAGAGGACGACGACCCCAGTCTTCAAGACGGTGGATAGAGCCTTTGTTATCTTCAACTAATTTACGGTAACGCTCTAGCATGCTAGGGAGTTGCTCAGATTGGTCTGGGTGTACCAGAACAATGATTTCATAATGTCTCATTTTATCTCCTTATGGACATTTGGCTGTTTGTTGTTTCAAAAATATTGAAAGCATACAGCAAGGAGGAGGCAGGTGCCCCACGAAGCGCGATATTATCATTGAGTGCTTTCTAAATGTCAATTAAGGATTTGAGCTATTTACCGGGGTAAAAATTTGCAAATAAACTTATATAGGTAAAAAATGATTTTTTGTCCTAGACTGTAAGGATGTTAAAGGAGAGGTATCGTGAGTTTATCCGTTCTGCTAATTCAAGATGATCAATCATTCTGTGATGTACAGGCTTTACTTCGTTCGAAAGTTTCTGATATATCCATGGTAACTAAGCCTGTTTTCGACTTAAATATTGATCTTTCAGTGTTTGATTTATTAGTTGTCAAAAGTAACAATTCTATTGTTCGCCTGAAGCAGCAGCGTGTAGAAATGATTGTTTGGAATGATTTTTCGGATCTCTCTGAAAAAATTGATGTTTATTTACAGTTGCAACGTTATTTAAAACAACACCCGTTTACACTTAACGATTGGATCTTAAAGGAGGTTCTGCATAATAGTGATTCATCAATTATTTATCACGCGATTAGCTTTGATAAGGCTGCTTTTGCAGATGTTGCTATCAAGTTTTTCAAGTATAAGCCTCATAATTTGACGGCTAGAAAAGTTAGTGAGTTTATCAATACGATTAACAATATTCCTCAGAAAAAGTTAAATAACTTGGTTGAAATTATTGAGGCTGGGGTCACCTCATCGGCTTTTTATTTGGTGATGGAATACCTTAGCTACGGTAACTTACGCCAAGCCCTAAATGGTTGTGGCAATAAACTTCCTCTAACGCATGCACTATCATGGTTTCAAGAAATTGTAGTTGCGCTTGATGCTGTCCATCAAAAAGGTTTGATTCATCACGATTTGAAGATTGATAATATCTTGTTGCGTTCTGATGGCTCATTAGCGTTAATGGATTATGGCGTGTCAAAGCGGCTTTTATTGGATGCAGGTTACATCTCAGAAGGTGAGTTACATGGCTCGCCACATTATGTAAGCCCAGAGCAAATATCAGGCGACTCTTGCACGCAACAGTCAGATATTTACAGTCTTGGCGTAATCTTCTATGAGCTTCTGGTCGGCAGAAAACCTTATTTTGGGAGTACCGCACATGAATTAATGATGCAACAGGTGATGGCACCTGTGCCTGAATTACCCTGTGAATTAACATCCTTTCAACCTTTGCTGAATAAAATGATGGCAAAAAGCCCACGGGATAGATTATGTTGCGCGATGGATGCAATAGAAAGCTTGCCAATGGTGGCTTAATTCTTCACCATTGACTAATGAAATTAGATGCAGAAAATGTAAATCACTCAATCATTCCAGTAGAATTATTACACTTTTTACAACAACAAAATGAAGTGCGAAAAATCACTGTTCCTGCGGGTTTTTCGGTATGTCAATCAGGTGATGTGTGTGAAAATCTGGTGTTGGTATTAAGCGGCCAGGTTAAAGTTTTTCGCCCTGCTGAAACAGGTCGGAGTTTAACCCTTTATTATGTGAGTGATAATGAAAGTTGTATTCTGACCGCATCGTGTATTCTTAATAATACACCGTTCCCTGCGTTTGCCGAGACGGTTACAAGTGTGTCTGCTTTATCTATTCCTCCTAACAAAGTTAGGCAATGGATGACAACAGAACCTTTATGGAGAGATTATATTTTTTCATTGTTATCGCTGCGCATGGGTGACTTAATTGAGCTCGTTAATGCCTTAGCTTTTCAAGGCTTAGATAGGCGCTTGGCGAATTGGCTATTGCAGCAAAGTGATAACGCTTTGATGATGCAAGTTACACATCAGCAGATTGCGGAAGAGCTTGCCAGCTCGCGTGAAGTGATTAGTCGTTTACTCAAAAACTTTGAAGAGCAGGGTGCTGTTGAATTGGCTCGTGGGAGGATCAAGGTTTTAAATAAAGCTTTGCTTGAGGTTTGATTTTGTGTGTGACTCAGGTTACAGACTTAATTTTATTTATGGTTAAAATCTGACACTGAGACCTCCCGCTAAATTTAGCGTGTATTCTCTAGAATCAACTAAACATATAAGGAATCATTATGAAAAACTCAGGAAGTATAGATCGTATTCTTAGAATTATTATTGGCTTAGCTATTTTAGCTTGGGGTGCGTATGGTTGGAGTAACACTGGGGCCTTTAACCTTTGGGCTTTAATTGGAATAGTGCCTTTATTTACAGGTTTGATTGGCTGGTGCCCCGCTTATACTCTATTTGGTATAAAAACGTGTACCGTAAAGCAAAAGTAATTTTATCTAAGCTTGCTCCTTTTACAAAACGTATAGGGAGTGGAGCTGATTAATTATTAAACAAATCAAATAATAAATATTATTCGTTATAGATTATTTGTATAATTGGACTATTCAAGTTAAACGATAAAAAACCTGTGTTAAATCAATCAAGTGAAAACACGACGCAAAGCTCTGATTTAGTCTGGCGAAAGCTGACTTTATCCATCAATCACTCACCACAAAACTTAAAGTTACTGACGCAACGTATTCTTTTTTGTTTGGATAATAATTTATCCGAATTTGCCGCAGGTGCGCTGCAAGACCTTTTTATCGCACTAAAACATAATGGCGTTGATTTACGGTTACGCATGCTTAACCTTATTAATCCTTTATTAGATTACAGTGAGCGAAAATACTTTCAGCAAAAAATAGCGTTTGAAAGTAGCTCTCCATTATTATCGCAAGAATTTCAGTATTTTAAGGGTTCTGTTTTAGCGGTAGAAGACTGCCAGCTTAACGAAAGTAGTTTTTTGCCAAATGTCTTTGAATTTCAAAACGTACGACAAGAAGCGCAATACTTGACCGCTTGTGGTAAATTACCTCAAGCAAAAAATATACTTGAAGTTTCATACTTAAAAGATACAACGGACTCTGAACTCGAAAACGAGCTACAGTCTTTCTATTTTTATGCGAAAGATAAAAAAGGACTTGAACAATTTATCGCTAAGTTGCCACTGAACAATAATAATGCGCCAAGCTCATGGCAGGCATTACAAAAAATGGCTATGACATGGTGAGAAAAATAGCTAACTAGCTTTTTAAATGGGGATAAAATGATAAAAAATAAAAAAATACTAGCTACGCTTTCTGCTTTCTTGCTGTCATATTTTTTTGTGCACGTGGCTTTTGCAGATACGAGTTATCGTGTTAAGTCATTAGATAACTTAAGTAATATAGCTGAAAGGCACTATGAAGGGAGCGGCTTAACCAAGTCGCAAATAATGGTGGGGCTCTATGCGAGTAACCCGAAAGCATTTAAAAATGGAAATATTAATAAGCTTCTACGCGGGAAAAAATTAGTCTTACCTGATGCCGATAAGATTAATCAAATCTCAGACCATGAAGCTGAGCTGGTTCTTTCTGCTAGAAAGAAAGGTAAAAAAGTTAAAAAGAGAAGAAGTAAAAAACGGTCTAAATCAAAGCGTAAGTCAAAACGTCTATCAAAATCAAGGAAGAAGCTTGTAACAAAGGGCTCGACCTTGTCTCAGGCAAAGAGTATTCAAAAAATAGATAAGCTAGAGAAGGAAAGCGAATCTTTACGAAAGCGTCTTGATTCATTATTAGCTGAAAAGTCAGCAAGTGATAATAAGTTAAAAGAACTTGAAAGTTCGATGCAAATAATTTTAAAAAAATCTGCGGTAGCGGCAAGTACTGCAACAACAGTGATAAGTGCTACAAGTACTACTGAGACTGATGTAAAAAATGGGTCTAACAATATCACAGTTTCTGAAAGTGAGTTGGTTACTCAGCGAGCCAATGAAAATCTACGTGAGACTAATGCTTTATTGGAAAAAAACCTACAAAAATCAAAAAAAGAAGTTGCTAATCAAACCCGTGCAAGTCTTGCTAAAGAGCATGCTATTAAAGAGAATCAGGTAGCGCATAAACAAGAAGCATCAAATATGTTTGATGCTTCAAATAAATATTTACAGTGGGCCTTGCTCAGCCTTTTAATCTTCCCCTTAATTTGGTTTGCTAAACGATTCATTGGTACTAAAAAAGCTAAAGAACAACCAGCGTGGGTAACTGAAAACGAAGCTCAAAACAGTGTACTGGGTACGGGTAGTGAGCAAATTAATACGCACTATCAAGAAGCTCCTGTTGAATCGAGTATCAAACTGGATGTTGCTAGCGCTTACTTGGAGTCAGGAAATAGGGATGAAGCGATAGAGCTATTAAATGAAATACTTTCAGAAGGTAATGCTGAACAGCAAGCACAGGCACAGGACTTACTTGACCAGTATAGTTAGTCTATCAGCGGAGAGAATATGATTACCTGTTATTTACGATAGGTTATTGATCCAAAGAAAGTAGAGTAGTTTGAATATTTTGCGAAGCTTCGGATTCCATTAGTGGCAGTGCAATACCGTATTGATTCTTTTAAAGATAAGGAGTGCCTTGATGCGTTTTGCTTACGCTAAAGAAACGGAATGTGTGATTAGCTACGAAAGAAGTTTCTTTTGTCCGGCGTGTGTAAAAATGTGTATGGAGTGCCCCCATTTTAACGGAGACTTTTTATCATTAAAAATGAGAGGTTTCCATGGGACGATATACCCAGGAATTTAAATCAGAAGCAATCGCTTTAGCGATTAAAAGCCATCGATCACATCAAGAAATTGCCCTAGACTTAGGCATCAATCCCAGTACATTTCGTAACTGGATGAGTGAGGTAATGATGACAGACA
>JALSJN010000067.1 GCA_026989335.1 Thiotrichaceae bacterium
TTTTATAATGCTCCATACTCTGAGTATAGTGCCAATTCTAGTCCCTGACCGCCTAAAGGCGTGGGATTTACTGATCCCCTATAGGGGACTTTAAAAATATACAGTGTGATCGCCAGCACTGCGAGCAAAAATGTAATCCATAAAGATGATTGTAAAGGATGCCTTGTAAACGTTGCAGCTTGATAGAAAATGACCGCTGTTGCATAGGCCAAGCCCGTACTCCAGCCAACACCTAACAACGTCCAACCCTTTCCTGTTTCACGGTACATTGCGCCAGTTGCAGCCACACAAGGGAAATACAGCAGAATAAATAATAGATAAGCAAATGCACCGATTTTTCCATCAAAGCGCTTGTGCATCGCACCAAAAGTAGAAATATCAACACCTTGTGAATCTGCTGTTTTTGTCTGACTAGCAATATCATCAACCACTGAAAAGCCTAACGGATCAAGTAAACTATCGGCAACCCTAGCAAGATTATTGGAGATTGTTTTTAACGCATTGCTCAGACTTGTGAATACATTAAACGATGGTTTTTGCTCAATAACCGATTCACCTGCAGGTTGATCTATTCTTGAATACAGTGCATCCAAAGTACCCACTACAACCTCTTTGGCTAACAACCCGGTGATAATGCCAACGGTTGCCGGCCAGTTATCTTGCTCAATCCCCATCGGTTTAAAGATGGGCGTCACAGCGCGTGCGGTGGCACTTAAGACTGACTTCTCGGAGTTATCATTACCAAAGCTAAAATCAGTACCTAAGGAATTTGCTACGTTTATCAGCGCAACGACAATAATAATAATTTTACCCGCACCTTGAATAAAACCTTTTAGTTTACGCCAAGTATTTTTAAAAATACTACTAAAACTCGGGATTTGATAATTCGGCAACTCCATAAAAAAGTCTTCTGCTTTACCCTTTAATAAGGTTTTACGCAGTATTAAGCCCGTCATAATGGCGAAAAATATACCAATTAAATACAATAAGAAAACAATATTTTGCCCACCAACAGGAAAGAATGCCGCTGCAAATAAGACATAAACGGCCAAACGCGCACCACACGACATAAACGGTGACATCAAAACCGTAATAATACGTTCACGTTTATTATCTAAAGTACGGGTTGCCATAATACCGGGAACATTACAGCCAAAACCCACAATTAAAGGCACAAACGCTTTACCCGAAATACCCAGCTTTCGCATGAAGTGGTCCATTACAAAAGCGGCACGTGCCATATAGCCAGACTCTTCAAGAAAAGTTAAAAATAGAAATAACGCGCCAATGATTGGGATAAAGGTCGCCACGACTTGAATGCCACCACCTATTCCATTGGCGAGTAACGTCACCAACCACTGTGGTGCACCCCAGCTGTTCAATAGTGCGCCTGAGCCATCAACAAACAGGGCTTGAGCCGTTTGATCAAAGAAATCAATAAATGCACCACCAATATTGATACTAAAGGTGAATAGTAAATACATCATGGCAAGGAATATAGGAACACCCAGCCAATGACTTAATACAAAATTATCAATACTATCTGAGCGGGTACGGCTGACTTTTCCTTGCTCGGTAACTACCTTTTTAGCTAACCCTGTAGCTTTTTCAAAACGTACTTCTGCAAGCAAGAAGTCCAGTTCTTCTCCTGTTTTTTTTTCTATCTGCTTAATCAGTACTTGGGTCGTATCAGTCTCATTTTTTTGTAGGGCTATGAGTGCCTTTACGCGCCTCCATTGATTTTCTTGTTGAAGTTTATCTAAAGCCTTTTCAACACTTTCATGGTATTGCAGTGGGTGGGCTTCGAATGTTTTAATTTCATCAGCCGCTTGAATTAATTGGCTCTGTAACTGTGAGGCACTTTGTGAGTCAGCTTTTAAAGAAAGTGGAATAACGGGGCAATTTAATTGTGTTGATAATAAGTCTGTGTTTATTTTCATACCGCGCTTTTTAGCCACGTCGATCATGTTCAAATACACTATGGTTGGCACACCCAGCTCACGTAATTGTAACGTGAGGTACAAACCACGCTCAATCGTACTGGCGTCTATAATATTGATAAAAACATTGTCGGGGCATTCAAGGCAATACTTTCTGGCAATGTATTCATCGGTCGATGTTGCCGAGTAATCCAATGAATACGTACCCGGTAGATCTGTGATATGTACAGTTTTTTGATTGTATGTGAAGAAGCCTTGCTTCTTAGCCACGGTTACCCCAGGCCAGTTTCCCGTGCTTTGATATGAGCCGGTAAGTTTATTAAAGAGGGTTGTTTTTCCGGCATTAGGGTTACCGACGAGGGCAATTTTTAACTGGCCAGAAGCGCCATCGCTGTTTGCTATCGGGCATTGTTTAGCATCATCTGTTGCACAACACCCTTTTGCCACAATTAGCTCCCTGCTTTATCCGCAACAACAATAATATTATTTGCGATTGTGCGCCCTAAACTTATCCGAATATTATTATTCGCTAACACCATATCGCCGCTACGGTTGCGTAGTACTTCTAGTGTAGAGCCAATGCCTATCCCTAAACCCAAAAGTTTCACTTGGGTTTTAGAGTCTGATTGAATATTTTTAACATGAACGACGGCTGATTCATGCTGAGTGGCCAAGGGGCTTGTATTAAACATTTTACACTTTACCTCAAAAAGTATAAATAAGAATTACTTTCAATTGTAATTACAAACAAATATAAATGCAAATGATTATCGTTTGCAAGGATGATTTAAGTCAATAAATGGTAGTAAAAACTCGACTATCTTGATTTGACTGTTCTTATATAAAGTCTTTAGATAGATTTAATAGGGATAACTTTTCCAAACCCATCAACTTTAAAACCCTCACCAACCCAAGCATGACCATAGATAATCTCCCAACTGGCGGGGTACAAGCCTTCGGCAGTTTTAAATTGTTCATAAGCTTGCTCAAAGGCAGCTAATTTCTTTTTTCCCATTAAGCCTTTGTTGCGTTCGCTATGTGTATTCGATGCGCCTATATTTTTAATGTCTTTCATTAACTGGCGAACTGATTTGTAGGTCATTGTAATAACTTCCATATCAGTCACTGGGTTAATAAAGCCCGCTTGCAGCAATGCATCTCCTACTTCATGCATATCTGTAAAGTTAGAGGTATGTGGGTGCTTATCAACGACTGCCCAGCTTTCACGCATTTCCTTAAGTGTATCAGGGCCAAAGGTTGTAAAAAGTAATAAGCCGTTAGGCGCTAATATTTCATGAAAACCTGCAAAAGTTTTAGCTAGATCAGTACTCCATTGCAGCATTAAATTTGATGCGATTAAATCAACACTTTGGGGTTTAAGGGGTAAGGATTCTGCATCGGCACATATTGCTAAAGGGCTTTTTGTGAAGTGGCTTTCTTTAAATGTCTTAAACAAATTCTTCCAACCTTTGTTAGAAGCCTTTACACCAAGCCCTAACAAGGTTTGTTGCAACATATTAATGGATAAATCCAATGCTAAAATTTCTGATTTTGGGTAGCGTTTTAACAGGTCATAAGTGATATAGCCTGTGCCACAACCAATGTCTAGAGCGCTCTTAGGTTCTAGTTTTATATAATCTAAACGCGCCGCTAAGCGTGTGGCTACCTCACGTTGTAAAACGGCGGCGGCATCATAAGTCTTGGCAGCACGTTCAAAGTGTTGCCGGGTATTTCTTTTATCGTTCATTATTGACTTAGATTCTTGTTAAGAAGAGAAGTACCTGATTAAGTCGATAATAATTTAGCGTAAAGAAAACTGGGCGCTATTTTTCACGAAGTAAGTCGTAATAGTTATTCTGCATTCGCTTTTGAGTCATTTGCAAGCAAAGCACTAAATATTGCGCCGATCTTCGTGGATAATATCGGCAGATTTGGCACGCTAAAAGTAATTGGACTTGATCAGTCTTTCCTTAAGGAACTCTGATTAAGGGTATTACTATTAAATAAATAGTATTGATTACTTTTTCTTAGCTTCAGCTTCCAGCATAGCAGCCAAACGATCCGCAGGCATGTAACCAGGAATTAGTTTTCCTGTGGAGGTAATCAATGCTGGAGTTCCTGTTACACCGACTTCTTGACCTAATAAATACTGATCTTTAATCGGGTTATCACAACTTTTATCTGCAATAGGCTTACGCTCTTTTGCATCAGTCATTGCTTGCTTATTATCATCTGCGCACCACATGCTCACCGCCTTAGTAAATGAGGGTGAGTTCAACCCTGCTCGTGGAAACATAAGATATTCAATAGTGATTCCTTTGTCATTTAAAGCAGGTACTTCACGGTGTAATTTTGCACAATACGGGCAATCAATATCGGTAAAAACGGTCAATTTATGTTTTTCATTTTTAGCTTTAAAAATGACTGGTTTATTATCTTTACGCGCTAAAATCGTTTGACGTATTGACTGTTTGGCGCGATCAGAAACATTTTCGCGTGTTTGCATGTCAATTAAGTTACCACTTAAAAAGTACTTTCCATCTGAGGACAAGTAAACAACTTCTGTACCATAAATAACTTCATACATACCCGGAACAACACTTTCTTTAATAGAGTCTGGCTCTGATTTAAAAGTGGTTTTTAGTTTTGCTTTTAAGGTTGTTAATACTGCGTTATCAGCTTTTGCCATACTTACGTTACTTACAAATACTGACAATAAAACAGCACTCAGTGATAATCCCATTAATGTTTTCTTAATCATTTATTTTCCCTAATTTATTAATTTGCCCTGTATCGCTACGCATAGTAACAGAACCTTTACGTTTCACTGTACAATTTAGTTGCAAAAAGTTTAATTTCAACCCCGTGGATGATGCTGTTGATGTATTGATTGCAATCTAGCTTTTGCCACATGCGTATAAATCTGTGTTGTTGAAAGGTCACTGTGACCTAACAACAATTGTACGACACGCAAATCAGCCCCATGGTTCAATAAATGTGTCGCAAACGCATGGCGTAAAGTGTGAGGTGATATTTTTTTTATTCCAACCATCAATGCATAACGTTTTATTAAGTACCAAAACGCTTGCCTTGTCATACCACTACCGCGCTTAGTGACAAACAGTGCTGCTGTTATACCCTTCCCCACCATTAATGCAGGTCGTGCACTTTCAACATATTGACTCAACCACTTAACCGCCTCATCCCCCATCGGCACTAAGCGCTCTTTATTACCTTTTCCGATGACTCGAACCACGCCTTGCTGCAAACTTAGCTGCGAATATTCCAACGATACCAACTCGGTAACACGTAGCCCTGTTGCGTAAAGTAACTCAAGCATCGCTCTGTCACGCAAACCGAGGGAATCCATCGTATTACAGGCATCAATCAACGCTTCTACTTGTGATTCGCTTAAGGTAGTTGGTAACGGTTTGGCTTGTTTAGGGGCATCAATTAACGCGGTAGGGTCTACCTCTAATCGAGCCTCACGTACTTGGTAACGATAAAAGCGTTTTAAACTAGAAAAACTTCTCGCCATACTGCTTGCCTTACTGCCTTTTTTTCCGCAATAAGCAATGTAATCTTGTAAGTGGCTATTTTGAGCTTGTAATAGTTTCAAGTGCTTTTTATCAAGCCAAGCCGAAAAAAGCTTCAAATCCCGACCATAAGCATCTAAAGTATTTTTACTTAGCCCGCGCTCTGACCATAACGCATCAAGAAATTCGTCAATGTCTGTTTGACTCAATGTCACTCCCTCTATTCACTCAGGCATGTAAAATTAGATCTATAATAAATACTGCTAATGATATTATCTTCGGGGCTAGTTTGCGCCAAAAAGTGCTAGAAAAATAAGCAAAAGAATTAACTAACGATTCAAGCCATCTGAAACACAAACACCCCATAACAATTGCTTTTCAAGCGGCGTTAACTGTGTTTCATTTTTAAGCTGTTGATAACACTTATCTTCTATACGATGTTTCTGTTGGATTTGCCCATTACTTCTCTGTTGGCTAGCCGTAGTTTGAATTGTTTCTTGGTAATTACTTACAACACAGTCACCTACAATAACATCATTCATCGATTCATTGCTCACACCTAGCTTATTGTAAAGTTGCATACAGCCCGCTAAAATTTGTTCTTTGCTCATATTAGCGGTTATCGGTTGCTGGGTACTACGAATAATTTCCAATTGAAAGGGTAACTTGGTCACGGCACTATTTTCTGAGGTAGTCAGTGGAATTGAAACTTGCGGGAGAGTGAGTTCAACATTACTATCGGGTGACTTAAAAAATGCTACCCAGTTATATTTTATCCCCAAAAACACCAGCAAGAAAAAGACAACACCTGATAATAACAAGGTTTTAACAATGGGCTTTAAAAACATAGTCACAGTCACTTATGGTGAGATCTAAATTAAAAAGCACCCTACAAAGAAGATGCCGCTTTCAAGAAACTTCCTACACACTTAAACCTAACTCAAGTTTAACTTCTTTTCTTCCAATAGCAATGCTGCTTCTTTTTTCATTTTTTCTTGATAAACTGCATAATCTTTATTATCTGTGATTGTTTTATGTGTTGAGTTAACTAATAAGAACCCTTCAACATTATTACTAACACGTGATAACTGCTCTAAAACAAACTTTACATTATTAATTTTTAATGTTTTTTCTTGATCGACAATAATTGTTGAGGTTGCTAACGATGACAAAATCAAGGTATCAGCAAAGCCGATAACAGGCGGTGCATCAATAATCACATAATCAAAAATTTGTGAAGCTCTGGTGGTTAAATATGACATACGCTCATGACTTAACAAACTAACAGGGTCAGGAGTATACTTGCCCGCTGTAATCACATATAAACCCGCCACCTGTTTAACAGGTTTAGTGATACCTACCAGATCAATTTCACCGCTTAAGAAGTCCGTTAAACCTAGCTCATTTTCAATGCCAATTTTATTATGTATAGAAGGTTTACGTAAATCAGCATCAACAATCAGGACTTTCATACCCATTTTAGCCAAACTACAAGCCACATTAGAGGCGCTCACACTTTTACCTTTATTTGACTGAGCACTAGTAAGTAATAAGATACGGCCATCTTCATTATCTTTTTTCATAAAGCGCAGCTTAGCTGCCAAAATTCGATAAGCCTCTGCTGCAGCTGTATCAGGTTTAATAGCTGAAATTAAGCCCATTTTACCTTGTGCGTCTGCTTTAGAAATACGTGGAATATCGCTCAGCACGGGTAAACCCGTAATATTCTGTAAGTCTTCAGCAGAGTTAACGCTTTGATCAAATGCTTCACGTAAAAATGCTAATGCTAGACCAAGGATCAAACCTGAAAGTAAACCCAAAAGAATATTTAGCTTTGGCTTGGGTTTAAATTTATTAATAGGCGTTACCGCTGGTTCAACAATACTAATGGTACTTGTGGTTGATTGGGAAGCCACGTTAATCTTATCCAAACTTGCTTGAAGGCTGTTATAGAGTTTTGTATTTGTCGCCACTTCACGCTTTAAATTATTATAATCTAAACTGCTATTTTGTAGCTTGCCCATTTTTCTATTAAATTTTCCAAGCTCTCTCTTTATTTTATTTTCTTGTTGTTTTGCCGCTAAATAATCTGCTTTCATCGAGCGCTGAATATCTGTTCTCTCTCTACCTAGCTTTCCTTTAACGGTATTTATTTGCTGGCGCAGACTAACCATGCTGGGGTAGTTCGGCTTAAAGGTTTTTAACATCTCCTGATAATCACCTTCTAGCTTAACTAAACTGGCTTTTAAGCTTGCCACAACAGGGCTACCTAAAAAAGCAGAGACGCTGCCTGTTTGTTGCATTTGAGAAAATAAACTTTCAGCTTTAATACGGCTTATTTCAGCCTGAACCAGCGCATTATCCAAATTACCGAGCTTTTTAAGATTAACCAATTGCTTATCGTCTACTCTAAGTATTCCATGCTTATTGGAATACTTCAGTAAAGCGGATTCTGACTTAGCCAAACGCTCACGGGCTTCAGCAAGTTGTTTTGAGAAAAACCCTTTTGCGTACTCTCCCGTCTCACTTTTAGTTTCAATTTGCCGTTTTATGAAGTTATTAATTAAGGATGTCACTATATTTTTAGCCAGTTCAGCATCCGGCGCATCGTAAACTACTTCTACAAGGTGGGTTCCAGCTATAGGCTGAATTAATGTTTTCTTTTGAAACTCACCGACATAATCAACACGTGTTTCACCCTCAGCTAGTTTTGGCTCCTTATCAAAACCTAGCATAGCTTTTAAAGACGCCAATATTGAAGAAATAAATGAGGAGAGCGAAAATGCGTCTTCTTTTTTCTTTGGTATCAAGCTATCGTAGAGTGACAATTCCTGAATAGTTTCTTTTGCTATCACACGACTTTTAAGCATTTCATAGCGTGTTCTGAAATATGGGTCATTAAGCGCATCGAAAGAGCTAGCCCCTTTATTAACTCCGCCAATATCTGTTCGGTAAGTCCCTTCACGCTCAATTTGAATAACTGCATTAGCACGATAAGAGGGAGGAGTACTTAAGGTATATAAAATAGCGATCGCTAAAGTTATAGCTAACGTAGAAAGTATTGACCACTTACGACGGGCAATAATTCCCCAAATATCCCTCAAACCCATTTCTTTTTTAACAGGTGATCCACCTTGAATCATGGGTGATGCTTGATTATAAGCTACTAACGAGGGGTTATCCGCTGATGAAATCCTCTCTAACGGTAACCTAGCATTACTCTGTTTTAACAGTCCTGACATTTTTCAACCTTGAAATTTATTATTATTGTTAAGTTATACTAACCTGAAATTAAAACAACTGTTTGGTGATTAATTAAACTATCGATGATAAGACTCAATAGTAATCGGATAGGAATAACAACGAACTAAACCTTGCTTTTTTAAACAGCCACACAATGATGATTTTACACGATCAGAAAATATTTATCACTTTTCACAGACTAGCGGTTTATTTTACTAACCTTCATCATCATAACCATGACACTTATAATAAATGGTTTTTTGCATCTTGCTCGTAAATGCTATACTTTCCAATCCTTTGATTCTATAACATACATATATGACTGACTCTAATACACCAAACACTCACCTCACAGACGATGAAGAGGTGACTTTTTCAAGTGGTCTTGCCGCTTTTGAATCCAAGAACTTTGCACAAGCAATGAAACTACTATCGCCACTTGCTGAAAAAAATGCGCAAGCACAACATATGCTGGCTATTATGTTTCAAAATGGTCTCGGTACCGTTGAAAATCCCATGCAAGCCGTAAAAATGATGAAAGCATCTGCAGAACAAGGCTACCCTATTGCACAACATGGCCTAGGCTTTATGTATATGCAAGGTGAATGTCTTGAAAAAAATTCCATTAAGGCTGTAGAATGGTTTGAAAAGGCGGCTGAGCAAGGACTTCAAGGCTCTTTAACAACGCTCGCAATGATGTATGAACAAGGCGAAGGTGTGGAAAAAGATACTGAAAAGGCGAAAGAACTTTATAAAGCAGCTGGCTTTGATGACTTAGGTTAAGGAACTCTAACCACTATGGAACAAGCAACAAAAACCGATATTAATACAGATATGTTCTACGTAATTCTAAACGATGAACCACTCTTAGAATTTGATCGTAAAAAACCAGTCCCCGGACATCAGCGCCAATACCTTGATAATATGGATAGCCAAATGGATCAAGGCATCCATTTAGGTGATGATTTTATTGAATCTCCAAACCCGCTTCAACGCTCACAGTTTGTGGCCAACTCTTTAATTAATTTACTGCTAAAAGATGAATACTCAGCGGCCATTGCGATGTGTACTTACTTAGCGAAACGTTTACCTGAATTACAGCAGATAAAAGCAAAGGGGCACTTTAGTGACTCAAAAAAGGATGAGTTATCTATTGAATTGGTTTTTGATAGAAGCTATAAGGCTGCGCAACTAGAACAACCTATTAAATTTCATTAGCGGAAGTTTTCTCTTCTCATTAGTCTATAGGAAAATAGTGTATACAAGTATGACTGACTATCCGTACAACTTGTCACGACTTAACACAAAAAATCATTAATCATTAAAAACTCTTGTCTGCGAGCGCACCATAGGCTCTCTATTAAGCTTTATCTTCATAACAATACTTTGTAACACCTTCGATTCTTCTTCTGTAATATTGATACTCATTGAACTTGCCAATAAGTCAGATTTTGCGTTCATATCCTCCTTCAATTCATGCCCTTCGTGGGTTAATTCAACAAGCACGGTTCTCCTATCTTCAACACCATGCGTACGTAAAATTAAACCTTTTTTCTCCATCCTCGCGACCAGTGTAGAAACTGCAGAACTATCCAGCCCCAAACCTTCTGATAGTTGTTTTATCGTAATGCCTTTTTTTAAACGACACAGTTGTAACAAATAAACGTTTTGCGGGGTAATATCGTTTCCATAAACATCTTTATAAAAAGACGTGATTTCACGCCACCCTTGATAAAAATTAAAACAGATACGTTGGTTCAAAAGATCAGACATTTCAACCCCTTATAAATTGTGACTTTGACAAGTCAGTTAAACATTAAATGCGCAAATACATTTCATGCATCGCGGCTCATTCAAACATTCATATTAGTTAGTGTGTGAAAATATTGTATGACTAAGTATCTCGGCTAACGAAACGGTTCATTTTATTATTCTAGATTGGAAATCTTTGCACGAGCAATAGTGAAAGCAAAATAAACTAAAAGTACTACTAATTGAGGCGGAAAATTGAAGTTAACAAGGGGTTATTAGTACGTTTTTCCAAAGTAAAGCAATGAAATTTTAGTCATTTTACTCATTACCCAGTTCATGCTAAGGTATCTTTGTCACACATTTGTCGAAGCCGAGCCTGCCACATAATCTTTTTTACGAATAGCAACGACGCACTCTATATGTGTACACATTGTGCCATCTTCACGGTAAAGCCCGTATTCAAATACCGGGGTGCTCCTCCCGCGTTCAGCGAGTTCTTGACGAATAGCTTTTTCTTTTTCAGGAGGAAAGTCGAAGCGAAGCTCCAAGTCAGAGTTTCCTACCGCTCTAAAATCCACACTGAGTTTACGTGTCCAAACATGGTAATCATCAAAAACTTTACCGCAAGCCAAGGGCGCTATAGGATCGGCAAGTGAAGCTTGAAAGCCACCAAACATTCCACCACCCATGTTTTTTGAAACCCACGTTAGAGGCAATGTAATACGTACTTTACGCCAGTTATTTTCAAGCGAGGTCACTTTAATGCGCATCATCCACCATGCGGGCCACCACTCAAGTAGTTTTGTTTCTGGCAAAAAACCAAAACATTTCTTAGCACAGGCGATTGTATTGAATCTAGACATTAGAGCATTATCCACAGAACAGATAATCACGCCAACATTATTTAAACTTTGATCTCATCAAGATAAATAGTGGAATAGATCACTATCGCGATTGGCTTTACAGATTACTCATAAAAATATTGGCTTCACCCGTTCCTAAAGGAATGACTGATCAAGCCACTAATTTTAAGAATATTAGTGGCTTGATCAGTCATTCCTTAA